>JAKDMV010000030.1 GCA_030452125.1 Micrococcaceae bacterium
CTGAAGACCATCCCCGTCCCACACCGTCCCCGCCCCACCCGTTGGATGCCAGCCAGTTACGGGTCGCGATCATCGGCGCCGGCCCGGCCGGCGTCTACGCCGCCGATCTGCTGACCAAAAGCGGCCCGGTGAGCTCCGGGGCCTTGACCGTATCCATCGACCTCTTCGACCGGTACCCGGCACCCTATGGGCTGATCCGCTACGGGGTGGCCCCTGACCATCCGCGGATCAAGGGCATCGTGAAGGCACTGCATAAGGTCCTGGACCGGGGGGACATCCGTTTCTTCGGGAACGTGGAGTACGGCACCGATCTGAGCCTGACGGACCTGGAAACCCACTACGACGCGGTCATCTTCGCCACCGGGGCGATCAAGGACGCCGACCTGAACATCCCGGGCATGGACCTCGAGGGCGCCTACGGGGCCGCGGACTTCGTGTCCTGGTACGACGGGCACCCCGATGTGCCGCGGACCTGGCCCCTGGACGCGCAGCAGATCGCGGTCATCGGCAACGGCAACGTCGCCCTGGACGTCGCCCGGATGCTCTCCAAGCATCCCGAGGACCTGCTGGTCACCGAGATCCCGGACAACGTCCATGCGGGCCTGGCCGCCTCACCGGTGACCGACGTGCATATCTTCGGCCGGCGGGGCCCCGCCCAGGTGAAGTTCACCCCGTTGGAGTTGCGCGAACTCTCACATTCGAGGGATGTGGACATCGTCCTCTACCCGGAGGACTTCGAATTCGACGATGCCTCCGATGAGGCGATCAAGACGAACAACCAGGCCAAGACGATGGTCAATACACTCACCAACTGGTTGGTCGAGCAGGAGGACCGCGAGGAGGCCGAGGACGCCGGGACTCGGACCCCGGCCTCGCGGCGGTTGCATCTGCACTTCCTGCACGCCCCGGTGGAGATCACCGGGTCCAACGGGTCCGTGGAAGCCATCCGGTTCGAACGCCAGGAACTGGACGGGACCGGCAACGTGCGCGGGACCGGGGAGCTGGTGGACTACGGTGTCCAGGCCGTCTACCGGGCCATCGGCTACTTCGGCTCGGCCCTGCCCGAACTGGCCTACGACGGGAGCCACGGGGTCATCCCCAATGCCGGCGGACGGGTCCTGGACGAGGCCGGAGACCACGTGGTGGGGCTATATGCCACCGGGTGGATCAAGCGCGGTCCGGTGGGCCTGATCGGCCATACCAAGGGCGATGCCCTGGAGACCATCACGCTCCTGCTCGAGGACCTGGCCAACCTTCCGGCCGCCGTCGTCCCCGACCCCGCGGCGGTGCCCCGACTGCTGGCCGCCCGAGGGGTGGAGTTCACCGGCTGGGAAGGATGGGTCGCCCTTGATCGCCATGAACGGGCCCTGGGGGAGGCCGCCGGACCAGTGGCCACCGCCGCGGGGCCGGTGGCCCGTGAACGCATCAAGGTCGTCGACCGGGAGGCCATGGTGGAGGCCTCCACCATCGACGGCGAGCGCCGCCGCGCGGAGGTGGGTGCCTTGGCCTGAAGCCGTTCAGCTAGGAGGCGGCGGGATGGAGCCGGGGCGTGGGATTGGCCAGGATGAACTCGAAGCCGATGTCTGCCGGATACCCGAAGTCGGCATTGGCCACCACGACCCGCTCCATCGACACTTCCCGGATGCTGACCTTGACCCGTTCAGGATGGTCGTCGATATCGAGCCACCAGTCCTCCGCCAGATACTGCAGCCCCGGCTCCTCGAGGCGGGCTTCGGCCGCGGTCAGTTCCATGGCCGCGTCGAGTTCGTTCCACAACAGGTCGATGGGCACGAACCCTTCCTCCGTCATCTTCAGGTAGCCCAATTTCTCGTTGTCGCCATCCCGGGTATGCGGAAACACCACGTCTTCACTCATGCAGCCACCCTATCGGGGCGTTGGGCGGGAGAAGGGGGCCGTGGTGGAAAGCCTGCCCTGCGGCGCGGCCCCACGGCAGGCATCGCGGGGGAGAAGTAGCCTCGAGGGATGACCGCCGAAAACCCGAAGCCGCCCCTCGACGAGTCACGGCCGGCAGAGATCGCCCACCGGTACGCAGGAAGCGTCGCCCCCGCCGCCGCCGGTGGATTCGTCTTTCTGATCCTGCGGATCTTCGCGGTGTCCGGCTACGACTGGAACACGGCCTTCGCGGTCAGTACGACGCTGGGGTTGAGTGACGGCCTGGCCCTGCTGTTCGGTTCGCTGATGGCCGGACACCTGCTGGTCACCTACCTGATGATCGTGATCCTGCCACTGCTGTTGGCCACCTACGTGTGGTCCCCGTTGGGCCGACGCCCGGTGGTGCTGTTGGCCACCACGCTGGCCCTGGTGACCCTGGCCGCGCTGACGGTGTCCTTCAAGATCTGGTGGCTTCCCGTCGCGGTGGCTGCGGTCTTCGGACTCTTCGCCCTGATCCGGATACTTTCCCCGCAGAACCCGGTGCGCCGCGCGTTCGCCAAGGCCATGGCCAGCGTGGGCTGGGTGTCGGGGATCTCCCTGCTGCTGGTCGCCGCATTCGTCCAGACCCCCTGGGTTCCGCAGGAACATATTGAAACCACCGACGGGCCGCTGACCGCCTACGTCCTCAGCGTCGATTCCGGTTACCTGAACCTGCTGACCCAGGACCATGAATTCGTCATCATCAACAGCGGGGACGTCATCTCACGTAAATAGTGCGCCCTCCGCGGCCGGGGCCGGTGCCTGCTACCGCTCCGGTTCGTCCGGGACGTGGCCCTGGATCCACTCCATATACCTGGACAGTGAGGCTTCCACCAACGGTTTGGCCCCCTGCTCGATGACGGCGAAGGCGCTGTAGAGCCGGTCATAGTCATAGACCGCGGTGGCCTCAAGGATCCGGCGGATGGAACGGGCCGGCAACGGAATGTTGTTGGGATAGCTGCGCATGGCGCTCACCGAGGCCCGGTCGGCACCGATCTGGATCGTGTCCCCGCTGAGCATGGCTCCCTTCCCACCCGCCCCGGCGTCCCAGTGCACCACCGCACTGCCCGCAAAATGGCCGCCGCACTGGATCATCGTCAATCCCGGCAACACCTCATGCACTCCGGCCCAGAGCTCGATGACCGGATCGGGGCGGCGGATCCAGGCCCGGTCGGCAGAGGCCACCCACACCGGGGCCCGGTCGAAGGCATGGCTCCATTGGATGCAGGCCCCGGTCAGATGGGGATGGCTGGCGGAGATCGCCGCCACCCCTCCCAGCGCCTCGACGGCAGCCAGGGTCTCCTCGTCGAGATATCCCGGAGGCTCCCATAAGAGGTTCCCTGCCGGGGTGCACACCAGCAGCCCCCGCTGGCCGATCGCAAACCGGGGGACCACCGACAACCCGTGCAACCCCGGTTCGAGGGGCTCGATCCGCATCCGGTGGCCGTCGGCCGAGAGTTCTCGCTGATGGGTCCACCGCTGCCCGGTGGCCGGAACATATTGCCTCTCGTCCAGGCAGATGGCGCAGGACGACGGCGGGGCCCCGGTATCGGGGTGCCCGATACCGCAGGTCGCACAGATCCAGATGGTCATGGACCCATTCTTCGGTGCTCAACCGGTGACACGTCAAGGGCTCGCCGGGCCGAAGCCGGGCGGGTCTATCATCGGGGACATGTCTGAAGCCACTGATTCGCAGGCCACCCACCAGCACGCCGACCTGTTCTTCTCCGGCGGGACGATCCTGACCATGGACGCGCAGAGGCCGCGGGCCGAAGCGGTGGCAGTGGGGCATGGGCGCATCCTGGCCGTGGGCTCCATCGAGGAACTCTCTTCGCTGATCGGGGCAGGGACCGAACAGGTCGATCTCGAGGGCAGGGCGTTGCTGCCGGGGTTGATCGACCCGCATATGCATTCCTCCATGGTCCAGTTGGCCGACTGGGCCGATGTGAGCCCCATGACCTGTCCCACCGCGGACGACGTTTTTATCGCACTGCGCGAGGCCATCCCGGCGTCGACCGGTTGGGTGTTGGCCCAGCAATTCGACCCGAGCATCACCGCCGGCCACCCGATGCTGGACCGCCATGAACTGGACCGACTCGTTCCGCATGCTCCGGCGCTGGTGTTGGAAAGCAACGGGCATATCGCCTACGCCAACTCCGCGGCCCTCGCCCGGGCCGGTATCGACCGCAACACCGCGGATCCACCGGCGGGCCGCTATACCCGCGACGCCCAGGGTGAGCCGACCGGCCGGCTGGAGGAATCCTCTGCCCTGGCCGCGTTCGGGGCAGGGCTTCCCTTTGCCACCGGCGAGGCACTGGCCGGGCGGATCCGCGATCTGCTTTGGCAGGCTGCCAGCCAAGGGGTCACCCTGCTGCACGACTGCGGTATCGGCTCCATCGACGGAACGTCGGATCTGGACGTGCTGCGTACGGTGCTCGACGACGACTCCCCGGTCAGATACCGGGGGATGTTGGTCTCGAGCTGCTATGACGACTGGATGGCGAAGGGGATCCGCCCGGGGGACGGGGACGATCTGTTCCGGGTCGACGGCATCAAGGCGTGGTCGGATGGGTCCAACCAGGCGGGTACCGGATTCCAACGCAAACCCTATCTGGGCCAGACCAGCCGCGGGGCCCTGAACCATTCGCCGGCGGAACTGGCGGCTGTGGTGTCCCGGGCCCATCGGGACGGTTGGCAGATCGGTGTCCATGCCAATGGTGATGCAGCCATCGACACGACCCTGGAGGCCTTCGAGCAGGCGTTGGCCTCCGACCCGCGCCCCGACCACCGGCACCGGATCGAACACTGCAGTCTCACCCGTCCCGAACACATCGCCCGCATGGCAGCTGCCGGGATTTCGCCGTCGTTCCTGATCGGCCACGTCAGATGGTGGGGCCGGGCGTTCCGTGAACGGTTGCTGGGCCCCGAACGCGCCGACTTCTACGACCCCTGCGCCTCGGCGCTGGCTGGTGGCCTGCGCATCTCGCTGCACAGCGACTGGAACGTCACCCCGTTGGAACCGCTGCGCTACGTCCAGGATGCGGTCACCCGCATCATGGCCGAAGGCGGGGAAGTGTTGAACCCCGGCGAGCGCATCAGCGTCGAAGCGGCCTTGCGGGCCGTGACCATCGACGCCGCCTGGCAGTGCCGGGCCGATGACGTCACCGGTTCGATCGAGGTCGGAAAATATGCGGACCTGGTGGTGCTGGATCAGGATCCGACGGCGGTGGATCCCACCCGCATCCAGGACATCGCCGTGGTCCAGACCCGTCTGGCCGGGGCGGTGCGTTTCGGCTAGTGGGTCCCGCTGCCTCTGGTTCGGGGGCGGTCTGTTCGGGATACTGTCATCATGATGAAGAAACCCGGGAGCAGCGGGACCTGGACCCGGCGCCCCGGCTCCTCGTTCGAGTCCTCCGTATATGGGCTCATCGTGGTCTCCGCGATGCTCATTGTCATGGGCAGGTACGGCGACACCTCGGCGGAGAATTTCTTCAAGGTGCTCGGCACGGTGGTCGTCTTTTGGGCGGCCCACCTCTTCGCCGTCTGCGTGGCGCACCTGAACCAGAGCGAACCGGGCCAGGCCAGCTTTCGAGGCGAACTCAGCCATGCCTGGCGCCACTCGGCGGGGTTGCTCCTGGCCGCCGTCATTCCCCTGGGCGTCCTGCTGCTGGGGGTCCTGGGGGTCATCAGCGACGAGGTGGCGCTGTGGACGGCATTGTGGGTCAACGTCGTTCTACTCGGGGTGGTGGGATATCTTTCGTCCCTGCGCTGGGCCCCGACGGTCCGGGTGCGTCTGGTGGTCTCCGGCGGCACGGCACTGTTGGGGCTGCTGATCGTGGGCTTGAAGGTCTTCCTCCATTGAAACCGACCAGCTCAGGTCAAGGAGGATCCGTGCGCCACGACCAGATTCCGATCGACGTTCCCACTGCCCAGGCCTTGATCCGCCAACAATTTCCACACCTGAGGAGCGAACCCATCAGGTTTCTTCCCAGCACGGGAACCGTCAATGCCATCTTCCGCGTCGGCGACCTGCTGGCCGCCCGCTTCCCGCTCCACGAATCCGACCCGGCCGAACTGGCCGAATCCCTGAGTACCGATGCCGATGCCATGGGCGAACTCGCGGGGCGCAGCCCCGTGCCGACACCGACCTGCGTCGGTCTGGGCCGGCCCGACAAGTCCTACCCCCTGCCGTTCACGCTCCAGACCTGGATACCCGGACACGTCGCCACCCCCACGATGGTCTCGGACTCCCCGAAGTTCGCCGCCGACCTCGTCCGGTTCATCCAGGCCCTCCGGGCGACCGACCTGGACGGCCGGAGCTTCAATGGACGTGGACGTGGGGGAGCCCTGCCTGATCACGACGAATGGATGGAGCACTGCTTCACCCGGAGTGCCGGCCTGCTTGACGTTCCCCGGCTGCGCTGGATGTGGGCCGGTTTCCGCGGACTTCCGGCCGGAGGCAACGACACGATGAGCCATGGCGACCTGACCCCGGCCAACCTCCTCGTGGACGGGGGGCGCCTGGCCGGAGTCCTGGACGGCGGAGGGTTCGCCCCCGCCGATCCGTCCCTCGATCTGGTTGCCGCCTGGCACCTGCTGGGACGGCCGGCACGGACGACCTTCAAGGAGGGCCTGGGAAGCAGCGACGTCGAATGGCAGCGCGGGGCAGCCTGGGCCTTCCAGCAGGCCATGGGGCTGGTCTGGTACTACCAACGGTCCAACCCGGCGATGGCTGGGTTGGGCCGCAGCACGGTGGAACGCCTCCTGGACGATCCCGAGGTTGGGGCACGCTGAAGGCCCGCACGGATCAGGTGGCCATGATTCCGCCGTCGGCAATGAATTCGACGCCCGTCGAGTAGCTGGCCCGGTCGGAGGCGACGAAGGCCACCAGATTGGAGACCTCCTCGGAGTCGCCGATGCGCTTCATCGGGATCTTCTCCATGAAGTCCTCGATGACCTTCTTGATGTTCTCCGGTTCGATGCCGGGGGTCTTGATGGCCCCGGGATGGACCGTGTTCACGCGGATCCCGAATTCGGCATACTCCTAGGCGACGGCCTTGGTCAGCCCGGTCACGGCGAACTTGGAGGCGCTGTAGACGGCATTGCCGGCGGTGGGACGCAGGCCTTCGTCGGAGGAGATGTTCACGATCGAACCTCCCCCTGCCTTCTGCATCGAGGGGAGGATCTTCTGCATGCCATGGAACTGGCTGAAGAAATTCACCTCGAACATCTTCTGGACGTCCGCTTCGGTGAAGTCCACGAATTTCTTCATCACGTCGATCCCGGCATTATTGACCAGGATGTCCACCGGCCCGAACGTCGATTCCGTCCGGGCAATCACCTGGTCCCAGGCAGCTGCCTGGGTCACATCGAGTTCGACGAAGGCGGCGACGTCGCCGAGCTCGTCGGCCAGCGACTGGCCCTTTTCGACCAGGATGTCGGCAATGACGACCCGCGCACCTTCCTCGACGAATTTGCGCACATGCGAGGCACCCATGCCTTGTGCGCCTCCGGTGATCAACGCGACCTTGTGATCCAGCAAACCCATCTCGTGCTCCTTCGATAGAGGGGGAGGACTGATTGGGACCCGGTCGGGAAGGCCAGTGCCTTCCCTGGGGTCCTGGCCTCATTCCACTCCTGTCCCCCCGGCGACGCAAACCGGTACGGGTGCGTGGGGACGGGCGCAGGGTGGAATGAGCTGGTGGTCAGGGGTTTTGTGTCATCCCCTTCTGTTGCGTCGGCGGGTCAGGCGCCAGAGGCGGGCCCCGAGGGCGAAGGCGAGCAGGGTGATGACCAGTGGTACGACGAGCCATGCGAGTCCGCTGCTCCAGCCGATCCCCACGCCGGCTTCGGTGTCGAAGGCGGTGACCGGGACCAGGAAGAGGAACGCGGAATGGGCTTGCTGGGCTCCGGCATCATCGACTGCAGCGAGCATGCCCCAGACGTAGGAGAGGAAGAGGGCCCAGTAGACCAGGAGGGCGGCGCCTGCGGTGATGATGCCGATGGACCAGAGGGGTCGTTTCATTCCTTCGTCACCGTAGCGGGCCGCCAGGCCGGAGGCGGGGCCGAGGTCGCGCAACGCCGCGCCGGTGCTGCGTGGCTCGACCAGCAGGTCATCGCGGAGGGACCGGATCACGTTCTTGCGGCCGGCTCCGGGCAGGCCGCCTTCCAAATGCCAGTCCAGCCGCATCAGATAGAGATCGATGCGTAGCCGGTCCATCATGGAGCGACGCGCAGTGGTGTCGGTGTCGTGGAGATCGTTCATCGCAGCTCTCCTGTCGAGGTGAGCGCGTCCTGGACCGCTCGTTGGAGGTGTTTCCATTGCTGGTGGGAATCGTTGCGTTGGTGTTCTCCCGCAGCGGTCAGCCCGAAGTACTTCCGTGGAGGCCCCTGGCTGGAGGCGGCGGTGTATGCGGCCAGGAGCCCATCGCGTTCCATCCTGCTCAACGCGGGATAGACCAGTCCGGTACCTGCCTGCAGGCCCAAGGCGCTCAGACGCTCGACGAGTTCATAGCCGTAGGACTCCCGCTCGGAGAGCAAGGTGAGGATCAATAAGGGCAGAGCCCCGCGCAGGAGCTGCCCGTCTCGTTGCGCATCTGTTCTACTCATACTAGTAGTGAATCATGAATAGTGGCCTGAGGGAACGTCCGAACCAGGATGCTTCTCCTGGTGCACGGGGCGAGCGCCACCGCCGTGGTATCCGCTAGACTGGTCCCACCAGCAACGACCCGGCCATCACCGGTGAGCTTCCGGAAGAACGGTCCGCCCCGTGCGGACCCAGTAGAACCGGGCGGTTGGGCGCGTGAAAGCCCAGTGCGAGCGGTTCGCGCAGTCCTCTCTCCGGAGGGCCCGCGGACAAGCGGGGTGGTACCGCGAGAACCGGCAACCGAATGCCGGGAATCGTCCCCGCATCGAGAACACCAGGCGTTGTGACCCGACGCCGAACCGATGCCAGGACTGCCGCTGATGAGTTTGTACCCCAAGGCCTCCACCGATCCGCAGAACGTCACGCCCGCCTCGCCGCGGTTCCCCGAGATCGAGGAACGCGTACTGAAGTACTGGGACGAGGACCACACCTTCCAGGCCTCCATCGACGCCCGACCCGCCGGCACCGACGGGTCCAATGAATTCGTCTTCTATGACGGTCCCCCCTTTGCCAACGGACTTCCGCACTACGGCCACCTGCTCACCGGCTATGTGAAGGACCTCGTTGCGCGCTACCAGACCCAGCGTGGCAAACGCGTGGAGCGCCGCTTCGGCTGGGATACCCACGGACTGCCCGCCGAACTGGAGGCGATGAAGCAGCTGGGCATGACCGATAAGCAGCAGATCGAGGCCATGGGCATCGACAAGTTCAACGACGCCTGCCGTTCCTCGGTCATGAAGTATGCCGGCGAATGGCAGGAATACGTCACCCGCCAGGCCCGCTGGGTGGACTTCGACAACGACTACAAGACGCTGAACGTCGACTACATGGAATCGGTCCTCTGGGCCTTCAAGCAGCTGCACACCCAGGGCCTGACCTATAACGGCTACCGGGTGCTGCCGTATTGCTGGAAGGACGAAACCCCGCTGTCCAACCACGAGCTGCGCATGGACGAGGACGTCTACAAGGACCGCCAGGACCAGACCGTCACGGTCACCTTCGGCATCTTGGCCGGAGAGAGCGAGATCTCCCGGCAGCTGGCGGGAACCCAGGCAATCGCCTGGACCACCACCCCCTGGACCCTGCCCACCAACCAGGCCCTCGCCGTGGGACCCGAGGTCTACTACGTCGTGGTGCCCGCAGGACCTGCCGGAACCAGTGCGGCGGGGGAGTCCTTCATGCTGGCCTCGGATCTGCTCGGGGCCTACGCCAAGGACCTGGGGTACGAGGACGCGGCGTCCGCCGCCGAAGCAGTCACCGCCACCTACCGCGGCTCCGAATTGGAGGGGCTGGAATACGAGCGGCTCTGGGATTACTTCGCCGACGACGAGACCTACGGCACCGCGAAGTCCTGGCGGATCCTGGTCGCCGACTACGTCACCACCACCGACGGCACCGGCATCGTCCACCAGGCTCCCGCCTACGGCGAGGAGGACCAGAAGATCTGCGAGGCCAACGGGATCCCCGTGGTCCTCTCGGTCGATGAGGGCGCCAAGTTCCTGCCGCTCTTCGCCGGAGGCCCGTTGGCCGATATCGCCGGCGTCCAGGTCTTCGACGCGAATAAGGCCATCATCGCTGACCTGAAGTCCTCGGCCCGGCTGGTCCGCCAGGCCAGCTACGTGCACTCCTACCCGCATTGCTGGCGCTGCCGCACCCCGCTGATCTACCGGGCCATCTCCTCCTGGTACGTCGAGGTGACCCAGTTCAAGGAGCGGATGAGCGAACTGAACCAGCAGATCAACTGGATCCCCTCCAACGTGAAGGACGGACAGTTCGGCAAGTGGCTGGAAAACGCCCGTGACTGGTCCATCTCCCGCAACCGCTACTGGGGCAGCCCGATCCCCGTCTGGGTCTCGGACAACCCCGATTACCCGCGCACCGACGTCTACGGTTCGCTGGCCGAAATGGAAGAGGCCTTCGGCCGGCTGCCGGTGAACCACGAGGGCGAGGTCGATCTGCACCGTCCGTTCATCGACGAACTGACCCGGCCCAACCCGGACGACCCCACCGGCGGATCCACCATGCGCCGGGTCGAGGACGTGCTGGACGTCTGGTTCGACTCCGGATCCATGCCCTACGGGCAGGTGCACTACCCGTTCGAGAACAAGGACTGGTTCTCCACCCACAGCCCGGCGGATTTCATCGTCGAATACATCGGACAGACGCGCGGCTGGTTCTACATGCTCCACGTGTTGTCCACGGCGTTGTTCGACCGCCCGGCCTTCCGCAACGTGATCAGCCACGGGATCGTGCTGGGCTCGGACGGACAGAAGATGTCCAAGTCACTGCATAACTTCCCCGACGTCAACGAGGTCCTGGACCGTGACGGCTCCGATGCGATGCGCTGGTTCCTGATGTCCAGCCCGATCCTGCGCGGCGGGAACCTGGTGGTCACCGAACAAGGGATCCGCGACGGGGTCCGCCAGGTCATCCTGCCGTTGTGGAACGTCTACAGCTTCTTCACCCTCTACACCAACTCCGCGAACTCCGGGGCCGGCTACGAGGCGAAGCTGCGGTATGACGGGTACACCGACACGCTGGACCAGTACCTGCTGGCCAACACGGGTCAGCTGGTGGCGGAGATCGGCGCCCATATGGACGCCTACGACGTCTCCGGGGCCTGCGACGGGCTGCGGCACTACCTGGACATGCTCACCAACTGGTACGTCAGGCGCAGCCGCGACCGCTTCTTCGCCGAGGACACCGATGCCTTCGACGCCCTGTACACGGCGCTGGAAGCCCTCTGCCGGGTCGCCGCACCGCTGCTGCCGCTGATCACCGAAGAGATCTGGCGTGGTCTGACCGGCGGGCGTTCGGTCCACCTGACCGACTGGCCCGAAACCGGCACCTTCGCCGCGGATCCGGAGCTGGTGGCCCGCATGGACAGGATCCGGCAGGTCTGCTCGACGGGCTCCAGCCTGCGCAAGGCCGCCAAGCTACGGGTGCGGTTGCCGCTGCAGGAGCTCACCGTCGTCGTTCCCGCCTCCTCCGAATTGGAATCCGGAACCGAGGTCATCGCCGATGAACTGAACCTGCGCCACGTCCGGCTGGTCGACGCCGCCGACGCCTCCCCGGAGGAATTCGGGATCGAGCAGAAGCTGGTCGTCAACGCCCGGGCCGCGGGACCCCGGCTGGGCAAGAACGTCCAGGTCGCCATCAAGGGCTCCAAAACGGGCCACTGGTCACTGACCGACGGGGTCGTCACCTCGGGCGGACTGGAGCTGCAAGACGGCGAATACACCCTGGAGACGGTGGTCGCCGACGGGGACGACAACGGGTCCACCGCCGTCTCGATGCTCCCCGGGGGAGGCTTCGTGGTCCTGAACACCGAGGTCACCGCCGAACTCGAGGCCGAAGGCACCGCCCGGGACATGGTCCGGTCGATCCAGCAGGCCCGCAAGGACGCCGATCTGCACGTCAGTGATCGGATCCTCACCACCATCAATGCCCCGCAGGACATCATCGACGCCCTGCACGCCAACGCCGAGCTGGTCAAGCACGAAACCCTGACCCTCGATCTGGAACTGATCCCCGGCGATGTCGACACCACCATCTCGGTAGAACGGACGGTTGCCTGAATGAGCCCCGACCACGACGAGTTCTCGGTCCAAAGCGTCTACGCCGAACTATTGGGCCGCGCGCCCGAGAACAAGATGGAGCCGCGCATGGCCCCGATGTTCCGGGCCATGGAGGTCCTCGGCGAGCCCAACAGGGCGATGCCGATCATCCATGTGACCGGAACCAACGGCAAGACCTCCACCGCACGGATCATCGAACAACTGGTCCTGGCCCACGACCTGCGGGTCGGCCGGTACACCAGCCCGCATCTGTCCAGCGTGACCGAACGCATCAGCATCGACGGGGAACCGGTCTCCGACGAGGACTTCGTGCGCAACTGGGATGAGATCCGGCCGTTCCTGGGAATCGTCGACGCCGAACTGGAGGAGGCCGGTCAGAACCCGCTGACCTACTTCGAGGCCCTGACGATCCTGTGCTTCGCGGTCTTCGCCGACGCCCCCGTGGACGTCGCCGTCATCGAGGTCGGCCTGGGCGGGATCACCGATGCCACCAACGTGGCCGACGGGCAGGTCTCGGTCATCACCCCGATCTCCCTGGACCACACCGACCTGCTCGGGGACACCGTGCACGAGATCGCCCTGGAAAAGGCGGGCATCATCAAGGCCGGAGGATTCCTGATCTCCTCGGCCCAGGAGCCCGAAGCGGCCCAGGTCCTCCTGGAGGCCGCCCGCGACACCGGGGTCCCCTTCCGCTTCGAAGGCGTGGAGTTCGGCGTGGAGTCCCGCCAGCTGGCCGTCGGCGGGCAGTCGCTGACGATCCAGGGCATTGCCGGACGCTATGAGGATCTGGCGCTGCCGTTGCACGGGGCCCACCAGGGGCAGAACGCCGCCGTCGCCGTGGCTGCGATGGAGGCCTTCCTCGGGGGCGGGGAGAAGGCACTGGAAGAGGATCTGGTCCAGCTGGCCTTCGGGAACGTCTCCAGCCCGGGACGGCTGGAACTGGTGCGTTCGGCCCCGACCGTCCTGGTCGACGCCGGACACAACCCCGCGGGCCTGGCCGTCTCGGCGCAGGCGGTGAAGGAGGCCTTCGACTTCAGCGCCCTGGTGCTGGTGGTGGGGATCCTGGCCGAAAAGGATGCCCCGGCGATGCTCGACGAGCTGTATCTGCAATACGGGGAACTCGTCCAGGACATCTGCCTGACCCAGTCCACCTCCCCCCGGTCCATCCCGGCCGAAGAACTGGGGGAGCTGGCCCTGAAGGCCGGGTTCAGCGATGCCGGCATCCACGTCACCGATCGTCTCGACGACGCCCTGGAATGGGCGATCGGGCGCTCCGAATCCAGCGAGGAACTCACCGGTGGCGTCCTGATCACCGGATCGATTACCGTCGTTGGCGAAGCACGCACCCTGTTAGGAAAGTAAGCACCCCATGGCACGCATGACCAAAGCCCAGCGCGAGTGGCGCCCCGGGATGAAGAAGAAGCGCCGCTCCACCCGGGTGCTCTTCGCCTCCACGGTCCTGGTGCTCGAAGCCGGTGTCGCGTTGTTCGCCACCTTGGCGGTCTTCGGGCTCTACCGGGACACGATCGACCCGCTGCTGATCTTCTTGACCGGCGGATGGATCATGGCCGTGTGCATCATCGCCTGCGCCTTCCTGACCAAACCCCTGGGCTACTGGATCGGCTGGATCGTCCAGATCCTGCTGATCCTGCTCGGATTCGTGGACACCTCGATGTTCGTCATCGGGGTCCTGTTCGCCTTGTGCTGGTGGTACGCCGTCACCAAGGGCCGGACCATCGATCTGGAGAACGCCGAACGGGACCGGCGCCAGGCCGAATGGGAAGCCGCGAACCCCGAGCCCGAAACCGACCACTAGACTGGTCACCGACCCCACGCAGCATAGAAGGAGCACCACCGTGTCCACAGAACGCACCCTTGTCCTGGTCAAGCCCGATGGCGTGAAGCGCCAGCTCACCGGCACCATCCTGTCCCGCGTCGAGGCCAAGGGCTACCGCCTGGTCGAACTCAAGCAGGTCCAGGCCACCCGCGGGATACTCGAGGCGCACTACGAGGAGCACGTCGGCAAGCCGTTCTACGAGCCGCTCGTGGAATTCATGCTCTCCGGTCCGGTCGTGGCCGCCATCTTCGAAGGCGAACGCGTCATCGAAGGCTTCCGCTCCCTGGCAGGGGCCACCGAGCCGACGGCTGCCGCCCCCGGCACCATCCGCGGTGACCTCGGCCGCGACTGGGGCGTGAAGGTCCAGCAGAACCTGGTGCACGGTTCCGACTCCGTCGAGTCGGCCGAACGCGAGATCGGGATCTGGTTCTCCTAGCACCTTCCACCCTCCCACGACGTCGGCCAGGGCGGCGGCGCTCTATCCGAAGAACACCTTGGCGAACGTGACCAGGATCGACCCGGCACACAACAAGACGATCAACGCGGCGATCACCCAGTGCCATTCGGCCAGGAACCGGCGCAGCCCGGCGGGTGCGGGAACGACCCCGTGGCTGATGTTCCTGACGGTGGTGTAGGTGAACAGGACGATCATCATGGCCCAGACGACCATGCAGTACGGGCAGAGGATCCCGATGACGTAGAGGGCCTGGAACCACAGCCACCCGATCATCGCCATGGCCAGGGTGACCCCGACCTGCAGACCCACGTAATACCAGCGGGGCAGCCGGGCCCCGGCGATGAGCGTGATGCCGATCGTGGTGACCACCGCGAAGCCGGCGACGCCGATCAGCGGGTTGGGGAAGCCGAACAGTGCCGCCTGGGCCGTCCGCATGACGCTGCCGCAGGAGACGAAGGGATTCATGTCGCAGGAGGTGACGTAGTCCGGGTCCTTGTAGATCTCCAGCCGTTCGAGCGTCAGCGCCGAGGACGCGATCCAGGACACGAAACCGGTGATGGCCAGGATCCACCCGAACACCGGTTCCCGGGCGTAACCGGGAAGGGCCCCCTCGGCCGCGGGGCTCACGGCGGGGACCGGTTCGTTCCTGTTCGGGGCATGCTGGGCCACGCGGGGCTCCTCGGGTCGATCGGGGCGGCGGCGGTTGCCGCCATCCACTTCGATTCTAGGCCCGGGGCCCGGGGCATGGACGGTAGACTTGTCTGGTTCGCCAACGTGAGAGAAGTGTAGTGTCGCAGATTCCAACCCAGGCCGCCGATCCCCGGATCATCGACCAGTCCTCCCGCCGTCGTACCTTTGCGGTGATCTCGCACCCGGATGCGGGCAAATCCACGCTCACCGAAGCGTTGGCCCTCCACGCCCGGGTGATCGGGACCGCCGGGGCCACCAACGGCAAGTCCAACCGCAAGGACACCGTCTCGGACTGGATGCAGATGGAGAAGGACCGCGGGATCTCGATCAGCTCCACCGCCCTGCAGTTCGAGTACCGAGACACGGTGATCAACCTGGTCGACACCCCCGGCCACGCGGACTTCTCGGAGGACACCTACCGGGTGCTGGCCGCCGTGGACTGCGCGGTGATGCTCATCGATGCGGCCAAGGGCCTGGAAGTGCAGACCATGAAGCTCTTCGAGGTCTGCCGGCAACGGAATCTGCCGATCATCACCGTGATCAACAAATGGGACCGCCCCGGGCTGGAATCCCTGGAGCTGATGGACGAGATCACCGAACGCACCGGATTACGGCCCATGCCGTTGACCTGGGCGGTAGGCATCGCCGGGGAATTCCACGGCGTCGCAGACCTGCGCAAGAACGAATACGTCCGCTTCACCCGTAATTCCAGCGGGGCCTCCCTGGCCCTGGAGGAACATTTCACCCCCGAACAGGCCCTGGAGGCCGAAGGGCAACTGTGGTCCGACGCCCTGGATGAGGCGTCGCTGCTCGAAAGCCCGGGAGGGTTCGACCTGGAGAGCTTCCATGCCGGGACGGCGACCCCGGTGCTCTACTCCTCGGCGGCACAGAACTTCGGGGTCCGGCAGATCCTGGACACCCTGGTGGACCTGGCCCCCTCGGCCGCCCCGCGCGCCGACGCCGACGGGGAAGTCCGACCGGTCGATGCCCCCTTCTCCGGCTTCGTCTTCAAGGTCCAGGCCGGCATGAACCAGGCCCACCGCGACCATGTGGCCTTCATCCGTGTCTGCTCGGGGATCTTCGAACGCGGCATGGTGGTCACCCACGCCAATACCGGAAAGCCGTTCGCCACCAAGTATGCCCAGCATCTGTTCGGTCGGGACCGCGAAGTGATCGACCAGGCGTGGCCCGGGGACGTCGTGGGACTGGTCAACGCCTCGGCCCTGCGGGTCGGGGACAGCCTCTATGAGGACGCGCCGGTCACCTACCCGCCCATTCCCTACTTCAGCCCGGAGCACTTCCGGGTGGCCCACGCAAAGGATCCCAGCCGGTATAAGCAGTTCCGCCGGGGGATCGACCAGCTCGAGCACGAGGGCATCATCCAGGTGCTGCGTTCGGACCGGCGGGGCGATCAGGCGCCGGTGCTGGCGGCCGTGGGACCGATGCAGTTCGAGGTCGTCGAAGACAGGATGGCCCAGGACTTCAACGCCCCCATGCGGATGGAGGCCCTGGGGTACTCGTTGGCGCGATTGACCACCAAGGAGGCGGTGACGGCGCTGGCGCCGGTCCGGGGTGTCGAGGTGATCATCCGTTCCGACGGCGAGTACCTGGCGTTGTTCAACGACGTGTGGGCGCTGCGTCGGGTGACGAAGAACCACCCGGACCTGCCCTTGACCCGGATCGGTGTCGACCAGGACGCCGCCGTCTGAGCCCTTTGGGATGATCCGCCGGCGCCGGCCACCGACTCGGGATTCGACGCGTATGAGACAATGGCAGTGGTTGGTGGCGAATCCACAGTTTGTTTCCAACCCAACTACAGGATTCCGGGCCCTCACGCGATGGATCACCGTAGGCATCGACCCTGATGCCGGCGGATGAAAACCGCGGACGGTCGCCGCAACAGAAAGCGGCTCGCCCGGGGAACTGGGTTGGTTTCCCGGGCCGCCGTACCCGCCGACGTTGGTACACCTCGGGAAATATGAAAACTGACTTCCGGGGATCGGAAGGCCGACGAGGCCGCGGTTCCCGAACCGATCGCCGGCGTCCCGGCTGTGGAGGGTACTCCGGCTAGGAGCATGGCCTTTCATGGAAGCAACGAACGAAGAGCTGAATGGGCCGGCGCAGTCGTCCCTTCCGATGAATGACGACACCGCCGCCACCACCGAGACCGCCGAGGCCCCCCAGACGCCGGCACCGGCCAAACGCGCACCGCGCAAACGGGCCACCACCCGCAAACCGGCCACCGCCGCCGCCAGCGAGCCGGAGCCCGAAGCCGCCGCCACTGCGGAAGAGCCCGCCACCGCACCGGCCAAGAAGACCACCCGGGCACCCCGGACCCGCAAACCGGCCGCCACGGCAGCCAGCGAGGACGAGGCCACCCAGACGGCCGGACCGGACGCCGACGCCGAACTGCCCAAGAAACCAGCCAGGGCCCCCCGCACCCGCAAGACCGCCGCGTCCACCACCGCGGACGCCGAGCAGACCGTGGCCACCGAAACCGGCGGCGACGCTTCCGCCGACCCCGCCGCCGAGAGCCCGGAAGCAGCGAAGACCCCGGCAAAGAGCACCGGGGCGCGCAAGGCACCGGCGCGCAAATCCCGCGCCGCCGCGGCCAGCCCGAAGACCACCACGGCAGAGGAAACCGGCACCGCCGCACCTGCCGCGGAGGCTCCCGGTGAGCCGGCCGCCGAAACCAGCGACGAAACAGCCACTCCGGCGGATCCGTTCGCCGTCCCCGACTCGGCGATCTCCGTCCTCTTCCAGGCCCCCGATCTGGCCACCGCCGCCCCCGAGGCGCGGTCCGCGGAGGAGCCCGGCTCCGAGGAGAGCCACGACAGCGGTTCGGGCAACCGGACCAGCCGCCGCAACCGCTCCCGCTCCCGCGACGACGCACAGAACCGCGACGAGGGGCCCGAGGCGGGGGACTCGACCGAGGAGGCCGGCACCAGCTCACGGCGCCGCCGGCGTCGTCGGCGCGGGGACTCGGACCTGGAACTCAGTGGCGGCAACGACGACGACCCGCCCAACACGGTCACCCGGGTGCGTGGCCCCCGGGCCGCCGCAGATCCGGCACCGTCGAACAAGGTCACCAGCGTCAAGGGTTCCACCCGGCTCGAGGCCAAACGCCAGCGCCGTCGTGATTCCCGCGACTCCGGTCGTCGACGCCATGTCATCACCGAAGCCGAGTTCCTGGCCCGCCGCGAATCGGTGGACCGGCAGATGGTGGTCCGCCAGCGTGATGAGCGCATCCAGATCGGCGTCCTGGAAGACGGGGTCCTGGCCGAGCACTTCGTTTCCAAGACGCAGCAGGATTCGCTGATCGGCAACGTCTATGTGGGCAAGGTGCAGAACGTCCTGCCCTCCATGGAGGCCGCCTTCATCGACATCGGCCGTGGCCGCAACGCCGTGCTCTATGCCGGGGAGGTCAACTGGGATGTGGCCGGGCTCGAGGGACAGCCGCGGCGCATCGAGCATGCGCTGAAGTCGGGGGACCCGGTGCTGGTGCAGGTCACCAAGGACCCGGTCGGCCATAAGGGGGCCCGGCTGACCAGCCAGATCTCCCTGCCCGGACGCTACCTGGTCTATGTGCCCAGCGGGTCGATGACCGGCATCTCACGCAAGCTGCCCGACGTGGAACGCAACCGCCTGAAGAAGATCCTCAAGGACCACCTGCCGCAGAACGCCGGGGTCATCGTGCGCACCGCCGCCGAAGGGGCCAGCGAGCAGGAGTTGATGAACGACATCAACCGGCTGCGCGCCCAGTGGGAGGAGATCGAGGCGAAGTCCACCTCGACGAAGACCACCCCGCCCGAGCTGCTGTACGCGGAACCGGATCTGACCATCAAAGTCGTCCGCGACGTCTTCAACGAGGACTTCTCCAAGCTGATCGTCTCCGGCGAACACGCCTGGGACACCATCGAGGCCTACGTGACCTACGTGGCGCCGGACCTGTTGGACCGCCTGGAGAAGTGGACGAGCGACGAGGACATCTTCGCCGCCCGCCGGCTGGAGGAACAGATCCACAAGGCCCTGGACCGCAAGGTCTTCCTGCCCTCGGGCGGCTCACTGGTCATCGACCGGACCGAAGCCATGACCGTGGTGGACGTGAACACCGGCAAGTTCACCGGCAGTGGCGGCAACCTCGAGGAAACGGTGACCAAGAATAACCTCGAAGCCGCCGAGGAGATCGTCCGTCAGCTGCGGCTGCGCGATATCGGCGGGATCATCGTCATCGACTTCATCGACATGGTCCTCGAAGCCAACCGGGATCTGGTCCTGCGCCGGCTCGTCGAGTGCCTGGGCCGGGATCGGACCAAACACCAGGTCGCCGAAGTCACCTCGCTGGGCCTGGTGCAGATGACGCGCAAGCGCATGGGCACCGGACTGCTGGAGGTCTTCAGCGAAAACTGTGAAGCCTGCAACGGCCGCGGCGTGGTCACCCATGACGAACCGGTCGAACATCGCCGGGCGTCGAACCAGCAGCAAGACCAGAACAACCAGAAGCGCAACGAGCGCAAGCCACGCGGGAACCGCCACGGCAAGGGCGGGGGAGCAGGCACCGAGCAGACCCCCGAGCAGTCGGCACCGGAGCCGAAGAAGCACGACCCGGAGGCGGAGGCCAAGGCCGAAACCACCCGGGCCGCGTTGGCTTCCATCGCCGCCGCCACCCAGGCGTCCCACGAGCAGACCGGGGAGACGAAGCAGCGGGACGGGCACGACGCCGGGACCTCCGCCGCGTCCGGCCAGGGGGGCACCGACGGGCAGGACGGCTCCGACTCCGGTTCGCGCCGTCGTGGACGCGGGCGCTCACGCGGACGTGGTCGTGCCGGCTCGGCCGAAATGTCGCCCACCAGCGGGTCGGGGGAGCAGCCTGGGGACACCGCAGGCACCTCCACCGCCGCCTCCAGCCGCCAGCAGGGCCCCGGACCGACGCAGTCCGGTCAGGGCCCAGGCCATGACGCGACGGCGGAGGCCGGGACTGATGGGGAAGGTCCCGTGGTGAGCATCGCGGGAGAGGAAGTCCGTCTGCCGCGCGCCCGTCGCAGCCGCCGGGCCACGGCGCCCACGCAGACCCCCGATCTGACGCTGGAATCCTTGAGCGCCGCCTTCGGCGGCACCCCTGAGCCGTCCCGGGAAGCCGATCACGAACCGGCTCCCGCGGCCAAGCAGGAACCGGCTGCCGTGGCCAAGCAGGAACCGGCTGCAGTGGCGTCGGCACCGGCGCAGGAGCGTTCCTCCGCCGTGGCCGCAACGCCGCCGGCCACCAGCACCCCGGCACGCCGTCCACGGCGCAGCCGGGCGGCATCCAGCGCCCAGGGGAGCGCGAACACGCCGATCGAGCGGGTGGAGGCCACGGCGTCGACCCCTGCCGCAGGCACCAGCCACGTGGCCAAGCTCGAGCAGTCGGAACCGGAAGCGAAGAAGAAGGCCTCCGAGGACGCGCCGATGATGTTCGGCGTCGGGGTACCGGCCTCCGAGCTGTAACCGGATCGGACGAGGCTGCTCGTCGGCAGGAACCATGCGTGGGGCGGGACCCGGTCGATCGGGTCCCGCCCCCACGCGTTCCGGCCCCTGCCTTGCGGCGGAACCACTGCGGGGCCGGGACACAGGGGAAGGCCCGCCGTTCGCGGTCCGCGGGTCGGGAAGGTACCGTTAAAAGGTGCTTCACCCTCCCGGGGGTCTTGACGACCCGCCGTCGGAGGATGTATTTGCTCCTGCGGACCGAAATAGCGTAATCTAGATCCTCGGTGCATGCGCCGCTCATCGGATTTTCCGCTCGGCGTGACAGCACAGCGCTTATCCCCGATCGGTTGGTCCGGTGGAATGTGCGCAGTAAGAGTAATAGACGTCGAGAGAAGTGAGTTCCCAAGTGGTGTACGCGATTGTCCGCGCAGGCGGCCGGCAGGAAAAGGTTTCCGTAGGAGACTGGGTGACCCTTGACCGCGTCCCCGAGGCAGCTGGTGGAACCATTGAGCTCCCAGCACTGCTTCTGGTAGACGGCGACAAGGTCACCTCCGCTGCTGCCGACCTGGCGAAGATCACCGTGACTGCCGAGGTTCTCGAGAACCTCCGTGGCCCGAAGATCGTCATCCAGAAGTACAAGAACAAGACCGGCTACAAGAAGCGCCAGGGTTTCCGTTCCGCACTGACCAAGGTCAAGGTCACCTCCATCGCCTAAGGCGACGGAGACCAGATCACCCACGATTCAAAGGTAGGCACATTCAATGGCAAGTAAGAAGGGCGCGAGTTCCACTCGCAACGGCCGCGATTCCAACCCTCAGTTCCTGGGCGTCAAGCGCTTCGGAGGCCAGGTGGTTTCCGCCGGTGAAATCATCGTTCGCCAGCGCGGTACCCGTTTCCACCCCGGCGCGAACGTCGGCCGCGGTGGCGACGACACGCTGTTCGCACTGGCAGCCGGCTCGGTGGAGTTCGGCACCCGTCGCGGCCGTCGTGTCGTGAACATCGTGGATGCCGGCTAGTTTCGGCAGAACCGAATTTAGCTAGACTGGAGGGCGGGCCGCTTGGCCCGCCCTCCAGTTCTTTTTATCACCGGCCGTAGCACGGACCAGCAGGACCGTAACGGCCACCCAATAGAGGAGTCCCAGTAGTGGCAGCGTTCGTAGACCGCGTAGTCCTTCACGTTTCCGGCGGAAACGGAGGGCACGGTTGCGTGTCGATCCGTCGGGAGAAGTTCAAGCCTCTCGGCGGGCCCGATGGCGCCAGCGGTGGCAAGGGCGGCGACGTGATCATCCGCGTCGACCCCCAGACCACGACCCTGCTGTCCTACCACCATTCCCCCCACCGGCACGGTGGCAACGGCGAACCGGGCCGGGGAGACATGCAGCCCGGCCGCAACGGCGAGACCCTGATCCTGCCGGTGCCCGACGGCACCGTGGTCAAGGACCGTGAAGGAAACATCCTGGCCGACATGGTCGGCGCCGGCACCGAATACGTGGCCGCCGCCGGCGGCATGGGCGGACTGGGCAACGCGGGGCTTGCCTCACAGAAGCGCAAGGCCCCCGGGTTCGCCCTGCTGGGCGTCCCCGGCGGGGAACAGGACATCGTCCTGGAACTGAAGTCGGTCGCCGATATCGCGTTGGTGGGCTTTCCCTCGGCCGGCAAATCAAGCCTCATTGCCGCCATGTCCGCCGCCCGTCCCAAGGTCGCCGACTACCCGTTCACCACGTTGATCCCCAACCTGGGCGTCGTGCAAAGCGGGGACGTCAGATTCACCGTCGCCGACGTCCCCGGACTCATTCCGGGCGCCAGCCAGGGCAAGGGCCTCGGACACGAATTCCTCCGCCACGTCGAACGCTGTGCCGCGCTGGTGCACGTCCTGGACTGTGCCTCGCTGGAATCGGACCGCGATCCGCTCAGTGATCTGGAGGCCATCGAGGCGGAACTGGCCGCCTATGCGACCGACTCCAGCTATGCGGGCTCCGATGGCACCGTGATCCCGCTGAACGACCGCCCCCGCTTGATCGCCCTGAACAAGACCGACATGCCCGACGGCTCGGATATGGCCGAGTTCGTCCGCGCCGATCTGGAGTCCCGCGGCTACCGCGTCTTCGAGGTCTCCGCCCTGGCCCGGACCGGGCTGAAGGAACTGGGCTATGCCATGGCCGAGCTCGTCACCGAAGCACGCACCGCATCGGCCGAGGAGCCGGCCCAGGTGGAAGTCCCGGTGCTGCGCCCCCGGGGCGTGAACCGGGCCCCCTTCACCATCCACCGCGAAGAACGCAACCTCGAGCCGCTGTTCCGTGTCGAGGGTGAAAAGCCGGTCCGGTGGGTCAAGCAAACCGATTTCAGCAACGACGAGGCCGTGGGCTACCTGGCCGACCGACTGGCCAAGATCGGTGTGGAGGACAAGCTGTTCAAGGCCGGGGCGAAACCCGGGGACGCCGTGGTCATCGGCGACGATGACAACGGCGTGGTCTTCGATTGGGAGCCGACCATGGCCGCCGGCGCCGAACTGCTGGGATCACGTCGTGGACAAGACGACCGGTTCGACGACGGCAGCCGTCCCACCCGTGACCAGAAGCGTCAGGACCACCAGGATCGCAAGGATGCCCGGGCCGCGGCCCGCGCCGAACTGGAGAGCGAACGCAAGGCCGGCGTGTGGACCGAATCCGTGAACCCGAAGAAGCAGGGTTCACCCAAGGACAGCGGGAAGTGAACCGGCAGAACCGCCTTCCCTCCTCGATCCGCCACCGTTCGCAACTGACCGAGGCGACCCGGATCGTGGTCAAGGTCGGTTCCTCGTCACTGACCACCGTCAACGGGGGGATCTCCGAGGATGCCCTGAACCGGCTGGTCGTTGAACTCTCGGCGGTGCGCAACGGGGGGATCGAACTGATCCTGGTGTCCTCGGGCGCCATAGCCGCCGGCATCGCCCCGCTGGGACTGAGTCGCAGGCCCCGGGACCTGGCCACCCAGCAGGCGGCCGCCGGCGTCGGGCAGGGACTGCTGATGGCCAAATACACCCAGGCCTTCGGCGCGCACGGGATCACCGTCTCCCAGGTGTTGCTCACCGCCGATGACCTGATTCGCCGGCAACAGTATGCCAACGCCTTCCGGGCTCTAGGCCGGTTGCTGACCCTGGGGGTCGTCCCCGTGGTCAATGAGAACGACACCGTGGCCACCCACGAGATCCGCTTCGGGGACAATGACCGGCTCGCCGCACTGGTGGCCCACCTGGTCAAGGCCGATGCCCTGATCCTGCTCTCGGATGTCGACGCCGTCTATGACGGTCCACCGGCGAAGGGAGCCAGCCGCATCGCGGACGTCGTCAGTGCCGCGGACCTCGACGGGGTCAGCATCGGCACCACCGGGGGCTCCGGGGTGGGGACCGGCGGCATGGTCACCAAGGTCGAAGCGGCCACCATGGCCGCGGACTCCGGCATCCCCACGCTGATCACCTCGACGGATCAGGCCGGCCGCGGCCTGGCCGGCGAGGATGTCGGCACCTGGTTCTCCGCCCGGGGCGGACGCCGCCCGGCCCGGATGCTCTGGCTGGCCCAACTGGCGAACACCCAGGGCGGGCTGATGCTCGATGACGGGGCGGTCGCCGCGGTGGCCTCGGGGGCGCGCTCGCTGCTGCCGGCGGGCATCACCTCGGTCAGCGGGGATTTCGAAGCCGGAGACGCCGTGGAGATCACCGACGCGGAAGGCACGGTCGTCGCCCGCGGCCTGGTCAACTACGCCTCGGAGGAACTCCCGGACATGCTGGGACACGGCACCCGGGAACTGGCCAGGACCCTCGGGTCGCATTACGAGCGCGAAGTCGTCCACATCGATGACCTGGTGGTCCTGCGACCGCCCGTGCGCACCCGGAAAAAGCAGACCCCACCGGCCGCGGAGCCCCGGGCCTGACACTGTTGCTCAACAATCGCCACCGTCCCCCTGGAGCCGACTAGGCTTGGGTCATGAGCCAGAGCGTCACCGATTCCACCAGTACAGCCGAAGACATCGCCCATCAGGTTGGTCTACGCGCCGACCGAGCCCGCCAAGCCTCCCGCGTGTTGGCCCGGGCCACCCGTGATTGGAAGGACCGCGCCCTGCGGGCCATCGCCACCGCCCTGGATGAGCGGCGGGCCTCCGTGATCGCCGCCAACGCCGAGGACCTCGAACGCGGGCGGGCCGCCGGCACTAGCGAAGGCCTGCTCGATCGGTTGAAACTCGACGACGCCCGCGTCGACGGCCTCATCTCGGCCCTCGAGGAATTGGCCGGACTGCCGGACCCGGTGGGTACCGTCCAACGCGGGCAGACCCTGCCCAACGGGTTGCGGTTGCGGCAGGTCCACGTCCCGATGGGAGTGCTCGGGACCATCTACGAGGCGCGCCCGAACGTCACCGTCGATATTGCCGGGTTGGCACTGAAGAGCGGCAACGCGGTCCTGCTGCGCGGGGGTTCGGCCGCGGCCCGCTCCAACGAGGCGCTGCTGTACCTGATCCGTGATGCCCTCGAATCGGTGGGACTGCCCGCCGACGTGGTCCAAAGCGTGGATGACTTCGGCCGGGCCGGGGCCACGGCCCTGATGGGGGCCCGCGGCAAGGTCGACGTGCTGATCCCGCGGGGCGGACACGAACTGATCCAGACGGTGCTGCAGAACGCGCGGATCCCGGTCATCGAAACGGGGGAGGGCAACGTCCATATCTTCGTCGACGCCACGGCCACGGCCGAATCGGCCTCGGAGATCCTGCTCAACGCCAAGACGCAACGCCCCTCCGTGTGCAACACGGTGGAGACCCTGCTTCTGCACGCGCAGGCCCCTGCCGCCGGCGAAGTCCTGCGGGCCCTGTCGAAGGCAGGGGTCACCCTGCACGGCGACGAACGGGCGATGGCCCTCATGGAGGGGCTCCACGCGGTCCCGGCCACCGCAGAGGACTGGTCCCGCGAATACATGGACCTGGACCTTGCGGTGGCGGTGGTTGATGACCTGGACGGGGCCCTGGACCATATCCGCACCTGGACCACCGGGCACACCGAAGCCATCCTGACCAACGACCTGGCCAACGCCGAACGGTTCGTCGCGGAGATCGATTCGGCGGCCGTGATCGTCAACGCCTCCACCCGTTTCACCGACGGGGGACAGCTGGGACTGGGGGCCGAAGTGGGCATCTCGACCCAGAAGGTCCACGCCCGGGGCCCCATGGGTCTGCGGGAGCTGACGACCACGAAGTGGATTGTCCAAGGAGATGGCCACATCCGTTCGTAGAGTGCCTGCCGGGTAGGTAGGATGGTAAGCAGACATCAGACGATCGACGGATCGCATCGCCCGTTGGGGGCGCCGGTCGACGACGGGCACGAAGGAGAAAAATGCTCACGCAGGTCTTGGGTACGGTCATGGCAAGTGGCGCGGAGGCCGAGGTTGCCGGAAACGAGGGCATCTGGCCCTTTCTCATCGGTGGGGGAATCTTCGCGATCTTCCTCCTGATGCTCTTCGTCGTCGTCTCATTCACCAACGTCGGCAACCGCCACGAGGGACATGCCGAGATCCCCGACTCGCATAAGCAGTTCTCGAACAAGCACGGCCACGACGATCTCTAGGCGGGCTGGGGCGATCGGGTCCCGGCGCCCGGTCCGCCTCGGTGTCATGGGCGGGACGTTCGATCCCATCCACCACGGGCACCTGGTGGTCGCCAGCGAGGTGGCCGCGGAGTTCGACTTGGACGAGGTCGTGTTCGTTCCCACGGGTCAACCGTGGCAGAAGTCGGGAAAAGACGTCGCCGATTCCGAACACCGCTACCTGATGACGGTGGTGGCCACGGCCTCGAACCCACGCTTCACGGTCAGCCGGGTGGATATCGACCGGCCGGGACCCACCTACACCATCGACACCTTGCGCGATCTGCGTCGGCTTCGACCCAACGCCGAGTTGTTCTTCATCACCGGGGCCGATGCGCTGGAGCGGATCATGTCCTGGAAGGACATCGACGAGCTGTGGAGCCTGGCGCATTTCGTCGGGGTCACCCGCCCCGGGCACGAACTACCGGACCTGGGGCGTACGGACATCAGCCTGTTGGAGGTCCCGGCCATGGCGATCTCCTCGACGGCCTGCCGGGACCGGGTCAAGGCAAATAAGCCGGTCTGGTATCTGGTGCCCGATGGGGTGGTTCAGTACATTGCGAAATATGAGTTGTATCACTACGACGGCGACACCTGAGGGGGATTGCCTGGAATGGACAACATGAGCGACGATTTGGGGCTCCCGCCGACGCGGCGGTCCCTGCGTGAACAACGCCGTGCCAGCGAGACCGCTGACGGCCACCACGAGGGTGGGCACCTGTCGGGCGAAGACCCGGCTGAGCAGCCCGAGCCGCGCTCATCCGAGGACACCAACCAGCTCGACCGCATCGCTCAGGCCAACCGCAGCCGACGTGCCGCCGACGTCCCCTTCGACATGGTGCCCGACCGTGAGGAACACAGCGAAGCAGGCGAACGCAGCTCGTTGCAACGGGCCCGCGACCGGGAGGCACTGAAGAGCCGCCGGGAAGCCGAAGCGGCCCAGAAGCCCGCGCCGGCAGAGGTCCGCCCCGCTGGCGATGAGCCGGCCCCGCTGACCCGTCGGCAGCTCCGTCTCCAGGCCCTGGCTGCGGCCAGGGCTGCCGCCTCGACCGCGGAACCCGAGGCCGAGGTGGACTCCGGGTCCCCGTCGACCGAGAAGCCCGCGGCCGAGCGCACCGCACAGGGGCAGGAATCACTCAGCGTCGCGGAGGCCCTGGAAGCCCGCCGGCAAACCATCCCTGACCAGCCCGGGGACCCCGAGGCCGAAGCCGCTGCTGCCGAGGACCACGATGACCTGGAGGTCCTGGCCAAACAGCGCGAACTGGCCGCCCGTGCGGCCATCATCAGCCGACGGGTCGCAGAGCGGGAGCGCCTGAAACGGGCCCACTCCACCCGCAGTGCCGAAGACCAGGCAGGGGACCCGTTCACGGGGGCCATGGACCGGTTGCGCAGGGAAAAGGCCGAGAGGGATCTGGCCAACACCGGAATCAACGCTCCCGAAACCAGCGGCTTCCATCTCCAGATGCCCGCGACCGGCAAGGGGCCAGCCGTCGCTGCGCCGACGCCGGGAACGGGCCACGAGGACCCCGTGGGTGAACCCGCGGCCGCGGAACCTTCGGACCCGGCCTCCGAGGAGCCGGGCCGCGGGGCTGCCCGGCAACCGGTCAGCGCCAGTTCGGCCCAGGGCCTGGATCCCTTGGACTACCGCAGCAGCGGGGTCCGGCGGGCCAACGTCTGGGCGTGGGCGGTGCTCGGGGTACTCCTGGTGGGTGCCGCCGCCCTGACGGTCGGCATCATCATGATCACCACCAACGGCTAGTCGTCGACCGATGACCAGCACCACCACCCGAGGAGCCACATGGCTGCAACAGAATACTCACTGAGCGTCATCAACACCGCAGCATTGGCCGCGGCCGAGAAGTTCGCGGAGAACCAGATCGCCCTGGACGTCAGCGAACGCCTGGGCATCACCGATGCCTTCCTGATCGCTTCGGCAGAAAGCGAGCGGCAGGTCAACGCCATCGTCGACGGGATCGAAGAGGCGCTGATCGAAAAGCATGATCTGCGTCCCGTCCGTCGAGAGGGCAGGGGACTGGGCCGCTGGGTCCTACTGGACTACATCGACGTCGTCATCCACATCCAGCACCAGGAAGACCGCGTCTTCTATGCCCTGGACCGCCTGTGGAGCGACTGCGCCGCGATCGAACTGCCGGCTGCCGCCCGGAGCGTGGCCGTGGTTGAGGACCCGGAGACCTCCGCCTAGT
>JAKDMV010000139.1 GCA_030452125.1 Micrococcaceae bacterium
TGCCGTGGAAGGTTTCGGCGAAGGAACCGGGCAGCTCGATATCGCTCGGATCCACTAAGTCGTACCACTGGCGTGGGATCAGGTACGGAAGGTGAGGACCGAAAATATGGCAGGACAGGAAGAACGGCGTCCCGTCGTCGTTCCCTTCGGCGCCGGTCCCCGCAGCGAATTCCCGCAGCTTGGCGATGGTCTGGTCGGCCAGCCAGGCCTCGAAGGTCGCTTCAGTCGGCTGCTCGGTGATCCCGGCAATCAGGTGTCCCTGCGAACCGTCGGAGGCCGTGGTGTAGACAGGTTCCACGATCTTGAAGGCCGGATGCCCGTGGTCCTCGAGCCACTGAACGTAGTCCGGGTCGTCGAAGGTGTTCAGTGCCCCGGCCAGGTGCTTGCCCTCGAAACCGTAGTATTCCGGTCCGCGATGGCGGCCCACATGCCATTTGCCGACGTGTCCGAGCCGGTAGCCCTGGCGGTGTAGTTCATCGGCGAACGTGGGAGTTCCGTCGGGCAATTCCTCGCGGGCACCGGAATTCCACTCGTAGTTCGCCAACAGTCCGTGCTCGAACGGATGCTTCCCCGTCAGCAACGAGGACCGTGCCGGAGTGCAGATGGCCGTCGGAGTGTAGGCCCGCTCGAACACGGTGCCGCGTTCGGCCATCGCATCCAGATGCGGGGTGTGTTCCGAACTGTTCCCGTAGCAGCCCAGCGTGTCGATGCGCTGCTGATCCGTCATCAGGAACAGGATGTTGCGCTTCTTCTGTGTCGGTTCCAACTCTATTGACCTATGCCTTCTTCGTTTCGACGTACAAGTCGCCGGTGTAGAACGTCTTCGGATCGGCGATCTTGTCGATCTTGTCGTCGGCGAGGAACTGCTCCTCCAAGCCCTTGAGCCATTTGCCGATGGTTCCGTCCTTGGTTTTCTCCTCCAGCTCGGCACTGGTGAAGGTGATCGCGACGTCGACCTGCGGCTTGAGCGTTTCCTCCCCGACCTTCAGGAACTTCGCCGAAGCCGAGAGGCTCTTTTCCGTGTTCTCCTGCCGGAAGTCGTTGGAGGCCTTGACCACGGAAATGAACTTTTGCGCGAGCTCCTTGTCCTTCTCCGCCCGGCCCGCTGCCGCAACGAAGGAGCTGGGGAAGGTCAAGTCGTCCAGGTAGTCCTTATTGGCCGCCAGTTCGACGACGTCCGGGACGCGCTCCTTGATGTTGTCGATCAACGGGTACCACAGGGCCGCTCCGTCGATTTGTCCCGAGGCGAAGGCCGAAACAGCCGTCGAGGGATCCATGGTGACGATGTCGAAGTCCTCGCGCTTCAGGCCCTCCTTCTTGAGGACCAGGTTCAGCAGCTGATCCCCCGACGTCCCCTCGGGGACACCGACCTTCTTGCCCTTCAGGTCCTCCATCGAGGAGATCCCCGGCTGGGCGATGACCCGGTCGGCGTTGGACACGGTGTTCAGCGCCCAGATCTCTGCCTTGCCCGATGCCGGAAGCCACAGGGCTCCCGACCCGATGTACGCGACATCCACATTATTGGTTCCCAGCGCCTGGATCGCCAACGGTCCATTGGTGAAGGGCACGAAGTCGGGCTTCAGCCCGGCCTGATCCCAATACCCTTCTTCGTTGGCCAGGGCGAGCAGGGCGGCGCCGTTATAGTCGGCGATGTAGCCCACCTTGATGGGCATCTTTTCCGCCCCGCCGGACGAGCCGCTGGATTCGGAGCCGGCACAGGCCGTCAGCGCGGCGATGGTGGCGAGGCCGAGGCCACCGGCGAGAAAATCCCGGCGTTTGGTGTTGTTCAGGTTCATGATGCCCTCCAGAGGTGTGCTGAGTGGATGTCGGTGGTGCGGAACGAAAACGAGGCTGGTGCCTTATCCGCTGTTTTCGGTATCGGAGTCCGGCTGGTTGTAGACCGCGTCCCAGACCTGTGAGCGGAGCTCGGAAAATTCGGGGGTCATGCGCAGGTCGTTGTCCCGCGGGTAGGGAAGGCCGACGTCAACCACCTTGTAGATCCTGCCGGGCCGGGCCGCCATGACGATGACCTTCGAGGCCAGATATACGGCTTCGTCGACGTCGTGGGTCACGAACAGGACGGTGCGCCGTTCCCGCCCCCACGTCTCGAGGAGTTGTTCCTGCATATGCACGCGGGTGAGGGCGTCCAGAGCTCCGAAGGGTTCGTCCATGAGCAGGATCTCCGGGTTGACCGCATAGGCGCGGGCAATGGCGCACCGTTGCTTCATCCCGCCGGACAGCTCCTTGGGAAGTGCCTCGGCGAACGCCGTGAGCCCCACCAGTTCCAGATAGTGGTCGACGGTGTGGCGTCGCTGCTTCGCGGGGACTTTCTGTAGTTCCAAACCGAACTCGACGTTCTTGCGTACGGTCAGCCACGGAAACAGTGCGTATTGCTGGAAGATCACCCCGGTGCGCGGGCTCGGACCGGTGACCTCCTCTTCGTCGACGAGGACCCGTCCGCTGGTCGGTTCCAACAGTCCGGCTGCTGCGTTGAGGATGGTGGACTTCCCGCATCCCGAGGGGCCGACGACGGTGACGAACTCCCCGTCGGCGACGTCCAGTGACACATCTTCTACGGCGGTGAAGATCTCTCCGCCGAGCATGAATTCCTGGTGGATGTTTTCGAACTGGATCATCGGCTTGGTGGTCGCACGAGGCATGATCGTCTTCTCTCTATCGTCGTTCTTGCCAGCGCGTGAGGCGGGCCTCAAGCAGCAGGAGGATGCGGTCCATGATCAGCCCCAGCAGACCGATCGCAATCAGGTCCACAAAGATGGTGGGGAGGTCGTAGTACAGCTGCGCCTGTTGCATGCGGAAGCCCAATCCACTGGGTGCGGCGATGAGCTCGGCGGCCACCACGGTGGCCCATGAAGCACCCAAACCCACGCGCATGCCGACGAGGATGAACGGGCTCGACGCCGGCACCACGACTCGTCGGAACACGACGAAGCTGGAAGCTCCCAGAACCCGGGCCGCGTTGATCAGCGTCTTTTCAACGGTCACGACCTCCTGGAACGTCGAGACCACGCAGGTAAGGAACGAGGCCAGGAAGATCACGAAAATCTTCGGTGTCTCGCCGATGCCCATCAGGACGATCGCCAACGGGATGATGGCCAGCGGCGGGACGGTGCGGAAGAACTGGACGTATGGCTCCAGGATGGACCGGAATAACGGGTACCAGCCCATCAGGAAGCCCACGGGGATGGCCAAGAGAACGCCCAGCAGGAAACCGCTCAGCACACGGGCCAGGCTGGCTGCGATATCCGAGATCAAAACCCCTGACTGACCCATTTCCACGCCCTTCGCCGCCACGGCGACGGGCCCGGGGATCACGACCAGACCGCTGGCCGAGACGAGCCACCAGACAGCGATGCCACCGATAACTGCTAGAACGCTGATGATCCGCAAGGTCTGCGTGGACATAGGCTGGCGGGCTTCTTTTCGCGGTGGCCGCGGGCCCGGGGTTTCCTGTGAAGGAATAGTGCCCCGCCCGCTGTCGGCGGGAGCTGTTTGCGATGTCATACAGGTCACACTATCCACTGACGCTACTTACGACAAGCACATTTACCTAAGTCATTTCTGTGCAACAAAAATTCTGGTCGATTCTTATCAAGTTCCGCTAGGCTCCAAGGTATGAATGCCCAGGGTGAACTCTCGACTACCGATAAACGGGTTGTCCAAACACTGCTTCAGGATGGCCCCACGAGTCGTTCTGGTTTGCAGCAGCAGCTGGGTTTTTCGCGTCCCACCATCTCCTCCGCGGTCACTCGTCTCATCGAGCGGGGCCTGTTGGAGGAGGCCGGTCTGGCTGCCTATGGGGCCGGACGCAACGGCAGGCCGCAGGTCCTGTTGCGCCCGCGCAGCACCATTGGAGCCGCGCTGGGAATCGAAGTGGGGCGGGCGCGCGTGGCCGTCACCGTCGCCGCTTTGGACGGAACAGTCCTCGCCCAGAAACTCACCACCTTCGAAGCCGGACCCAGTTTGTCTCACCGGCTAGGTATCGCCCTGCGTTCGGTCCGTGCCCTGATCAGCTCCGGGACCATCACCGCGGATTCGATCATCGGAACGGGTGTGGCGATCTCCGGAAGGCATCTGCCCGCCGCCGATGATCCGGACGCCACCGGCGCAGACCCCGCAGGTTTCCCCCTAGAGCGGCTGCGTCGACTCATCCCCGCCCCGGTCCTCTGGGATAACAACACCCGGTTGGCAGCACTCCGCCATCTGCGGGAGGCCCCTGCCGCGGCCACGACCGGCCTGCTCTACGTCGTCCTCTCGGACGGGATCAGCGCCGGACTGATCGACGGGACCGAGATCTTCCGCGGAGGGCACGGGGCCGCCGGGGAGCTGGGGCACCTGTGCATGGATCCGGCAGGGCCCCTGTGTTGGTGTGGCTCCCGAGGGTGCTTGGAGGCTCTGATCGGTATGGGGGCGATCCTGCGCCGCGCTACCGATCACGGGCTGGAGGTCACCGATCTGTCGGAGCTGTCCGCCCTGGCCGGCGACGGAGAGCAGCGCGCCGTCGAGCTGGTCTCTTGGGCCGGGACGCTGCTGGGTGTGGCATTGTCCAGCGCGACGATGCTCATCGACCCCCGCCGGATCATCCTCAGTGGCCAGTTGGCGCATTTGGGGGTTTCGCTCCACGAAGCTGCCCTCCGGGAACTAACCCGTCGACGCACCGCCGTCTCGCTCCCGGTCCCCGAACTCGTCCTCCACGAAGGCACTCAATACGAGGCCAGCCATGGGGCCGCCCTGCAGGCGCTGCAGCGGTGGGGCACCGATTTCATGGTCGCGATACAGTGACCGCACCCGATCCGAAGGAGAATCCCTTGTCCTGCTGCCATGGTCCGGCCCGCTCCGAGCCAGCCCACACCACCGAGGCTGCTGCTGCCGCCTCTGCCGCACCTGCCGCCGGGCCAGCAACGAAAGAGCATCGCCTGCTCGACACGGTCGAGTTGACCGGCGGAACCTTCAGCATGGGCGACGCCTTTGACGAGGGATACCCCCACGACGGGGAACTTCCGGTCCATGACGTGTCACTCTCGCCCTATTCCATCGATTCCACGACGGTCACCAACGCCGAATTCAACCGTTTCGTTCAGGCCACAGGATTCCGCACGGAGTCCGAGGAGTACGGCTACTCTGCGGTCTTCCATCTGCTGGTCGACGCCGACGACCGCGACATCCTCGGCCGCTCCAGTGATGTGCCCTGGTGGATCACCGTCCGCGGCTCCGACTGGGCCCATCCGCATGGGCCCCGTTCCTCCTGGCGGCAGGAACCGCAGTCGCCGGTGGTCCAGGTCTCGTGGAACGACGCCGTGGCCTACTGCCGGTGGGCCGGAAGGTCCCTGCCCACCGAAGCACAGTGGGAACATGCGGCACGCGGGGGCCTGGAATCTCGCCGCTACGCGTGGGGGAATGAGCTGTTGGCCACCGACGGCGGGCACCTGTGCAATATCTGGCAGGGAAGGTTCCCGGTGCAGAACACCCTCGAGGACGGCTATCTCGGACCTGCTCCGACGG
>JAKDMV010000031.1 GCA_030452125.1 Micrococcaceae bacterium
CGCGGGTGTGTTGCTCTTTTCTCCGCGCGGGGGGGGCGGGGGGGGGGGGCCGGGGCCCCCCCCCCCCCCCCCCCACCGCGTGGGCCTAGTGGTCGACCGGGGAGACACGGGGATCGGAATGAGGGAACAGATGGAACGCACGCCCGGACACTGCACGGCGGGGGACCCGGTGATCCCGCGACCGGCTACCGTACGTCGAGGCACTGGAACACCGATAATCATGATTCATGGCAATGGCGTCGATCACCGGTTGCTCCTACCGCTGGATCCTTGTCTGGCCGATGCCGGTGCCTGGGAGCGGATTTACCTGGATCTTCCCGGCTTCGGCGGAACCCCCGCGCTGGAGGAGCCCGGTGGATTACCCGAAATTGCCGACTGGCTGCAAGAAACCATTGGCGAACTGGTGGGGGACCGGAAATTCGCCGTGCTGGGGCACTCACTCGGAGGTGTTCTGGCCGCGCATCTGGCAATCACTTTCGGGGATCAGATGAGCGGAATGGCGTTGTTGGCGCCGGTGGTCCATCCCCGGCCACGAGATCGCACCGTGCCCGAGAAACGGGTCCTGCACCGAGACCAGAAGTTCCTCGGTTTGCTCGATCCGCAGGATGCCCGGGACTTCGAAGGCATGGCCATCCTCCACACAGCGGAGGCCTGGGCCGCATTCCGAGATGCCGCCCTGCCGGGATCCGCGCCGCGAACGCACGCGCCGTCATGCAGTTGTCCCGCCGATATCACCTGGCCCCCGAGGCGGGCCCCGGGTCCCGGGCCGCAGCGACGGTCTCGCCCCGGACGCTGATCCTTGCCGGACGGCACGACCACGTCGTGGGGTTCGCGGATCAGGAAGACTTGTTGCTGCGGTATCCGCAGGCAACCTACGTCGTGCTGGAGGACGCCGGACACAACATCCACCTGGACCAGCCGGAGCGGGTCGCAAGCTTCCTGCGGGCCTGGGCCAGGGCACTCCACGAGAGCGCAGAGGAAACCCAGACGAGGTCACGATGACGGGCACCACCACGCCGCCCACAACGGCCGATGGAGAGGCTGGCCTGGGCCCAGAGCCCGGCAGGCGGGAGGCTCCGCTGGAATACACGGGTCCTTCTCGGCGTTGGGGGCGGTATGCGAGCAATGACCTACAGCAAGTACGGAAGCAACGACGTCTTGGAGCTCACCGAGCTGCCGGTGCCCAAGGTCGGCCCGGGCGAGGTGCGTATCCGCGTCACCCATGCCTCGGTCAATCCGGTTGATTGGAAGATCATGTCCGGAGGCCTTGACGGGCTCATGGATGCACATTTCCCCGTCATCCCCGGGTGGGACGTGGCCGGAGTGGTCGACGCCGTTGGGCCAGACGTCCCGGAATTTGCCAGTGGCGACCGGGTCGCCGCCTATGCGCGTAAGCAGGTGGTTTCCGGCGGGACGTTCGCTGAATACGTGACGGTCTTCGCCGTGGACGTTGCGGCGGTTCCCGAGGGAGTGACACAAGAAACCGCGGCGGCCCTACCCCTGACCGGGCTGACCGCCCAGCGCAGTCTCGAAGCACTTGATGTTCTCCCCGGGGAGCGACTGTTGCTCCACGCCGCCTCCGGAGGAGTCGGCTTCCTGGCAGCGCAACTGGCCATCGCCACGGGAGCTGAAGTCGTCGGCACGGCCTCCGTGGCCAACCATGAGAAGCTAACCGCTCTGGGGGTCACCCCGGTGGCCCACGGGGACGGGCTGGGGGAGAGGCTGCGCGATATTGCCCCGGATGGTTTCGACAAGGTGGCCGACTACGCGGGAGGGGTCCTGGACACAACGCTGACGGTGCTCAAGGACGGAGGCCGTCATGTTTCCATCGCCGATCCCGGGGTGATCGAGCATGGGGGTCGCTGGCTGTGGGTCCGGCCCGACGGGTCCCGTCTGGGTGACCTGCTGGACCAGGTGGCAGCAGGGTCACTCGAGGTGGTCATCGATACAGTCTATGGACTCGAAGCGCTGGCGACCGCCTTCAGTGCCTCCCAGCAGGGGGCCGCGCGCGGAAAACTCGTCCTGCATATCGCCGACTGACCGGCCGCGGTCTATGCATGAAATTTGCTGCGGACCTTGAAACCTGGCTCATGCACTTCCAAGTGTGCGGTTCCATGGCCAGCACGGCTGGACGTGGAGAAGGCGCGGTAGGAAGTGGTGCGTCACCCACTATCGCTCGAGTATGAATGCGGCCCGGCTGATGCTGACCAGGGAGATTCGGCACACGTCCGTAGCGGGTTGGAACCAGGAGATTCCAAGTTGGCTTCCTCATTCACCCTGGCGTACCCGTAGGGAGCCTTGACCTGTCACGAACAGATCGGTTGAACACCAACGTTCTTCTTCGGCTGGCAGTTTCGGACCCCAACTGGTTCCGGCAGTTCGGCGTGCGCCCGACACCTTACCGTTGACAAGGGGTCCGTGCCGCGTAGCAAGCACGCGGCTGTTGGCGTGGGTACATTTCCACGCCTGGCGACGGCGATGAAGCACGTAGGGCTGGTCCGGGGGCGCCGCAGAATGAAGCGAGTGCCCAGAATATAGACGCGGGCCCTTGTTACCTCAAGAAGTTTGATGCACGATATAACTACCAATAACAAAGGATGTTAGAACGTAGTCAAATAATGAATCATCTTTAGAGAAAGTGGGTTCATTCTAGTTTTTTGTATAAGTCCTGACTGGCTTCACGTTTGCAGTCGTTGCACCATTGGGGATGACGGTCGGATCTGCGGCACTGGGGGACGTGGCGCCGGCCTGTTCGCCCAGCAGCTGTGTTTGGGCCAACCAAGGCGGGGGAGAGCGCAGTAGTCCAACTGCTAGATCACATCGATTCCCGTGGTGGATCACCGCAAGGGCTGCACGGGCCACGGCGGTCAGTGCCGTGCCCGGGGTCGGGTCCGGGGAGGCGAACTCGAACGGAGCGCGCTTCCGGCCCCCGGGAGGCTGTATCACTGCATGGCCGGCGGTGCAAAGATTAAATCCGCCCTCTTTGATGCCGGGTTCGGTGGCTCGGGAACGCGTATCGCCTCAAATGCATGGCGAGACACGCCGTCATTGATTGGGAATTTTTACAAAATCTTCGAAGATCCGCTTGATGGCGCGGACGAGTAGTTGACAATCCCCAATCTGAAGCAGATCCTTGAGTTCTCGCGTAAGGATCGATGCCGAGGGGAGCCGCCGGGCGAATGTGACCACCATCTCGCAAAGTTGCGACTCCATAACAACGGAATCTGAAGCGAGATTTTTATATCCAAGGGGCCCCTCCGCAGTCTATGGTTTCTCTATGTGAGACAGGCCACTCCTCGTGGTCTGTCGCAGTCAAGTGGATCGCTCGGCTGGAGAACACACCAAACACAAGGAGGCGGAATGCGTTTCACACGTATTTCCAAGGCAGTCGCGATTGGCGCGACCGCCGCCCTGGCACTGAGCGCATGCGCGGCCAGCACGGGCACCAACGACTCATCGTCCGGGGCCGACGAAGGAGAGGGCAACGGCGGAGAGATCCGTGTCGTCGAAGTGAACGCCTTCAGCTCGTTCAACGACAACACGGCGAAGGGCAACGTGGATATCAACTCCAAGATTGCCTACACCACCCAGTCGGACTTCAACTACATCGACAATGACCTGAAGGTGCAGAAGAACGAGAAGTTCGGCAAGTACGAGGTCGAGTCCGAGGATCCGCTGACCGTGAAGTACACCATCAACGAGGGTGTCAAGTGGTCGGATGGCGAGCCGGTGAATGCCGACGACATGATGATGGCCTGGGCCATCTCGTCGGGGCACTTCAACGACGCGAAGACCGACGACGAGGGCGAAGTCACCGCCGGAACCAACTACTTCGACTATGCCGGTGACACCTCCGGGCTGGCACTGACCGACGTCCCGGAGATCGGCGATGACAACCGCTCGATCACGCTGAAGTACTCCAAGCCCTTCGCCGATTGGGAAACCAGCTTCGGGATGATGGGGCCGGCACATGTCGTCGCCGACAAGGCGGGCATGACTGTCGACGAACTCACCGAACTGTTCAAGACCGCAGACAAGGGAGATCCGGAAAATCCTTCGAAGAAGCCGAATAAGAAGCTGAAGAAGGCCGCCGACTTCTGGAATACGGGCTTCGACACCAAGTCGCTGCCCGACGATGAGTCGCTCTACCTCTCGTCCGGCCCCTTCATCGTGGACAAGATCGTCCCGGACCAGTCCATGACCCTGGTGCGCAACGAGGACTACGACTGGGGACCGGAGCCGAAGGTCGACTCGATCGTCGTGCGATACATCAGTGAATCGCCGGCCCAGGTCCAGGCGCTGAAGAACCAGGAAGTCGACATCATCGCCCCGCAGGCCTCCGCCGACACGTTGGAGTCGCTGGAAGCCCTGGGGGATCAGGTGGTTGTGGAGACGGGGGACCAGCTCTCCTACGACCACATCGACCTGAACTACAACGGCGTCTTCAAGGACAAGGATGTCCGCAAGGCCTTCATGCACACGATCCCGCGCCAGCAGATCGTGGATACGATCATCAAGAAGCTGAACCCGGATGCAAAGCCGCTGGATTCGCAGCTCTTCGTCCCCGATAACGACGGCTACGAGGAGTCGGCGAAGAACAATGGTTCAGCCGATTACCAGAAGGCCGACATCGAGAAGGCCAAGGAACTGCTCGACGGCAAGAAGCCGAAGGTCCGCATCATGTACAGCAAGGACAACCCGAACCGTGCGGATGCCTACTCGCTGATCGCTGCATCGGCGAAGAAGGCAGGCTTCAAGGTCGTCGATGGCGGTCTGGGGGCCTCGGAATGGGGCAGCGCGCTGGGAGGCGGCACCTATGACGCCACCATCTTCGGCTGGATCTCCTCGGGCGTCGGCGTGACCGGTGTCCCGCAGATCTTCGGCACGGGCTCCTCGTCGAACTTCAATAAGTTCTCCGATAAGAAGGCCGATGAACTGATGGATGAGCTCATCGTCACCACGGATGAGAAGAAACAGACCGACCTGCAGATCCAGATCGACAAGTTGATCTGGGACTCCGGATACGGGCTGCCGCTCTTCCAGTCGGTCGGCGTTGACGCCTACGACTCGGGAGTCGAGGGCGTGGAGTACATGTCCAACCAGACCGGTGTCTGGTGGAACTTCTGGGATTGGAACCTGAAGAAGTAGCTACGTCGGGTAACCGGATATAAGTGCCACTGAGGCGCCGGGACCATGATTCACGGTCCCGGCGTCTCAGTGTGCCGCTACAGATGCAGGTGGAAGGGATTCCACCGATTGGTCGGACGCCAGGTCCGCCCCGTAGTTCCTTGACCGGGCCACGGGAAGTGATTGGGATTTCCCTCCTTCCCGAGTGCTGTGAGGTGAACTACACTTCTGCAAAAGTACTGCCGGGTGATCCCCGGTATCTTCTACCAAGAGGCTATATTTCATGGTGACCTACATCATCCGACGGCTCGTCACTGCCGTGCTCATCCTCCTGGGCGCCTCATTCGTCGTGTACCAGCTCACGGCCGCGGCGGGCGACCCCTTGGATGAACTGCGACAGAGCAACGCGCCGAATAAGGACCAGCTGATCGCGCAAAGGGTGGCCCTGCTGGACCTGGGCACCCCCGCCCCGTTGCGCTACTTCAAGTGGCTCGGGGGCGCCGCCCAATGTGTGGTCCCGCTGGTCGGCAAATGTGATCTGGGTCAGAAAATGAACGGTGAACCCGTGGTGGATGCCCTCGGGCGCGCGGCGGGCCAAACGATCCTGCTCATCACCGCCGCGACGATCCTGGCCATTGTCATCGGCATCGGTCTGGGCATCATCACCGCCCTGCGTCAGTACAGCACGCTGGATTACTCGGTGACCTTCATGGCCTTCTTGTTCTTCTCACTGCCGATCTTCTGGATCGCCGTACTGCTGAAGGAATTCGGGGCCATCGGCTTCAACGATTTCCTCAGGGACCCCGTCTTCAGTCCGACATCGATCCTCATCACCGCGATCTGTCTGGGCATCGTCGTCGTCCTGTTCATGGGTGGAAGCTACCTGAAACGGATCATCGGTTTCCTGATCGGCGCCGCCGCCACTGCAGGGCTGATGTATGCCCTGTCGGTGACCGGATGGTTCAGCACCCCAGGTCTGGGCCCGATTCTGATCGCCCTCTTCGGCGTGGGCATCGCCTATCTGGCCACCCAACTGACTGCAGGAGTGAAGAACCGCAAGGCGTTGTACTCCTCCCTTCTCATGGTCCCGGCCGGTCTGATCGCCTATTACGCACTGAACCCGGTCCTCTCCGGCATCTCCGGATGGGGAATCCTCGGGCTGTTCGTGGCGACCCTGGCGGTCGGTTGCATCGTCGGATGGTTCATGGGCGGATTCGACCGGGGCCAGTCCATGCGGGCAGCGGCCTTGAGTGCCTTCTTCGTGGGAGGCCTGGTGATGTTGGACCGCTTCATGGTGGAGTGGCCGAATTACTTCTCCAATGGTCGGGTCCGTGGACGCCCCATTGCCACGATCGGATCCTCGACTCCGAACCTCGAGGGCAACTGGTGGATCCAGAACATCGACCTCTTCACCCACCTCCTGCTGCCGACCGTGGCGCTGCTGCTCGTGTCGCTGGCCAGCTACTCGCGATACTCCCGAGCCTCGATGCTCGAGATCATGCAGATGGACTACATCCGTACCGCCCGCGCCAAGGGCCTTCCCGAGCGGACGGTGGTCATGCGCCACGCGTTCCGCAATGCCCTGATCCCCCTGGCCACGCTGGTGGCCTTCGACATCGGTGGGTTGATCGGTGGGGCGGTGATCACCGAACGGGTCTTTGCCTTCACCGGCATGGGCAACCTCTTCGTGGACTCGCTGTTGCCGGTACCCGACCCGAACCCGGTCATGGGCGTCTTCCTCGTGACCGGCATCCTGGCCCTGGTCTTCAACCTGATTGCCGACCTGGCCTATTCCGTACTCGATCCGCGCGTAAGGGTAAAAGCATGAGCAGGCCGAATCCAGAAACCCCGTCCGGGCAGCTGCCCGAGGACCTCGAGGCGGCTGCAGTCCCCGAAGAAGTCCAAGGCCTGTCCCAGAACGCCATCGTCCGCAAGCGGTTCATGGGAAACACGCCGGCCCTGATATCGATCGTCGTCTTCGCGCTGATCTTCGTGATGGCCTTCTCCTCCATCGGCTTCATCGGGATCCCCGGCTGGTGGCATTACAGCTACGAGCAATTCAGCACCCAGATCAACGGCGGACGACCGACCTTCGTTAATTTGTTCAATTGGGGTGACCACCCCTTCGGACAAGACCGGATCGGGCGGGACTACTTCGCCATGACCATGCGAGGAACCCAGCAGTCGATCGTGATCATGTTCGTCATCGGTTCGGTAGGTGGCTTCATCGGGGTGGTCGTGGGCGCACTGTCCGGGTACTTCCGTGGATGGATCGAAGCGGTGCTGATGCGCATCGTGGACATCATCATCATCGTTCCGCTGCTGATCCTGGCTGCCGTCCTCGGACGCATCTCCGGCTCCGCCGTCAGCGGCAACATGGCCACCGTCGCCTTGGGGCTCTTCATCGGGGTCATCATCTGGACGGGGCTCTCCCGTCTGGTCCGCGGTGAGTTCCTGACCCTGCGTGAGCGCGAGTTCGTCGATGCCGCCCATATTGCCGGTGCCTCCAACACACGCATCATGTTCAAGCACATCCTGCCCAACGCGGTGGGCGTCATCATCGTGAACGTCACCTTGCTGATGGCCGCAGCGATCCTGCTGGAGACGGCGTTGTCCTACCTGGGATTGGGCGTGAAGGCCCCTGATGTCTCGCTCGGTTCGCTGATTTCGGACAACCAGGAGGCCTTCAGCACCCGCCCGTGGCTGTTCTGGTTCCCCGGCTTGTTCATCGTGGTCATCTGCCTGTCGATCAACTTCATCGGCGACGGGCTGCGTGACGCCTTCGATCCACGCCAGCGCAAGTTCAAGGCCAAGAAGGCCAAGGACCGTGGAGTCCATGGGTCGGCAGTGAATGACTCCGCGTCGGCTGCCGCCATCGCCCAAAGGACCGAGGGAGGTGAGGACTCAGGACGTCACGGGTCCTCCGACCCCGATGATGATGGTCCGGCCCACGGGGCCTAGCCGGGGCCGTGCCGGGAGCACAGGTTCCGGCACGGTGTCAGGACAGCACGGCAGGCAAGGTCAGGCTCAGGACGATCAGGATCAGGAGGACAGTGAGATGGATCCAATGGATGCTTCGCCGGGTCTTCAGGGACTCCGTGGACTCGAGATCCAGATCCCCGTCTTCGGCCATGCGTGCCAACCGTCGTCTGACGATGTCGGCGACCACGCCGGAGTCGCTGGAGCGTTGATCGCCCGGACGGATGCTCACATAGCTGGTGCCGGATTGGTCGCGGGACTCCGATCTGGCCGAACGGCGCGAGTCGCGCAGTGCCGAGATGACGCTCGGAGCAGGAGCGGCCCACGCGGTGAAGCGCCCCTTGGGCGTCACCAGGGACAAGGCGTATTTGGTGTCCACCAGGATGATCGTCGACCACGGGACCCGAAGGGTCTGCAACGGATTGATCAAGGTGACACCGGCGTCGTTGACTTCCACCCGGGGCAGCCAGAAGACGACCCACGCGGCATACCCGACCACAAGAACGGGCAGGATGGCCGGTGCCGAATACCAGCTTCCCGTCCACAGGATCGCGACGGCGGCTGCGACGGCCAACACCATGAGGGCCATCGCCAGGAAACGGGGCCCACGGGGCCTGAAGGTGAAGTCCCGGTTAGTGCTATAAGCAGAAGTCATAACCCACATAGTTTCAGGATTATCGGCCGCCATGTAATCGGCGCCACACAACACCCCGGCCGCCGGCCTACGCGGGCCGCCGGCGGAAGGAAATGAGGACCAGATGAGCCAGCAGAATCCCTCCTCCCGGGAGGCAACGCAGGGCGGCGAGCAGCCGGTCCTGAAGGTCAGCCACCTCTCCGTGGACTTCGGTGTGGACAAGGAATGGGTCCCCGCTGCCATCGACCTGAACTACCACGTGAACGCCGGCGAGGTGCTGGCCATCGTGGGGGAGTCTGGATCGGGCAAGTCGGCCAGTTCGATGGCCCTGCTGGGGCTGCTCCCCACCAACGCCAGGATCCGTGGTGAAGTCACCCTCAACGGGCAGTCACTGCTCGGGCTGTCCAGCCCGAAGATGCGCCAGGTCCGGGGTAACGATGTCGCGGTCATCTTCCAGGAACCCATGACCGCCTTGAACCCGGTCTACACCATCGGGTTCCAGATCATGGAGACCCTGCGCCTGCACAACCCGATTTCCCCCGCGCAGGCCCAGAAGCGTGCGTTGGAAATGCTCGAACTCGTCGAGCTTCCCGACCCGATGAAGGCCTTCAAGTCCTACTCGCACCAGTTGTCCGGCGGTCAGCGTCAGCGCGCCATGATCGCCCAGTCGCTCTCCTGCGACCCGAAGCTGCTGATCGCCGACGAACCGACGACGGCCCTGGATGTCACGGTCCAGGCGGAGATCCTGGATCTGATGCGCAACCTGCGCAATAAGTTGAACTCGGCGATCGTGCTGATCACACATGACATGGGCGTGGTGGCCGACCTCTCCGACCGCATCGCCGTCATGCGGCAGGGGCGCATCGTTGAGCACGGGACCACCCATGAGATCTTCAACGACCCACGACACCCCTACACCCAGGCCCTGCTGGCGGCCGTGCCGAAGCTGGGCACCGGGGGCGATTCCATCGGGGAAGTCGACGTGGATGCCGCGGTGGCGGCGGCCTCCGGGACCGAACTGGATTCACCCGAGGATGAATCCTTGCAGATCCGTGAACGCAAGCTCCTGGATGAGGCGAAGGAAGCCCAGTACGGGGCCGCGAAGATCGAGGACCGCCCCGTGGTGCTTGAGCTGAAGGACGTTGCCATCGAATACCCGAAGCAGGGGCGCGTACCGGCCTTCCGCGCCGTGGAGGGCGCGAATCTGACGGTCCACCAGGGCCAGGTCGTGGGTCTGGTCGGTGAATCCGGTTCGGGAAAGACCACCATCGGCCGGGCCGCGGTGGGGTTGCTGCCGGTGGCCGAGGGGTCCTTGAAGGTCAACGGGGCCGAGCTCTTCGGGCTCAAGCCCACCTCCAAGGAACTCTTCCACATCCGCCGACAGATCGGCATGGTCTTCCAGGACCCCTCCAGTTCACTGAACCCGCGTCTGCCGATCGGTGAGTCCATCGGCGAACCGATGCTCCTGGCCAAGGTCGCCAAGGGGGCCGAGCTGCAGAAGAAGATCGAGACGCTGCTGGACCAGGTGGAACTACCGCGGAACTACCGCAACCGGTACCCGCACGAACTCTCCGGCGGCCAGAAGCAGCGGGTGGGCATTGCCCGGGCCCTGTGTCTGGAACCGCAGCTGATGGTCGCCGACGAGCCGACCTCGGCCCTGGATGTGTCGGTGCAGGCGAAGGTCCTGGAACTGTTCCAGGACCTGCAGGCCGAAATGGGGTTCGCCTCCCTCTTCGTCACGCACGACCTCGGCGTGATCGACGTCCTGGCCGATCACATCGTGGTGATGCGCAACGGGAAGATCGTCGAACAAGGATCCCGCGACGATGTCCTGCGCCGGCCCCAGGACCGCTACACGCAGCGCCTCATGGCAGCGGTTCCGGTGCCGGACCCCGACGCCCAGCGCGAACGCCGGGAGCTGCGGGCCCGTCTGCTGGCCGACTCCGAGGCCTCCTGACCCGACCGGTACGGCCCTGCGGTCCACGTCCGCCGGCAGCAGGCTGCGCCGGCGGACGGTCCCGGGCGGGACAACGCCATCATGATGCCTGCCGGCGCTGGTGGCCCCCGCGCGCGGAACGCCGTGCCACCGGACGCCAGGAGTGTGATTTACCTCTCACGTGCAACCCTGCCGGTCCAAGGATTTCGGGCCCGAAGCGGTCCTGTCCGCCGCCTCGGCGACACGCTCGGTCGCGGCAACTTTTCATGAAGGTCTAGACTGGTCTCTTGGGTCAGCCGTGGCCCCACGTCTTCGACCCAAAAAACATCAACTTGAAGCGAGCCTTTACGCATGTCAGATCTTTCCCCGGGAACCACTAGCGCTACTCGCGAGGATCTTCGCAACGTCGCCATCGTCGCCCACGTCGACCATGGAAAGACGACCATGGTCGATGCCATGTTGTCGCAGACCGGCGCTTTCTCCTCGCATGGCGACACCACGGATCGTGTGATGGACTCCGGCGAACTCGAGCGCGAGAAGGGCATCACCATCCTGGCCAAGAACACCACCGTGTTCTACTCCGGCCCGTCGGCCAAGGGCCATGACGTCACCATCAACGTCATCGACACCCCCGGCCACGCTGACTTCGGTGGCGAGGTCGAGCGCGGACTGTCCATGGTCGATGGCGTCGTCCTGCTCGTGGATGCCTCGGAAGGGCCGCTGCCCCAGACTCGGTTCGTGCTGCGCAAGGCCCTGACGGCCAAGCTTCCGGTCATCCTGGTCGTGAACAAGACCGACCGTCCCGACGCGCGGATCGACGGTGTGGTCTCCGACTCCATGGACCTGTTGTTGGGGCTGGCCTCCGACCTGGCCGAGGAAGTCCCGGATCTGGACCTGGACTCGGTGTTGAACGTGCCCGTCGTCTACGCCTCGGGCAAGGCCGGCCGTGCCTCGACGATCCAGCCAGAAGACGGATCGCTGCCGGACAGCGAAGACCTCGAGCCGCTGTTCTCCACCATCATGGAGCACGTCCCGGCCCCGACCTACACCCCCGGTGAAGTCCTCCAGGCCCACGTCACCAACCTGGACGCCTCGCCGTTCCTGGGTCGCCTGGCCCTGATGCGCGTGTTCAACGGCACCCTGCGCAAGGGCGACCATGTTGCCTGGGCACGCCAGGACGGCCAGCTGAAGACCGTGAAGATCACCGAACTGCTGGCCACCAAGGGCCTGGGCCGCGTGGCGGCCGAGGAAGCCGGACCGGGCGAGATCGTCGCAGTTGCCGGGATCGAAGACATCATGATCGGTGAGACGCTCACCGACGTGGAGAACCCCAAGCCGCTTCCGTTGATCACCATCGACGACCCCGCGATCTCCATGACCATCGGCATCAACACCTCGCCGCTGGCCGGAAAGGTCAAGGGGGCCAAGGTCACCGCCCGCCAGGTCAAGGACCGCCTCGACAAGGAACTGATCGGCAACGTCTCGTTGAAGGTCCTGCCGACCGAGCGTCCCGACTCCTGGGAGGTCCAGGGCCGTGGCGAACTCGCCCTGGCCATCCTGGTGGAGCAGATGCGCCGCGAAGGCTTCGAGCTGACCGTCGGCAAGCCGCAGGTCGTCACCCGCACCGTGGATGGCAAGATCCACGAGCCGATGGAACTGATGACCATCGACGTCCCCGAGGAGTACCTGGGCAACGTGACCCAGCTGCTGGCAGGCCGCAAGGGGCGCATGATCAACATGGCCAACCACGGAACCGGCTGGGTCCGGCTGGAATTCACCGTCCCCGCCCGTGGCCTGATCGGCTTCCGCACGCGGTTCATGACCGATACCCGCGGTGCCGGCATCGCCTCCTCCATGGCCGACGGCTACGAGGCCTGGACCGGTGACATCGAATACCGCAACAACGGCTCGATGATCGCCGACCGCTCCGGAACGGTCACCCCGTTCGCCATGATCAACCTGCAGGAGCGTGGCTCGTTCTTCGTCCAGCCGACTTCCGAGGTCTATGAAGGCATGGTCGTCGGGGAGAACTCGCGCGCCGATGACATGGAGGTGAACATCACGAAGGAGAAGAAGCTCACCAACATGCGTGCCGCGTCCTCGGACTCCTTCGAGAACCTCACCCCGCCGCGTCACCTCACGTTGGAGGAATCGCTCGAGTTCGCCCGCGAAGACGAGTGCGTCGAGGTCACCCCGGAAGCCATCCGCATCCGCAAGGTCATCCTCAACTCCAGCGAGCGCGGTAAGGCCTCCCGCTCACGTGCCCGCGCCTGATCAACGGACCCGCCGGCTCACCCCGGTGATCACCGGCACCCTCGTCGCCATCGTGACGGGGGTGCTGGCCGCTGTCTTCGGCACGCTCCTCCAGGGCCAGATCCACTACCTGGGGGATACGCCCCTGCCATGGGGTGCCGTATTGGCGCTCCTGTTGGCGGGCAGCTTCGCCACGGTGGCCGGACTGTATGTCGAGAAGGTCTGGGTCGCAGGGCTCTGTGGGCTGATCACCTATGGGCTGGTCGCCTGGACCGCCCTGGATACCCATAACCACCTGTTGATCGGGTGGTCCAGCCACGACACGTTGCCCGGTCCGGCCCTGGCCGCAGCCCTGTGGACCTACGGGATCGTCGTCTCCACCGTGGTCGCACTGCTCGTCACCGCCGGTGGCCTGCGCACCCGTCGCCGCTGACGGCTCCGCCGTATTGGGCCGGACGCCGACGCCGAAATCAGTTGGCCGTCTGGTCCAGATGGTGGGCAACGAAGAGCGACGTCGCCACGCCCTCGTCGTCGGAAGGGCGCAAGGCATAGTCGGAGATGACGTCCTTGATGCGTGAGAGCAGCTCGCGCTGATCCGCCTCGGTCAATTTCAGCCCCACCCGCATCACCTGGATCTCGTCGGGAGCCAGACCGTTGATCTCCTGGAGAAACGTCTCCAGCAGCACGGGGGCCGCGTCGGGCAGCTTCGTGCCCCAGGACATGCGGGTGCTGCGATACGGCACTTCCTTCGCCCCGCGTTTACCCCGGCGCGGCTCCTCGGACTCCAGGAATCCGGTCCCCATCAAGGTCCGCACATGATGCAACGACGTCGCCGGATTGATCTCCAGCAGATCGGCTATTTCCTTGTTCGTCCGGGATTTGTGCAGACATAAACGCAGGATCCTCAGGCGGATCGGGGAGCTCAATGCCCTCGCCCGTGCTTGCAGCTCGTCATCTGATGCCATATGTTCAGCATACGATAAACAACTGCACTGATTGACATCATCAAATCACATAGCAAGGTTTTCATGACCTCTCCTGGGCCCCAGTCTCATTCGGCTCCGGACGGTAACCAGCAGGCCAGTGGGGTGGCCGAACCGTCCAACATCCATCCTTCGCCACCGCCTCGGACGCCCTTGCGTCGGGACGGGAACTTCCTGGTGTTCTGGCTCGGCCAGACACTGAGCCAGTTTGGCGCCCAACTCGGCACGGTGGCCATGCCGGTGCTTGCCGTCACGCTGCTGCAGGCCTCGGAGTGGGAAGTCGGCGTCCTGAACGCGGCGAACACCGCAGCCTTCCTGGTGGTCGGTCTCCCCGTGGGGGCGTGGGTCGACCGGTTCTTCAAGCGCCGGATCATGATCCGTGCCGACGTGGTCCGGGCCGCCGCCATGCTGGCCATCCCGCTGCTCTGGTACCCCGGGTTGCTGCATATCTGGCATCTGTGGATCATTGCCGCGATCATCGGGGTGGCCAACGTCTTCTTCGACGTCTCCTACCAGTCCTATATCCCGGCCTTGGTCCATCGTGAACAGATCTCCGAGGCCAACGCCAAATTGGAGATCAGCGGGCAGATCTCCCGGTTGGCCGGTCCGGCCGCCGGGGGTGCGCTGCTGGCGGTGTTGACCGCACCGCTGCTCTTCGTCGGCCAGGCCATCGGGTATCTGGTCTCGGCACTATGCCTGTGGCGGGTCCGCGACGATGAACGTCCCGCGGTACGCCGGCCCGATGCGCGGTTGGTTACCGAAATCAAGGAGGGGCTCGGCTATGTGGTCGGGCACCGGCTGATCGGTCCGATCGCCGCGACCACCGGCATCATGAACTTCTTCAGCACCATCATCTTCACGCTCCTGCCGATCCTGGTGCTGCGCACGTTGAGCCTGAACACGGTCGAGCTCGGCCTGATCTACTCGGCAGGTGCCGTCGGCGGGCTCCTGGCGGCCTCCCTGACGCCCTGGGTGGCCGCCAAGGTGGGGGAGGGGCCGTCGCTCGTGGTCGGCACGCTGCTGACCGCCGTGGGCATGTCGGGATTCCCGCTGTCCATCCTCGCCGGGGGTCTGCGCCCGTCGTTCGCGATCCTGGCCTGCTCGATGTTCGTCCTGACCGCCGGCGTGCTGGTCTACAACATCATCCAGGTCAGCATGCGCCAGAAGATCTGCCCTCCGCGGTTGCTCGGGCGCATGAACGCGTCCATCCGGTTCATCGTCTGGGGCATCATGCCGGTCGCCTCGCTGCTGGCCGGGCTCTTCGGTGAAATGCTCGGCATTTCCACGGCCCTGTGGATCGGGGTCGTTGGCAGCGCCCTGGCCACCGTGCCGCTGCTGCTCTCCCCGCTACCGCGGATGCGCCAGTTGCCTGATGAGGAGGAGCACGACGGCGGGCTCTAGCGCCGGGTGCCGCCGCGACGCGGTGGTGCGGGCGGAACCCGTTTGGCATGGGTGATTGCGCTGTGGTCCACGGTGACCGGTCCGGTCCGGGTCTGCACGGTCACCCGACCCTCCGCCAGTGAGACGAAGTGGCCGATCGAATCGCTGTGTTGCGGTCCGTCCGGCACTTCGGGGGCGTCCCGGGACCCGTGCGACGGGGGGATCCGGCCGCCGATCCGGTACCTGATGACGATGCGTTCGCCGGGGGGCAGCGAGTCGAAGAAATCGGCGGTCATGGTCCCATCGTAGTAGCGAATCCGGGCGGGCCCTTCGGTCCGGGGGGCCAAGGGGACTAAGCTGGAGGCCGGTGGCGTCCTCGGACGCCCCGCGGAGTCGAGGCGAACAGCAAAGGAAGGCCCTAGGTACCGTGACCTACATCATCGCTCAGCCGTGTGTAGACGTGAAGGACAAAGCCTGCGTTGAGGAATGTCCCGTCGATTGCATCTACGAGGGGGAACGTTCCCTCTACATCCACCCGGATGAGTGCGTGGACTGTGGCGCCTGTGAACCGGTATGTCCTGTCGAGGCGATTTATTACGAGGACGACACCCCGGATGAATGGGCCGAATACTACAAGGCCAATGTCGAATTCTTCGACGAGCTGGGGTCCCCGGGCGGGGCCGCCAAGGTCGGCAACACGCACACCGACCACCCGATCATCGCCGCGCTGCCCCCGCAACCCGGCATCTGAAGCCGTGCTGATCCTCCCCGATTACCCGTGGGACTCGCTGGCCCCCTACCAGGAGCGGGCGCGTCAGCACCCCGAAGGGGTCGTGAACCTCTCCATCGGCACGCCGGTGGATCCCACCCCCGGGCTGATCCAGCAGGCATTGGCGGCTGCCGCCGACGCCCCGGGCTATCCGACCACCCATGGAACGGCCGGACTACGCCAGGCGATCGCCGATTGGTACGCCAGGCGCCGGAACACCACCGGGCTGGACCCGGAGAACATCATGCCCACGGTCGGCTCCAAGGAACTGGTGGCGTGGCTGCCGTTGTTGTTGGGGCTGGGAGCAGGCGACGTCGTCGTCCGTCCGTCCGTGGCCTATCCGACCTATGACATCGGCGCCCGGTTGGCAGGTGCGGAGGCCGTCGCCTCCGACGACCTCGAAAGCCTGGACCCCGAGGTCCGTTCGCGGGTGAAGCTCGTATGGGTGAATTCACCGGGAAACCCCACGGGGATCGTGCGTGACGTCGAGTCCCTGGCCGCACTGGTGGCCCAGGCCCGCGCCCTCGGCGCCGTCGTGGCCTCCGACGAATGCTATGCGGAGCTGGGGTGGGGCGACTGGGACGGACCCGGCACCCCGGGGGTCCTCGACGACCGGGTCAGCGGCGGTGACCACCACGGGTTGCTGTCGGTGTATTCGTTGTCCAAGCAATCGAACCTCGCCGGCTACCGGGCGGCCTTCGTCGCCGGGGCCCCCGAGCTCATGCCCCATCTGATCAACTCCCGAAAGCACGCCGGAATGATCGTTCCGTACCCGGTCCAGGAGGCCATGCGGGTGGCTCTGGGGGACGAGGGGCATGTGGCTGCGCAGAAGGAACGCTACCGCCACCGCAGGCAACTCCTGGTTCCCGCCCTGGAGGCGTTCGGCCTGCGGATCGACCACTCCGAGGCCGGACTCTACCTGTGGGCCACTGCGGGGGAGGACACCTGGATCACGATCGGCCGGCTGGCGGATCTGGGGATCGTCGCCGGGCCGGGAACGTTCTACGGCGAAGCGGGCCACGGGTACGTGCGGATCGCACTAACGGCCAGCGATGAGCGGGTCCTCGCTGCCTCAAACCGACTCACCGCCGCGGTGGGCGCGGTCCAGGCCCCACCTGATTAGTTTCCGGTGCCTGCGGAGCGGTACCGTGAGACCTGATTACTGCTTGTTTGTACAACTTTGTACTCCGGTTAAGGAGAAACCATGACGGATAACAATTCCGCTCGCTTGGCGTTTGCCGGACATGACCTCGAACTCCCGGTGGTGGCTTCCTCCGAGGGTAACGACGGTTTCGATGTCGCCAAGCTCCTGAAGGACACCGGGAATGTCACCTATGACCCCGGTTTCATGAATACGGCGGCCACCAAGTCCGCCATCACCTACATCGACGGCGATGCAGGAATCCTGCGCTACCGCGGCTACCCGATCGAGCAGCTCGCCCAGCAGTCCAGCTTCCTTGAGACGTCGTACCTCTTGATCTACGGGAATCTGCCCTCGACCAGCGAGCTGGAGGAATTCGACCAGAAGATCCGCCGGCACACCATGCTGCACGAGGAGCTCAAAGGCTTCTTCGGTGGCTTCCCGCGGGACGCCCACCCGATGCCGGTGCTCTCCTCGGCCGTATCGGCGCTGTCGACCTGGTACCAGGATTCATTGGACCCCTTCGACGAGGACCAGGTCGAACTCTCCACCATCCGCCTGCTGGCCAAGGTCCCGGTCATCGCCGCCTACGCGCATAAGAAATCGGTCGGCCAGGCGCTGCTCTACCCGGACAACTCCATGAACCTCGTGGAGAACTTCATGCGGCTGAACTTCGGCATCGCCGCCGAGCCGTACGACCTGGACCCCGATCTGGTCAAGGCACTGGACCAGCTGCTGATCCTGCACGCCGACCACGAGCAGAACTGCTCGACTTCCACCGTCCGTCTGGTCGGCTCCTCCAACGCCAACATGTTCGCCTCCATCTCGGCGGGCATCAACGCTCTCTTCGGCCCGGCCCATGGCGGGGCGAACGAAGCGGTGCTGAAGATGCTGCGCGGCATACAGGCCGAGGGCATCAAGCCCGAGGACTACATGGAGAAGGTCAAGAACAAGGAGGACGGGGTCCGCCTTATGGGCTTCGGACACCGTGTCTACAAGAACTACGACCCGCGCGCGAAGATCATCAAGTCCACCGCCCACGACATCCTGAACAAGCTCGGAGGCAACGACGAGCTGCTGGACATCGCCATGCGCCTGGAGGAGCGGGCCCTGGAGGACGACTACTTCATCGAGCGCAAGCTCTACCCGAACGTCGACTTCTACACGGGACTGATCTACAAGGCGATGGGCTTCCCGGAGAAGATGTTCACCGTGCTGTTTGCGATCGGTCGGCTCCCCGGCTGGATCGCGCAGTGGCGAGAAATGATCCAGGAACCAGGCCTGAAGATCGGACGCCCCCGCCAGCTGTACGTGGGCGAAGGCGAACGCCAGTACCCGAGCTTCTAGACCGGCCCTGCAGAATCCTTGAAAGCGGCCGCTTCCCTATGGGGAAGCGGCCGCCTTTTCATCCGGACGCTTCCGGGAACCGGGACACGGGCCTATTCTGGAAGTGGGGTTCACGGAGTAAGGACGACCGGCATGTATGAGTACCGTGGGGACGGATGGCACGTCTCGGCGCAAAGCCATGGGCAGATGCTGCTGGCCTTGTACTTCCGCGACCTCGCGGGCATAGAACACCCCGGCCCGCCCGACATCGCCCCGCTGGCACCCCGGGTCAAAGCCACCGCGGCGGCGGAGGTCTGTGGCCCTCCGGCTGCGGAGCTGCGGCAGGAATGGCACGACTGGTGGCGCCGCGTCCTGGTCCAGGGCCCGGAGGACGACGGGTTGTTCTCCCCACCGGCATTTCCCGGCTTCGCCGATTCCCCGACCCTGCAGCGACTCCTGCAGGCCCATTACGGTGCCGCCCTGAGTTGGAGCCGTGCGCGGATGATCGAGTACACCGAGGTCAGTGCCGAGCACCATGGCAGCGGGCGCCGCGGCCTGTTGGAACAGATGATCACCGACCGGGCGATGGAACTGGAACGCCGCCCGAAGCCGATGGAACTGAAGCTGGTGGAGCTGCCGTTGAGCGAACCACGCGCCTGGTTCGTGGACCCCGATACCGTCATCCTCAGTCAGGATCTGGCGCGGGACGCCGATTTGTACCGCAGCTTCCTGGAGCCGGTGATCCGCTTCCTGCTCTGATCCGGAGCGGGGTGGCCTACGGTGCGGCGTCGGCGAAGGTGATGACGACCTGCGATTTTGCTGTGGTGCCCGGAACCCATTGGTGCTCGGCGCGGTTCCACAACAAGCCCGAATTGCTCACCGAAACGATCTGGTGTTCTGCGGCATTGGCGACCGCCCATTGGGCGACGGCCCAGCCGCGTTCATCGGCCGCCGAAACGGTCAGTCGGTGGGCTCCGGCGGAGACCGGCAGGTCCCCGAATGCCGCGGTGAGCTGCGCCGACGTGGCAGCGACGTCCCCTGCTGCGGTGGGGCGGCGCAGGACGCAGTTCAACGCCGCCGGAGAATGCCCGGTCAGCGCCGAGGCGTAGGCCCTGCCTTCGGGTTCGTGAGCGGCGTAGGCCTCCGGGAAGGCGCTGCGTTGGACCTTCTGCGCGGCTTCGGTCACGGGCAGGGAGCGGTAGTCGAAGGTCTCCAGTTCCTGGTAGAACCGGTTGGTCGCGTAGAGCGGGTCCATGATCTCTTTTTCGGTGCCCCAGCCCTGCGAAGGACGTTGCTGGAACAAGCCCCGGGAATCGGGGCCCGCCCGGTCCCCGTAGTCGATATTGCGCAGTTTTGATTCCTGGACCGAGGTGGCAATGCCGATGGTCGCGGCCCGGGCCGGCATGTTGCGCCGGACGGCCACGGCGGAGATCAGCGCCGCATTGCTTGCCTGCTCCGGAGCGAGCCGGTGCTGGTCCGGCCCGACGGCGGCGGTGCAATGCGGCCGGACCAGTGTTTCTTGGTGATCGAGGAACCGGGAGGCGGCATAGACGCCTCCGGAGACCACCCCGACACCCAACACGATGGCCATGAAGGCGCGGAGCCCCCGATGGCGACGGCGCTGGGGCCCGGGGCCCCGACGGGGCCCCGGTGACCGGGTGGACAACGAGAAGACGTTGTCCGAAAGGTCAGTTGGCATGGAGCGCGGAATTCAATTCCACGCTCTGGCCTTCACGGGCCAGGACTTCAACGGCACCGCTGGTGGAGTTGCGACGGAACAACAGGTTCGGGACGCCTGAGAGGTCGCGGGCCTTGACGTTCTTGCCATCCAGGAGCACCCGGGTGCCGGCGGTGACGTAGAGGCCGGCTTCGACGACACAGTCATCGCCGATGGAAATCCCGACACCTGAGTTGGCGCCGAGCAGCACGCGCTCACCGATCGTGATGCGCTCCTTGCCGCCACCGGAGAGGGTGCCCATGATGGAGGCCCCGCCGCCGACGTCGGACCCGTTGCCGACCACCACGGAGGCGGAAATGCGGCCCTCGACCATGGAGGATCCCAGGGTTCCGGCGTTGAAGTTCACGAAGCCCTCATGCATGACCGTGGTCCCCTCGGCCAGGTGGGCCCCGAGACGGACACGATCGGCGTCGGCGATCCGCACCCCGGCGGGAAGGACGTAGTCCACCATGCGCGGGAACTTGTCCACGCCCTGCACGATGACCGCCCCGCGGCGACGCAGCCGCAACCGGATGCTCTCGAAGTCCTCCACCGGGCACGGGCCGAAGTTCGTCCAGACGACGTTGGCCAGGAAACCGAAGATCCCGTCCAGGTTGATGCTGTTCGGTGCGACCAGCCGGTGGGAGAGCAGGTGCAGACGCAACCACACATCGGCGGTATCGGCCGGGGCGACGTCGAGGTTGATCTCCAGTTCCACGACCTCCTGCGTGGTTCCACGCTCGGCATCGTCGGTGGCCACGGCGGCCAGCTCCCCGGAGAGCCGGGGGGCCTTTTCCAGGGCGGTCAGGACGGGGGCGGGGAACCAGACATCAAGGACCGTGCCATCGGAGGCGATGGTGGCTAGGCCGGATCCGGAGGCAATGCGTACCGGGGCGGCGGAGTCGTTCAGGGCAGAACCGGGCTGGGCCGTAGTAGAAGTCATGCCTCCCATCGTAGCCGGGAGGACAGGCTATAGGCTGGATCCGTGAGTGAACATAACGCCGTGCCTGCCCCCGCAACCTCCCGCACCCCTTTGCCTGATGCCTCCGACGTCGCCTTGCTGACGCAGGCGCTGATGGACATCGAGTCCGTCTCGGGGAACGAAAAGCAGATCGCCGACGCCGTGGAGGACTACCTGCGCGCCCTGGACCATCTCAGTGTCCACCGCGACGGGGACTCCATCGTCGCCCGCACCGATCTGGGCCGCCCCGAGCGGATCGTGTTGGCGGGCCACCTGGATACCGTCCCCTTGCCCACGACCCCCGGTTCCCGCGGAACGGTGCCTGCCCAGTGGGACGGGAACATCCTGTTTGGGCGTGGCGCCACCGACATGAAGGGCGGGGTGGCCGTGCAACTGGCCATCGCCGCGCAACTGGTCGAACCGAATAGGGACATCACCTTCATCTTCTACGACCATGAGGAGGTCGAAGCCTCAAAATCCGGGTTGGGCCGCCTACTGCGAAATTCGCCGGCGCTGCTCGACGCCGATTTCGCGATCCTGCTGGAACCAACGAACGGCACGGTGGAAGGCGGCTGCAACGGCACCACGCGTTTCCTGCTGCGCACCCGGGGCACCGCAGCCCATTCGGCACGCGCCTGGATGGGGCATAACGCCATCCACGATCTGTCGGATGTCTTGACGCGGCTGCAGGCCTATGAACCGGCCACGGTGGATGTGGACGGTTTGGCCTTCCGTGAATCGCTCAATGCCGTGAGGATCACCGGGGGGATTGCGGGAAATGTCATTCCCGATGCCGCCGAAGTCGAGATCAACTACCGTTTCGCCCCCGATAAGGGCATTGCCGAGGCCGAAGCCCTGGTCCGCGGGCTTCTCCAGGGCTACGACATCGAACGAACCGACGGCGCCCCGGGGGCCAGGCCCGGGCTGAACCATCCTGCCGCGGCGGCCTTCGTGGCCACCGTGGGTGCCGAACCGAAGCCGAAGTACGGCTGGACGGACGTCGCCCGGTTCTCCGAATTGGGGATTCCGGCAGTGAATTTCGGTCCGGGCGATGCGTTGCTGGCCCATTCCGACGACGAACATGTCACCGGTCAGGCGATCCGTGACTGCCATGCCGCCCTGCACCGGTGGCTGAGCGACTGATCCGACGATGGGGCGCATCCTACGCTCCCGTGGACGAGGAACGGCCCCGGACCCCCATGGAGGGGTCCGGGGCCGTTCGCCGTCCAGCACCACGAGCCGGGAGCGGCCCGCAGCCGGGCTAGCGGTTCTGGTTTCTTCCGCCGGCCCCACCACCGGGCTCGACGTCGTCGAGTCCGGCCGGGGCCCCCACGAGTGCCCGGGCACCCGGCTTGGTCTTCGTTTCGCCACGGCTGGAGAGCCGGCGCGAGACGATCGTGGCCAGCTTGGAGAGGGCGAAGTTGATGATGATGAACACCGCGGCCACGACGATCAGGGCCTGGAGCACGTTGCCGTTGGGCGAGGAATAGGTCCTCCCGTAGAACAGCAGTTCGTTGAAACTGATGATGTAGCCCAGCGCCGAGTCCTTCAGGATCACCACGAATTGGCTGATCAAAGCCGGGAGCATGGCCACCAGCGCCTGCGGGATCTCCACGGCGCGTAGGCACTGCCCGGTGGTCAGGCCGATTGCGGTGCCGGCTTCACGCTGGCCCTTGGGCAGGTTGCGGACCCCGGAGCGGATCAGCTCGGCGACCACGGAGCCGTTGTAGAACACCAGGGCGGCGACCACGGCCCACATGGCACTGTCGGAGCTGATCTGCAGGTTGCGCGAGAAGAAGATGTTGAAGAACACGATCATCAGCAGCACGGGCACGGAGCGGAAGAACTCGACGATGATCGAGCAGAACACGTTGATCAGCTTGTTCTTCGAGAGGCGCCCGATGCCGAAGATCAGGCCGAAGACCACCGAACCGACGATGGCGAGGGCTGCAGCCTTCAGCGTGTTGGCCAGGCCTGGAAGCAGATAGTCCACCCAGGTGTTGGCCTCGAGGAAATCATCCCATTTACCGGGGGCCATCTGGCCCTTGGCCGCGAGACCGGAAATGGTCCACCACAAGACCGCGACGATGACCACGGCACCCAGGATGTTGATGAGGATGATGTTCCGCCGCGCCTTGGGCCCGGGCGTGTCGAACAGTACGGAAGCACTCATTGGGACACCGCCAGTTTCTTGGAGAGCCAGGTCGTGAGCAGGCCGACCGGGATCACGATGATCACGAAACCGGCGGCGAAGGCCAGGAAGATGGGCAGGACGATATCACCACGGGCGTCGAGGGCGTTTCCCATCGTCGCCGAGGCTTCGACGGAGACGGAGCCCACGGCGGCGACGGTGGAGTTCTTGATCAGGGCGATCAGCACGTTGCCCAACGGGACGATGGCCCCACGGAAGGCCTGCGGCAAGATGATCATGCGGGCCGCGGGCATGAAAGCCAACCCGATGGCGCGGGCTGCTTCGGCCTGGCCCTGCGGAACGGTGTTCACTCCCGAGCGGATGGATTCGCAAACGAAGGCCGCGTGGTAGATGGCCAGCCCCATCACGGCGAGCCGGAAGAAGTTCTGCTGGAACCCCCCGCCCAGATCCAGGCCGAGCTGGCCGTTGAGGGCCAGGACGCCGAACAGGATGATGATCGTCAACGGGGTGTTGCGGATGATGTTGACGTAGGAGGTGCCGATGGCAGCGAAACTAGCCACCGGTGAGATGCGCATCATCGCCAGGATGGTACCGAGCACAGTGGCGCCGATGGCCGCGAAGAACGTGAGTTTGATGTTCACCCACAGCGCGCCGGCGACGTCGAACTCGGTGAAGATTGAAATAAATGTATCCACTGTCTGCCTCTATCTGGATTGCCGCGTGGGGCGGCACCGTGGGCGGGCTACCGGGTGGGGCAGCGGTGCCCCACCCGGTATGGGGGGATGGTCCGGCAGGAGCCGGTGGGACATCCCCGGGAACTGCTAGGAGCAGTGATCCGGCGTCGGTGGGTTCACCTTGGCATTGGGCTCGTAGCCGGTGCCTTCGGTGTTCGCATCCAGCGACTTCTTCCAGTCGCCGGAATCGATCATCTTGGCGATCGCCTTGTTGATGTCCTCGCACTGATCGGATCCCTTCGGGAGACCGATGCCGTAGATCTCCTCGCTGAAGGGCTTGCCCACGAGTTCGAACTTGCCCTGGTACGCCGGCTGGGCGGCCAGCCCGGCGAGGATGATGTCATCGGTGGTCACCGCGTCGATCGTTCCGCCTTCCATCTGGGTCACGCACTCCGCGTAGCCCGGAAGTTCCTGGAGGTTCACCTTCTTGGCGTACTTATCCTTCACCTTGCGGGCCGAGGTCGAACCGGTGACGGAGCACAGGTTCTTGCCATTGAGGTCCTCGGGGGAGGTGATGCCGCTGTCCTTCTTCACCAGCAGGTCCTGGCCGGCAATGAAGTACGGCCCGGCGAAGTCAACGACCTTCTCGCGATCGTCGGTGATGGAGTAGGTGGCGACGATCATGTCGACCTGGTTGTTCTGCAACATGGTTTCGCGGTTCGCCGACGGTGCCGAGACGAAGTCGATGTCGCCCTCGTCATAGCCCAACTCGTTGGCGACGTACTTGGCGACATCGACATCGAAGCCCTTGTAGTCGTCGCCGTCCTTGAACCCGAGGCCCGGCTGGTCGAACTTGATGCCGATCTTGACCTTGTCGCCGTCTCCGCCGCCTCCGCCGTCGTCGCCCGATCCGCCACCGCATGCGGTCAGGGTCAGGGCCGCAGCGGCGGCCATCGCGGCCATCGCGTAATGGGTCTTGCGCATGTGCTTCTCCTTGTGTTGTGACCGGGGTAGTGATGCCCGGTCGCGAGTGATCCGGTCCCCGTGGGGGGCCGGGCTAGTGGTTGGTGATGAGCTTTCCGAGGAAGTCCTTCGCCCGGTCGCTCTGCGGGTTGGTGAAGAACTCCGTGGGGGTCGCTTGCTCGACGATCTGTCCATCGGCCATGAAGACCACCCGATCGGCTGCCTTGCGGGCGAAGCCCATCTCGTGGGTCACCACGATCATCGTCATCCCCTCCTTGGCCAGGGCGACCATGGTGTCCAGGACCTCCTGGATCATCTCGGGGTCCAGCGCGGAGGTGGGCTCGTCGAAGAGCATGACCTTCGGACGCATCGCCAGGGCCCGGGCAATCGCCACCCGCTGCTGCTGCCCACCCGAGAGCTGGGCCGGTAGCTTGTCCCTCTGGTTGGCCACCCCGACGCGTTCGAGCAGTGCCATCGCCTGTTTGACGGCTTCGGCCTTCTTCACCCCCCTGACCTTGATCGGTCCCATGGTGACGTTCTCAAGGATCGACTTATGCGCGAAGAGGTTGAAGGACTGGAAGACCATGCCGACGTCGGCGCGGAGCTGGGCCAGGGTCCTTCCCTCTTCGGGAAGCTTCTTGCCATCGATGTAGATGGCCCCGTCGTCAATGGTCTCGAGCCGGTTGATGGTGCGGCAGAGCGTGGACTTGCCGGAACCGGAGGGACCCAGGACGACCACGACCTCGCCGCGCGCGACGTCGAGGTCGATGTCCTGCAGGACGTGGAGGGGGCCATAATGCTTATTGACCTGGTCGAGCTTGACGACCGGGGTGCTCGAGGAGGCCCCGGTGCCGCTGCGGGATGAATTGCTCATGCCATGACAGTAGCCGATGTAACGCAGCACACCATGGGTAGTTGGCACCTTGGTGACCGAATCTTTACAAAGTCCGGTCCACCTCGCCTGCCATCCCTTGTCGACGACGATAGGCTGAACCCATGCCAGACTCTTCAAACCCACGTCAGACGATCAATGCACTGCGGGAAATTGCCCGCCGAAAAGGCGCTGTGGTCCTGCGACGGGACCAGGCCAACGTCGACCAGTCCGACCGGATGCTGCTTGAATCCAGGTCGTCGGGCGAGGACTTCACCCATACCGACCCCTGGCGCGTATTGCGGATCCAAAGTGAGTTCGTCGAGGGGTTCGGCACCCTGGCCAAACTCGGCCCGGCCATCAGCGTCTTCGGCTCGGCGCGCACACCCCACGACTCGGAGCGCTACCAGCAGGGGGTGGATGCGGGACGACTCCTGGGTGAAGCCGGATTCGCCGTGATCACCGGGGGCGGCCCCGGGGCCATGGAGGCCGCGAATAAGGGGGCCTGCGAAGCCGGCGCCGTCTCCGTCGGGCTCGGGATCGAATTGCCGTTCGAGACCGGAATGAACGAATGGGTCGATCTGGGGGTGAACTTCAGGTACTTCTTCGTCCGCAAGACCATGTTCGTCAAATACTCGCAGGGCTTCGTGGTCCTCCCCGGCGGCTTCGGGACCCTCGATGAGCTCTTCGAGGCGCTCACCCTGGTCCAGACGCAGAAGGTCACCAGCTTCCCGATCGTGCTGGTCGGCAGCGCCTATTGGGGCCCGCTGGTCGATTGGCTGCGTGACACCGTCGCGGAGGAGGGCGCCATTGCCGCCTCGGACCTGGACCTCATCCATGTGACCGACGACGTGGAGGACGCGGTCCGCCAGGTCACCGGCGGCGCACGGCCGACGGCAGGCAAGGCCTAGCGATGCAATACCTCCTGGTGTTCGTCGGCGTCCTGCTCATCGGAGTGGTGGTCTTCTTCGCGGTGGGGACCCGGCGTCGGGTGCCGGGATCCTCTCCGACCCCGACCGACGGGATCCTGGGGCTGGCCGAACCGGTCCCGTCGCTGCCCCCGGTGCTGCTTCCGGCGCATCCTGGGCCGGAGGACATCGCCCGCATGCGGCTGGGGGTGGGGCTGCGCGGGTACCGCTGCGACCAGGTCGACGAGGTCATCGGGGTGCTCACCGAGGAAATCGGGCGACTCAATGACGAACTCGATGCGACACGGCAGGGACCTGTGATTAGCGCCACGGAGAAATCTCCTGAATAATATGAAATGCAGGTTGAACAAGACGCGGTGGTGTTTGCCATCCTCGTCAGCGACGATCCGCGGGCCCGGTGGGACCGTGACATGCAGGAAGGAAGTCAGCATTAATGGCTGCGATGAAACCGCGTACCGGGGATGGCCCCATGGAGGTTACCAAGGAGGGTCGTAGCCTCATCATGCGGGTTCCGATTGATGGCGGAGGACGCCTGGTGGTGGAACTGAACGCCGAGGAGGCTGCCGAGTTGAAGGCCTGCCTCGTGGGTGTCACGGAGTAGTTCCCCCCCCCGATTCTTCACACAGAAAGGCAGGAACGGCATTCGCCGTGTTCCTGCCTTTTTGCCTACCCGGGCCCCGGGCGAGGCCGCGCGAAGCGCGGATCAGCCGGCCCGGACCGCCAGGAGCAGGCCGCTGCCGGTGGGGACGGTGCTGACCACCAGATTCTCATTATCGCGTAGCATGCGTCCGACGTTCCGGGCCGCGACGGTGCTGCGGTCCCGGACGGCCGGCTGGGGCACCCGGTCCCCGTCGAGTGCGTCGTTGATGATGAGCATTCCACCGGTACGCAACAGACGGACCCCGTGCTCGGCGTATTCCATCAGGTTCTGCTTATCGGCGTCGATGAACACCAGGTCGTAGGCGCCGTCGGTCAGACGGGGGAGCACGTCGCGGGCCCGTCCTCCGATGGTGCGGGTGCGGTTGGCCGGGATGCCGGCATCCAGATAGGCCTGACGTGCTGCATTGAGATGGTCGACGTCGATGTCGATCGTGGTGAACACCGCCTGCGGGGAGAGCCCGCGCAGCAGGCTCAGGCCGGAGATCCCGGCCCCGGCGCCGACCTCGACGACGGTGCGGGCCTTCGAGTTCGCGGCCAGGACCTGCAACAACGAGGCGATGCCCGGACCCACGGGATCCACGCCCAGTTCATAGGCGCGTTCCCGGGCTCGGGTGATCACGTCGTCCTCGACGGGCAGTGCTTCGGTATAGGACCAGCTACTGTGCTTGTCGGAGCTCATGGGGTGCGAAGTTCCTCGGTTCGTGGTTGTGCGGTGGGGGCCGGTGGGCCCCGCACCATCCTAGCGCCGCCGCGG
>JAKDMV010000140.1 GCA_030452125.1 Micrococcaceae bacterium
GCCATCCTGGGCAAACCCGAGGTGATCAAATTGATCCTCACGGCCATGCTCTCCGAAGGCCATGTGCTGCTCGAAGACGCCCCGGGCACCGGCAAGACGATGCTGGCCAGATCGTTGGCCGCCACCGTGCAGGGCTCCAACTCGCGGATCCAGTTCACCCCCGACCTGCTGCCCTCGGATGTCACCGGCATCACGATCTACGACCAGAAGAGCCAGCTCTTCGAATTCCACCAGGGGCCGATCTTCGCCAACATCGTGCTGGCCGACGAGATCAACCGTGCCTCGCCGAAGACCCAGTCGGCACTGCTGGAGGTCATGGAGGAGGCCCGCGTGAGCATCGACGGGACCACCTACACCCAGGAGAGGCCCTTCATGGTGATCGCGACCCAGAACCCGATCGAGCAGGCCGGGACCTACCGGCTGCCCGAAGCACAACTGGACCGCTTCCTGATCAAGACCTCCATCGGCTACCCGGACCGCGCCTCCACGGTGGACCTGCTCTCCGGCTCCTCCACCCGGGACAGGTCGCTGGCCCTGAAACCGCTGATCACCACCAGCGCCATCGCCGACATGGCCGATCTGGCAACCAGCACGCATGTCGACGAGTCCGTGTTGAACTACATTGCCGAACTCACCGAGCAGACCCGTGAGGCCGAGGAGACCCGGTTGGGTGTCTCGGTCCGTGGCGCCCTGGCCATGGTCCGTGCCGCCAAGGTCTGGGCCGCCTCGGAGGGACGGAACTACGTGCTGCCCGACGACGTGAAGGAACTCGCCCCCTACGTGTGGACGCACCGGTTCGTGATGGACCCCGAAGCAGAGTTCGCCGGGGCCACCCCGGAGTCCGTCCTGGCCCGCATCCTGTCCGTGACCGCGGCACCGCAGCAGCGCGCCGACGCCGATTCCCGCGCCTAGCCCGGTCCGGAAGGCAGATACCCCAGCATGAGCACCCCGACTCAGGACTCCGGCCGCCGGTCCGCCCGGACCCGGTCCTCCCGGTTCCCCGGCGCCGCCGGATGGTTCCGGCGCCGGCGTGGGCCCGGCAGCCCGCGCCGGGCCCGGCCCACGGCAGCAAGGCGTTCCCGCCTGCATCCGGCGTCCCTGTCGGCCCAGATCGGCCAGCTCATCAAACTCGAGGTCCAGCCGCTCTGGCAGCGGCTGAGCGGGTGGGTCCGGCCGAAGATCGAACCGGCCACCGAGGTGGTCAGCCCGCTGGGGTGGCTGCTGGCCGCCGTCGTGCTGGTCCTGGCGTTGCTGGGAGGGATGTTCGGTTGGCAGGAAGCCAGGATCGCCGCCCTCATGGGGGCCCTGCTCCTGCTGCTGGCCATCGCCTTCATCCTGGGCCGTTCGGTCTTCCGGGTCAGCCTGGACCTGAACCGGACCCGGGTGGCCGTGGGGGACCGGGCCGTGGGCGGGCTGGAAGTGCAGAACGCCTCGGGCAAGACCCTGCTTCCGGTGTCCATGGAACTGCCGGTCGGGACCTCCACCGCATTCTTCAGGATCCCGCGGCTGGCGTCCGAGGCCGCCCACGAGGAACTGTTCACCATCCCCACCCACCGCCGGGCCGTCATCGCCGTCGGCCCGGTGCGGTCCATCCGGCAGGATCCGTTCGGGCTACTGCGCCGTCAAGTGAAGTGGACCGAGGAACAGGACCTGTTCGTCCACCCGGCCACCACGGCCCTGGGCGGGACCAGTTCCGGGTTCATCAAGGACCTGGAAGGGGAACCGACCCGGGTGCTGTCCTCCTCGGACGTCTCCTTCCATGCCCTGCGCGACTATGTCCCGGGGGATGACCGGCGCCATATCCACTGGAAGACCACCGCGCGCACCGGCGAGCTGATGATCCGCCAATTCGAGGAGACCCGGCGCTCCCATCTGGCCATCGCCCTGTCCACGAACACCGCGGAGTACGCGGCCCCGGACGACTTCGAACTCGCGGTCTCGGTGGCCGCCTCGATCGGGCTCCAGGCGGTCCGCGAGCAGCGGAACCTCTCGGTGGTGACCCAGACCGGACCGTTGCGGACCGAGACCGGACGGAACCTGCTCGACGACTGCACCCGGGTGGAGGCCAGGCCCCGGCGCAGCGATCTGATCGACCTCTCACGCACCACCAATGATGCGGTCCCCAACGCCTCGGTCTTCTTCCTGGTCACCGGCACCGTGGCGACCCCGGGGCAACTGCGCCGGGCCAGCACCCATGTTCCCGTGGGCGTCCGGGCCTTCGCGGTGCGCTGCGGCACCGGACAGGAACCGGCCCGGGCAACCATCGGGGACCTGACGGTGATCACCGTCGGTCAACTCAGCGAGCTGCCACTGATCCTGCACCAGGTGGCCTCATGAGCGCCCCCGCCTCCTGGCGCGCCCACCTGCCCTCCGCCCACCGCGCCATCGACGCCGTGGTCCTGCTCGTCTGCCTGGGGCTGGGCGTGCTGGGCTTGCATGCCGCGTTCGGCGGCGATGTCCACTACCTGCTGGCCGGGATCGGTGGCGTGGTGCTCGGGTTGGTCCTGGCGCACGTCATCGTCCGCTACCGCTGGGGGTTCCTGCCGGCGGCGGGCGTCGGCATCGCGGTCTACCTGATCGCCGGAACGCCCTTGGCGACCCCCACCGAAGCCACGTCCGGGTTCCTGCCCAATTTCGAATCACTGCGCACCCTGCTGGCCGGCGTCGTCCTGTCCTGGAAGGACGTGCTCACCGTCGCCCCGCCGGTGGGCCTGCGGGCGGGCATGCTGGTGGTCCCGTTCCTCAGCGCCTACGTCACCGCCCTGCTCGCCGGATTGCTGGCCTGGAGGTTCCGTTCACCGTTCTGGGCCACGATCCCGGTCGCCGTGATGTTCATCGTGGGCATCATCTTCGGGACCCGGGACGTGCCGTTGCCGTTGCTGCGCGGGCTGGTCCTGGTCATGGCGCTGGTCTGCTGGTTGGCCTGGCGCCGGCAGGTGGATCGTGCCGCGGGGCTGGACCAGCCGGCAGGGCACGACGGCGGCTCCGGCTCCACCATCCGGCCGGGTCTGCGTCGGATCGGCTCCGGGGCCGTGGTCCTGATGGTCGCCGGTGGGCTGACGGCCATCGCCTCCCCGGCGTTGGACGGCGGGCCATCCCGACAGGTACTGCGCGACGCCGTCGTCCCCCCGGTGGACCTGTATGACTACCCGAGCCCGTTGATGAGCTTCCGCAACTATGCCAAGGACAATGCCGACGAACCGCTGCTTTCGGTGACCGGGCTGCCCGAGGGCCAACGGGTCAGGTTGGCGGCGCTGGACAGCTACGACGGCATGGTGTTCGACGTCGATCCGCGCTCGGGCGGGAACTTCACCCCCGTCGGGGACGTCGGGCAGGTCAATTCCTCCGCCGCCGAGGACCCGTTGCGGTCCCGCGGGTCACTGGACATCACCATCGAGGGATACCACGGGGTCTGGCTGCCTGCCGGCGGCAAGCTCCTGGGCCTGGACGTGGCCGGGGAACGCTCCGAGGAACTGGCCCGTTCGCTGTTCTACAACGACGACGCCGAAACCGCGCTGTCGACCACCGGTCTGCGCACCGGGGATTCCTATACGGCGGCGGTGGAGTACCCGGTGCAGATCGATAGGAAGAAGCTGCAGGACTACGGACTCTCCGACGTGACGATGCCCAAGCTGGCCAATGTCCCGCAGGTCGTTTCGGGCAAGGCCGCCGAGATGGCCGGGGACGAAAAGACCGGGGTGGAACGTGCCGCGGCGATGGAGGGGATCCTGCATGAGACGGGATACTTCTCCAACGGCAAGGAAAACGAGGTACCCAGCCTCTCGGGCCACGGGGCGGCGCGGATCGCCTCCTTGCTCGATGCCGACTCGATGATCGGCGACGACGAACAATACGCGGCGGCCATGGCCCTGATGGCCCGGGACCAGGGCATGCCGGCCCGGGTGGTGATGGGGTTCTACCCGGAGAAGTACGATCCGGCGGGCACCGTGCAGATCAAGGGCGAGGACGTCCACGCTTGGGTGGAGATCGAGTTCGAGAATGTCGGGTGGGTGGCGTTCACCCCCACCCCGGACAAGGACAAGGAACCGACCCCGCCGCAGCAGGAACCCCAATCGGTTCCGCAACCCCAGGTGCTCCAGCCGCCCCCACCGCCGCAGGACAAGGCGAAGCTTCCCCCCGAGACGGCTCCCGATCCGCAGGACGCGGACGATTCCAACGAGGAGTTCTGGGCCTTCTGGGGTCCGATCCTCACGGTCACGTTGAGCATCGTGATCCCCCTGTTCATCCTGATGCTTCCGTTGCTGGTGGTGGCCTTCCTGAAGCTGCGCCGGCGCAAACGCCGGTTCGGAACCGGTGGGCCGGGAAACCGGTTGAGCGGTGGCTGGAACGAGGTCATTTCCCTGGCCACGGACCTGGGGGCCCGCCCCGAGTCCTCGGGCACCCGCCGGGAGAACGCCAGGGCGTTGGGCCGAGGCTTCCCCGGCACGACGGAGACCACCACCGAATTGGCCCACCGGGCCGATGCCGCGGTCTTCGGATCCGCGGTGCCCACCGAGGCCCAGATCGTCGATTACTGGAACCTGGTCGATGAGCAACTTGCCGGCATGAGTTCCTCGGTAGGATTCTGGGGGCGCATGAGAGGCAAGTACTCCCCGCGATCACTGGTCCTCGATGCCACGGCCCGCATCAACGCCCGCCGGGCCCAACGCGGGTCAGGGCAGCAAGATATCCGTACAGTAGAAACCCCCGAGGAAAAGGAGTAGCCGGTGGCCCAGAACCTGAACCTGGCCAACGCCGTGGCCGCGAAACGACTGGTTGCCGGTCTGCTGGACATCGTTCCGGTGCTCCTGGCGATGATGATCTACTTCAGCGCCACCTCCTCCACGTTCAGTGGGGCCGGCTACCTCAGCACCGGCGAGCTCCTCGCCGAGACGGCCACCGTCTCGATGGTCCTGACCGTCTTCGTCCTGGCCTACGCGGTGGTCCTCTGGGGCTGGGAAGCGGGCACGGGCAAGACCCCTGGCAACCTGGCACTGGGCCTGCGCACCGCCGACGAGGACGGCTTCGCCCCCGGCTGGGGCAAGGTCTTCATTCGCCGTGCCCTGGTGTGGATCTCCGGGATCGTCCCCGTGGTGGGCCCGATCATCATGCTGCTCTCCAACCTCTGGGATCCGAACCACCAGCGCCAGGGCTGGCACGACAAGGCCGCCCACACCCTGGTGGTCGACGTGAACCAGGGGCGCAACCCGTTGCTGACCGGTGGCCTCTTCGGCCCCTCGGCCTTCGCCCCCGGAGGAGTCACCGCCCCCGGCCAGCCCGGACATCCCGACTACGGTTCCGGCCAGGCGGAGTGGCCGGCCCTGGCCCAGGAGACGGCCGGTGGCCCGATCACCGGGGTCCCCGGAATGAACCCGCAGCCATCGGGGGCGGCTTCCGCCGACGCGGCCGGTCCGCCCGGGCCCCCCGCCCCGATGCCGGGCCCCGCTGCTGCCCCACCGGCAGCCGTTCCGGCGGCACCGCCCGCCGCAGCCCCGCCGGCCCCCGA
>JAKDMV010000141.1 GCA_030452125.1 Micrococcaceae bacterium
ACCATCTCGGTCTCCGACGGCATCTCCATGGGCCACGAGGGCATGCACTTCTCCCTCGTCTCCCGTGAGGTCATCGCCGACTCCGTGGAGACCGTCATGATGGCCGAGCGCATCGACGGATCGGTCCTGTTGGCCGGCTGCGACAAGTCCCTGCCCGGCATGCTGATGGCCGCAGCCCGACTGGATCTGGCCAGTGTCTTCGTCTACGCCGGGTCGATCATGCCCGGCACCGCCAAGCTCGAGGACGGCACCGAGAAGGAAGTCACCCTCATCGACGCCTTCGAGGCCGTCGGGGCCTGCGCGGCGGGCAAGATGAGCGAAAAGGACCTGGACACCATCGAACGGGCCATCTGCCCGGGCGAAGGCGCCTGCGGGGGGATGTACACCGCCAATACAATGGCCTGCATCGGCGAGGCCCTGGGCATGTCACTGCCCGGCTCCGCCGCCCCGCCCTCGGCGGACCGCCGCCGCGACATGTTCTCGCGCAAATCGGGTGAAGCCGTGGTGGAGATGCTGCGCCAGGGCATCACCGCCCGCGACATCATGACCCGCAAGGCCTTCGAAAACGCGATCGCCGTGACCATGGCCTTCGGTGGCTCGACCAATGCCGTCCTGCACCTGCTGGCGATCGCCCGCGAAGCCGACGTGGAGCTCAAGCTCGAGGACTTCAACCGCATCGGCGACAAGATCCCGCACCTGGGGGACCTGAAGCCCTTCGGCGAATACGTGATGTACGACGTCGACAAGATCGGCGGCGTCCCGGTGGTCATGAAGGCGCTGCTCGACGCCGGGCTGATCCACGGCGACTGCCTGACCGTCACCGGCAAGACCGTTGCCGAGAACCTGGCTGACATCGAACCGCCGGCACTGGACGGACATGTCCTGCGTGAGCTGGACAACCCGATCCACGCGACCGGTGGCATCACCGTGCTCATGGGCTCGATGGCCCCCGAGGGTGCAGTGGTCAAGAGCGCCGGCTTCGACGCGGATGTCTTCGAAGGCAGCGCCCGCGTCTTCGAACGCGAACAAGGTGCCCTGGATGCGCTGGACCACGGGGAGATCAAGGCCGGCGACGTCGTCGTCATCCGCTACGAGGGGCCCAAGGGCGGCCCGGGGATGCGCGAGATGCTCGCCATCACCGGTGCCATCAAGGGCGCCGGGCTGGGCAAGGACGTCCTGCTGCTCACCGACGGGCGCTTCTCCGGAGGCACGACCGGGTTGTGCATCGGGCACGTGGCCCCCGAAGCGGTCGACGCCGGACCCATCGCCTTCGTCAAGGACGGGGACAGGATCCGGGTGGACATCGCCGCCCGCTCCTTCGACCTGCTGGTCGACGAGGCGGAGCTGGCCTCACGCCGTGAGGGCTGGGAGCCGTTGCCGGCGAAGTTCACCACCGGCGTGCTGGGCAAATACGCCAAGCTCGTGAAGTCCGCCAGCACGGGGGCCTACTGTGGCTAGCTAAACCAACGGGATGCGACGTCCGGTCACCGGGCATGTCCACGGACTGGACGTCGCGTCCACATGTTGAGACAGTCAGTGGGTTTCGTTGACAGCCCCCGCAGCACCGGGGAAACTGAAGACATGCAGATCCGAACCGAAGTCCTACTAGTTACCAAGCGCGGAGCCTAAGCCTCGTTTGTAGGACACGGTGACGCGCGAACCCCTCTGAAGCCATGAAGGCCAGCGGGGTATTTTTATGCGCAGAACTAGAGAAGAGAAGGAATATCCGATGAGTAACGGAACACCCATCAGCCCGTCGCTGGTGGCCAAGGCCGCCGGCCGTGCCAAGGATCATGCTCCTGTCTCTTCCACCGTGGATGCCTCGAACCCTGTCCAGGGTCCGAACAACATTGTGGCACCCACCGGGATGACCGGCTCACAAGCCATCGTCCGCTCGTTGGAAGAACTGGGCGTCAAAGACGTCTTCGGGTTGCCGGGAGGGGCTATCCTGCCCACCTACGACCCACTGATGGACTCGACCAGGCTCAACCATGTCCTGGTCCGTCATGAACAGGGCGCAGGCCACGCAGCACAGGGCTACGCCATGGTCACCGGGGAAGTCGGGGTATGCATCGTCACCTCCGGCCCCGGAGCCACCAACCTCGTGACCGCCATTGCCGATGCGCATATGGACTCGGTCCCCATGGTCGCGATCACCGGACAGGTGCATTCGGCCTTCATCGGCACCGACGCCTTCCAGGAGGCGGACATCGTCGGCATCACCATGCCGATCACCAAGCACTCCTTCCTGGTCACCGACGCCGCCGACATCCCGCGGGTCATGGCCGAGGCCTTCCACATCGCCGCCACGGGACGCCCCGGGCCGGTGCTGGTGGACATCACCAAGGACGCCCAGCAGGGCAAGTCCGATTTCTCCTGGCCGCCGAAGATCGACCTGCCGGGCTACCGCACCGTGGTGCGCGGTCATTCCAAACAGGTCCGTGAGGCCGCCAAACTGATCGGTGCCGCCCAGCGTCCGGCCTTCTACGTCGGCGGCGGGATCATCAAGGGCCACGCCTCCGCCGAACTGATGGAGCTGGCCGAACTGGTCGGTGCCCCGGTCGCCACCACGCTGCAGGCCCGCGGCGGGTTCCCCGATTCGCACGAACTGCATGTGGGGATGCCCGGGATGCACGGTTCCGTCTCGGCGGTCACGGCACTGCAGCAGGCGGACCTGCTGATCACCCTCGGCGCCCGGTTCGATGACCGCGTCACCGGGGTGCTGCACACCTTCGCCCCGTATGCCAAGGTCATCCACGCGGATATCGATCCCGCGGAGATCTCCAAGAACCGCACCGCCGATGTCCCGATCGTCGGCTCGGTCAAGGAGATCCTGCCCGAGCTCACCGAGGCCTGCCGGGCCCGGTTCGCCTCCGACGGCCACCCGGATCTGACCCAGTGGTGGTCGACCCTGGACCGGTTGCGCAAGACCTACCCGATCGGGTTCACCGAGACCGACGACGGGCTCACCGCCCCGCAGCGGGTCATCGAGCGCATCGGCGCCCTGACCGGACCCGAGGGCGTCTATGCCGCAGGGGTCGGACAGCACCAGATGTGGGCGGCCCAGTTCGTGAAGTACGAACGCCCCCACCAGTGGCTGAACTCCGGCGGCCTGGGCACGATGGGCTACGCCGTTCCGGCGGCCATGGGCGCGAAGGTCGGCAACCCCGACCGCGTGGTCTGGGCCATCGACGGCGACGGCTGCTTCCAGATGACCAACCAGGAACTGGCGACCTGCGTGATCAACAACATCCCGATCAAGGTCGCGGTCATCAACAACTCGTCGCTGGGCATGGTGCGCCAATGGCAGACCCTGTTCTACGACGGCCGCTACTCCAGCACCGACCTGAACACCGGCCACGGAACGGCGCGGGTACCGGACTTCGTCAAGCTCGCCGACGCCTACGGCTGCGTGGGACTGCGCTGCGAACGCGATGAAGACATCGACGCCACCATCCAGAAGGCACTGGAGATCAACGATCGCCCGGTCGTGATCGACTTCGTCGTCAGTGCCGACGCCATGGTGTGGCCGATGGTCCCCACCGGCGTGAGCAACGACGCGATCCAGATCGCCCGCGGAATGACCCCTGAATGGGAAGAGGAGGACTAGGACCATGGCACGCCATACCCTTTCCGTGCTCGTGGAGGACGTCCCCGGCGTCCTGACCCGCGTGGCCGGCCTGTTCGCCCGCAGGGCGTTCAACATCAATTCACTGGCCGTCGGCCCCACCGAAGTGCCCGGGATGTCCCGGGTGACCGTGGTCGTCGACGCCGAAGGCGACCTGCTCGAACAGGTGACCAAGCAGCTGAACAAGCTGATCAACGTCATCAAGATCGTGGAACTGACCCCGGATTCCTCGGTGCAGCGGGACCACATCCTGGTCAAGGTCCGTGCCGATGCCGCCACCCGGCTGCAGGTCACCCAGGCCGCCGACCTGTTCCGCGCCTCCGTCGTGGACGTGGCCACGGATTCACTGATCATCGAGGCCACCGGCACCCCGGATAAGCTCCATGCGCTGCTGGCCGTCCTCGAACCGTTCGGGGTCCGCGAGATCGTCCAATCCGGCACCCTGGCCATCGGCCGCGGCTCCAAATCAATGTCGGACCGCGCCCTGCGCGCGGTCTCGGCCTGAACACCCACACCAGACTTCCAGACTCAGATACCGAACAGCACCAAGGAGTTATCACTGTGACCGATATGTTTTACGACGACGATGCAGACCTTTCGATCATCCAGGGCCGCAAGGTGGCCGTCATCGGCTACGGCTCGCAGGGCCACGCCCACGCGCTGAGCCTGCGCGACTCCGGCGTCGACGTCCGCGTCGGCCTGCGCGAAGGATCCGCCTCCCGGGCCAAGGCAGAGGCCGAGGGCCTGCGGGTCGTCGGCGTCTCCGAGGCGGCAGCCGAAGCAGACGTGATCATGCTGCTGGCCCCGGACCAGATCCAGTCCAAGGTCTACCAGGACGAGATCGCCTCGAACCTGGTCGCCGGCGACGCACTGTTCTTCGGCCACGGCTTCAACATCCGCTTCGGCTACATCCAGCCGCCGGCCGATGTCGACGTCGCCATGGTCGCCCCCAAGGGCCCGGGCCACATCGTCCGCCGCGAATTCGAGGCAGGCCGCGGCGTGCCGGACCTCATCGCCGTGGAACAGAACCCCTCCGGCAAGGCCAAGGAACTGGCCCTGTCCTACGCCAAGGGCATCGGCGGAACCCGCGCCGGCGTCATCGAGACCACCTTCACCGAAGAAACCGAAACGGACCTCTTCGGCGAGCAGGCAGTGCTCTGCGGCGGGGCCTCGCAGCTGGTCCAGTACGGCTTCGAGGTCCTGACCGAGGCCGGCTACAAGCCCGAGATCGCCTACTTCGAGGTCCTCCACGAGCTCAAGCTCATCGTTGACCTGATGGTCGAAGGCGGCATCGCCAAGCAGCGCTGGTCCGTCTCCGACACGGCTGAATACGGCGACTACGTCTCCGGCCCGCGGGTGATCACCCCGGACGTGAAGGAAAACATGAAGGCCGTCCTCGCCGACGTCCAGAACGGTTCCTTCGCCAAGCGTTTCATGGACGACCAGGCCGCCGGCGGGAAGGAATTCCTTGAGCTGCGCAAGCGCGGCGAGGACCACCCGATCGAGTCCACCGGCCGGGACCTGCGCAAGCTGTTCTCCTGGATCCAGACCGATGACGACTACACCGATGGCGTCACCGCCCGCTAAGCGGCAGCGGACCGGCTCCCCCGGAGCATGACGTCGAATGACCCGCACTGTGTGAACAGTGCGGGTCATTGGCGTCTACCGGCCCGTAATATGGGCACACGGACACCGGGCTGGCGGCGCCCGGCCGATAATCTGGGGGTGCGGGACCGGACGACCCCGGCCCTGACCCGCAGCCGTCGATCGTAAAGGTGCCACCTCCGTGTCAGAAACCAAGCCCGTCGTCCTC
>JAKDMV010000002.1 GCA_030452125.1 Micrococcaceae bacterium
GGCCGCGCCCCCGGCTGTGTGCCGGGGGGGGGGCCGCGGGGGGTGGGGGCTTTTGGGCGGGGCCGCCGCCCCGCGCCCCCCCCGCTGCCCTGGTCTCTAGGAGCCGACTTCGACCATTGCCAGGTTCTTCTTGCCACGGCGCACCAGGACATAGCGGCCATGCAACAGGGTCGATGGGTCGATGACCGCGTCGACATCTGAGAACTTGACGTTGTTGACGTAGGCACCGCCCTCGCCCACGGTCCGACGAGCGGCCGACTTGGATTCGGAGAGTCCGGTCGCCACCAGCAGCTCGACGATTCCCAAGGAATCCGGTGCCACCTTCGCACTGGGCAGTTCCGCAGTGGCTGCCACCAGGAGCTCCTCGTCCAACTCGGCGAGCGCCCCTTGGCCGAACATTGCCGCCGAGGCTGCGATGACCTTTTCGGTGGCGTCCACCCCGTGGACCAACGACGTGACGTCGTAGGCCAACTGGCGTTGCCCCGCCCGGGCGAAGGGACGGTCCGCCACCTCTTGTCCGATGGCTTCGATTTCTTCGCGCGTGCGGAAGGTGAAGATCTTGAAGCGATCAACCACATCGACGTCCGCGGTGTTGAGCCAAAACTGGTAAAAGGCATATGGGCTGCACATCTCGGCATCGAGCCAGATGGCGTTGCCTTCACTTTTGCCGAACTTGCTTCCGTCGGAGTTGGTGATCAGCGGGGTTCCGAAGGCATGGACCGTGGTGCCTTCGACCTTGCGGATCAGTTCCGTGCCGCTGGTCAGGTTGCCCCACTGGTCGGAACCGCCGGTCTGCAGACGGCAGCCGTAGTCGCGGTAGAGCTCCAGGTAGTCCATGCCCTGCAGGATCTGGTAGCTGAATTCCGTGTAGCTGATTCCCTCGTCACTGTTCAGGCGTGACGCAACAGTGTCCTTCTTGACCATCGTCCCCACCCGGAAGTGTTTACCCACCTCACGTAGGAAGTCGATGGCGCTGAGGGGGCCCGTCCAGTCCAGGTTGTTCACGATCTGCATCGCGTTCGTTCCCTCGGTGGACAGGAACCAGCTGACCTGGCGTTGCAGACGGCCAACCCATTCGTTGACGATCTCCTTGGTGTTCAGAACCCGTTCGGCGCTCTGCCGGGGATCACCGATCAGGCCGGTGGAACCGCCCACCAGGCCCAGCGGGTGGTGACCCGCCAGCTGGAGACGGCGCATGTTCAACAGCTGGACCAGGTTCCCCAGGTGCAATGAGGGCGCCGTGGGATCGAATCCGCAGTAATACGTGATCGGCTCCCCCGCGAGCATTTGCTCCAGACCGGATTCCTCCGTGGAAACGTGGACCAGGCCACGCCACTTCAGCTCCTGCCAGATGTTGGGGAAGGACGGATCATTCTGCTGTCCCGCAATGGCGGGATTCAATTCACTTACTGACACGAGGTCAAATCTAGCAGCTACACCGCGGGGATCAGGCGTCCGGCTCCATTCCCGCCGGAATGTTGCCACTGGCGATGACCAGCAGACGTTGGGTGGCCCGGGTCATCGCGACATACAAGTCACCGACGGTTCCTTCGGCCTCCTCGACGATTTCCTGCGGCTCCAGCACCACCACGACGTCGAATTCCAGGCCCTTGGCCAGCTTGGCCGTGGTCACCACGATGTCCTGGTCCAGGGCGCCCGACCCGCCCCCGACGCGACGCCCGTATTCGCCTGCGACCGCGGTGCGTACCTGATCGAGTCGTTGTGCGGGGGCAATGACTGCAACCAGTCCCCCGTCGGCGATCCCGATCTCCCGCGGCAAAGCCCTCAGCGTCGCTCCCAGGACCTCCCCGGGCTCGACCCGGTTGATCACCGGGGGCCAGTCCCCTTCGCGCACCGCCTTGGGCGTCGAGACCTGCAGGCCCGCTTCCTGGGCCATCCGGGCGGCAGCTTCGGCGATCTGGACCGGCGTGCGGTAGTTCACCGTCAGCTCCTCCAACTCGAAACGACGACCGACGAATGGTTTCATGGCCGCGGCCCAGCTGCCCACGCTCGCGGCCGAACTGGCCTGGGCGATATCGCCGACGACGGTGAAGGACTTCAAGGGGCAACGACGCACCAGCAAGCGCCACTGCATGGGAGAGAGCTCCTGGGCCTCGTCGATCACGACATGTCCGTAGGCCCAGTTGCGGTCGGTGGCCGCGCGTTCGGCAGCCGTCAGCCGGGGTCCGGTCTCCTCGTTCAGGTCGGCCAGCTGTTCGGCGCTGACGGACCCGTCGATGCCGATCTCCTCCAGTGAGGCGCTGACGTTCTTCAACGCCTGTTCGGCATTGGCCAGATCGCGTTTGCGGTTGGCTTCCGCCAGGGCTTGTTCACGCCCGACCGTCGCGTCGAAGGCACCGAGGAGTTCGGCGGCCTCGTCGAGCAGGGGGACATCCGCCTCGGTCCATGGCTCGTCCCGGCCACGTTGCAGGGTACGGCGTTCGGCGTAGCTCAGCTCGGGAGCCACCGCTTCGAGGACCTCTGGCTTGGCATACAGATCCGAGATCAACTGTTCGGGACCCATCGGCAGCCAGCACAGGTTCAAGGTGATGCGCACATCCCGGGAGGCCCGGACGTCTTCGATCAGATAGGAACGGTCGGCCGCATTGCCCGCACCGGAGGATTCCTCGAGCTTCTCCTTCAACTGGTCGGCCAGCTCGCGCAGCATGACCTTCACGAAGGTCGCGCGGGCCTCGTTATACGGTTTGCCCGTCGCCCGTGCCTTGTCGCCGGCCCGTTTGACCTGTCGTGGGGTGACCGTCAACGGGGTGCCTTCCACCATGACCCTGCGTGGCCCCGCGGGAACCCTCTGGCGATGCTCCACGGCCCGGGCCACCACCTCGGCCATTCCCAGCCCACCCTTGATCCGGGCGGCTTCGCGTCCGGGCTCGGGAATGGCATTGATCCCCGGCAGGAGCTGGCCCACGGAGGACGTCACGACTCCGGTCTCGCCCAGGGAGGGCAGGACGCGTTCGATATAGCGCATGAAGGCCGTGGAGGGGCCGACCAGCAGGACGCCGGCGGTCTTCAGTCGTTCCCGGTGTTCATAGAGCAGATAGGCCGCCCGGTGGAGCGCCACCGCGGTCTTTCCGGTCCCGGGACCGCCCTGGACGACCAGTACGCCGGCCAGCGGGGCACGGATGATCCGGTCCTGCTCCGCCTGGATGGTGCTGACGATATCCGTCATGTGTCCGGTGCGTCGGCTGGTCAGGGCAGCAAGCAGCGCCCCCTCCCCCTGGTGCGAGACCCCTTCGTTGAGGAGTTCCGGATCCAGCACGTCGTCTTCGAGGGCGACCACGTTGCGGCCCTTCAGGATCAGATGGCGCCGGCGGCGGACCCCCTGGCGTTCGAAGGCGGTGGCCTGGTAGAAGGCCCCGGCCTCCGGGGCACGCCAATCAACCATCAACCGGGTCTGGTCCTCATCGGTCATGCCGATGCGCCCGATGTAGTGGCTGGTGGCTTCTCCATCGTCCCCGGCGGTTTCGAGGTCCAGTCGGCCGAAGACCAACCGGTCCTCCACGGCATTCAGCTGGGCCAGCCGGTCCTCGTAGAGGTTCGCGAAGGAGTCGCGTTCGGAGATGTTCTGCAGGGAACCGACCGCTCCATCGCGGCGGACCCGGGCCAGTTGCGCGGTCTTCTCCTCACGCAGGGCATCGAGGCGACGGTACAGGCGCTCGACATATGCCCGCTCGCGCTCCAGTTCAGGTGCGGGCGAGGGTGACTGCGGCATGTACTTTCCTCCTGGTGCGAAATGGCGGACGGATCAGTCTACCGGTTTGGTGCCCGGCGGGCTCACGACCTCCGTCACACCAGTTGCAGGGCCTTCACCGGGTAATCCTGCAGTCGTTCCCGGCCACGGAGCTCCGCGAGCTCGAGGACGACCCCGATGCCGACGATCTCCGCCTGGGCCCGGCTCAACAGGGCGGCGGCGGAGGTGATGGTCCCTCCGGTGGCCAGGACATCATCCAACAGCAGGACCCGGGTTCCGGGCTTGATGTCGTCACGGTGCAACTCGAGCGTGGCCGTGCCGTATTCAAGGGTGTACTGCTCCGCGTGGACCGGCCGGGGCAGCTTGCCCTTCTTGCGGATGGTCACCATCCCGGTGCCGCTGGCGTAGGCCGCAGCCGCGGCCAGGACGAAGCCCCGTGCCTCGACTCCGGCGACGACGTCGAACGTCCCGGCGAAGGGGGCGATGATCTCATCGATCATCCGGCGCAATCCGTCGGCGTCGGCGAATGCGGGGGTCAGGTCCTTGAAGGAGACCCCCGGTTGCGGATAGTCGGGAACGATCGCACAGAGGCGATCCAGGAGCTCGGGCATGGTTTCGGTCATGGATTGCACGCATCCACTCTAGTCCCCATGTCCCGGGGTTCCTGCCGGTTTCCTCCCGTGACGGGGCTTGGCGGCACGATAGGCCGAGACGGTCGGCTCCTCCTCGAGCCAGAACCGCCAGGGGTAGGCATTGCTGCCCCCGGGTCCTGCCACCCCGACCCGGGGGCCGGAGCGCACCCCCGGGGGTGCGGTGGCGGGGAGCCGGGACAGGGTCGCGGCCAGCGCGGTCTCCTTCGCCGCCCGCTGCGGAGCGTCCGTCACGTCCACCCCGGTGATCAGTTCCAGTCCGTTGCAGCTCAGGTCCAGGCCCACGGCCTGGGCGAGTTTGGCGGGCCCGTTGGCCAGATCCCGTTCACGCCGTGGATTGCGTCGTCGCGCCCTGGCCGTGTCGGCACCCCCGATGATCTCCCCTCCCCGCAGCAGGACCGCTGAGGCCCTTCCTTCGGTTCCGCACACGACGTTCGCGCAATGGTGCATCCCATAGGTGAAGTAGCAGTACAGGGTTCCGGGGGGCCCGAAGAGCGAGTCGTTGCGTGCCGTGCGTCCCCGGTAGGCGTGGGACCCGGGGTCCTCCGCACCCTCGTAGGCTTCGACCTCGGTGATCCGCACCCCCACCTGATGGCCCTCGCGTTCGACCGTCAGGACGCATCCCAGCAGCAACGGCGCGACCTCGATCGCCGTCCGGGTGAGTTGGGGATCCGTCCCGCTCATTGCGCGACGGCCGGTCCCGAGGGCCAGGGCAGCAGCTCGGGCAGGTCCGCGCCGTCGGCCGCGGCGGTCGCCCTGACGGGGCCGGAGGGGTCGCGTCCGGCAAGCCAGCCGGCCAGATCGAATTCCATGCCGGTGACCACGTACCCGGTGGGGCCCGCGCCGAGGGTCACCGGCTGGCCCCCGGTGGGTTGCAGGACCAGCCGGTAGTCGGAGGGGACCCGCGGGGCCAGGAAGTCGAAGAGGTGGGCCGAGAATTCCGCGGGCCAGTCGGCCAGCGAAACGGTGGTGCCCAGGTCGGTGGCGTGGATGAGCACTTCCCGCCAGGCGGCCTCCACGCAATCGCCCACGGTTCCTTCACCCCGGAAGCTCGTGGTCCTGCCCCAGCCGTCGGCCGGGATGTCCGTGATCGATTCGTCCAGCAGGTCCAGTCCCTGCAGTGTGCGGGCAACCAGGGCGGATGGCTGTTGCAGGGCCCCGAGTTCGATCCGTTCGTTGCGGCCTTCCTGGCCGCCGTCGTAGAACTCGATGCGTTCACCCCGGGCGGCATGGGCCAGCTGCCGCGCCAGGGCGCGGGCGACCCCGTCGAGGTGGGCCAGCACATGGGCTTTGCTCCACCCTGGCAGGCTCGATGGTGCGGCGAATTCCCCGGGTGGTAGCGCCTCGATCGCGGCCCGGGCGCGGGCGGTGGCATCCTGGACGGCATCGGCCAGTGACGCGGTGGAAAGCTGTGTCATGGCAGCAGCCTACCGCCGTCGTCCGCGCTGGACGACGGCGGTGGGCCCTGCCGGTGCTGCGCTTCAGGCCGCGAAGTCGCGCAGGTCCCCCAGCTGCTCCTTCAGTGCGGCCAGCTGGGCGGCGACGGCGGCGGGGGCCGTGCCTCCCTGCGAGGAACGTGAGGCCAGCGACCCGGCGGTGCTGAGGACCTCTCGGACCGCGGGGGTCAGTTCCGGTGAGATCGCGGCGAATTCCTCGTCGGTCAGATCCCACAGTTCCACCCCCCGTGCTTCCGCCACCCGGACGGCCGAGCCGGAGAGCTCGTGGGCATCCCGGAAGGGAACCCCCTGGCGGACCAGCCATTCGGCGATATCGGTGGCCAGCGCGAAGCCCTGGGGGGCCAGGTCGGCCATCCGTTCGGTGTTGAAATCGAGCGTGGCGATCATTCCCGATACCGCGGGAAGCAGCAGTTCCAGGGTGTCGGTGGCATCGAACACCGGTTCCTTGTCCTCCTGGAGATCCCGGTTGTAGGCCAGCGGAAGCCCCTTGAGCGTGGCCAGCAACCCGGTCAGGTCGCCGATGAGTCGTCCCGCTTTGCCGCGGGCCAGTTCGGCGACGTCGGGGTTCTTCTTCTGCGGCATGATCGAGGAGCCCGTGGAGTAGGAATCATGCAAGGTGACGAAGGAGAATTCCTTGGTCGCCCAGAGGATGACCTCCTCGGAGATCCGGGACAGGTCCACCCCGATCATCGCGGCGACCCACGAATACTCGGCGAAGACATCCCGGCCTGCCGTTCCGTCGATGGAGTTCCAGCTGGCCGAATCGAAGCCCAGTTCCGCGGCGACGGCGTTCGGATCCAGTCCCAGTGATGAGCCGGCCAGTGCCCCGGAACCGTACGGGGACACCGCGGCCCGGCGGTCCCAGTCGGCCAGACGCTGGAGATCACGTAGCAGTGCCCAGGCGTGGGCCAGCAGGTGGTGGCCCAGCAGCACGGGTTGGGCGTGCTGCAGATGGGTGCGCCCGGGCATCGCGGCCCCGGGGTGGGCCTCGGCCTGCTCGATCAGCGCCTCGATGGTCGCCAGCACGCCCCGGGCGATGACCCGGGCATGGTCGCGCAGGAACATCCGCCCCAGCGTGGCGATCTGGTCGTTGCGTGAGCGTCCGGCGCGCAGCTTGCCGCCCAGCGTCGGTCCGGCCCGTTCGATCAGCCCGCGTTCGAGCGAACCATGGACGTCCTCATCCGATTCCGCGGCGACGTAGCTGCCGTCGGTGACATCTGATTCCAGCTGGTCCAGGGCCTCGATCATGCCCTGCAGTTCGTTCTCGTCCAGCAGCCCCGCGGTGTGCAGGACCCGGGCATGGGCCCGGGATCCGGCGATGTCGTAGCGGGCCAGCCGCCAGTCGAAATCCGTGGATTTGCTCAGTGCGGCCAGGGCGTCCGCGGGGCCGCCGGAGAACCGGCCGCCCCACAGGGCTCCTTCGTTGGTGCCATGTGCCTGGGTCATGCCTACTTGCCCTCGGCCACGCGCTCGTCGCGCTCCGTGGCAACCTTGGCCGAGAGTCCGAAGATGTCGATGAAGCCGCGGGCGCTGGACTGGTCGAAGGTGTCCCCGGTGTCGTAGGTGGCCAGATCGAAGCGGTACAGCCCGGTCTCCGAGCGGCGTCCCTCCACGACGGCACGGCCACCATGCATGACCATGCGGATGTCTCCGTTGACGTGGCGCTGGGTGTCGGCCACGAAGGTGTCCAGCGAACGCTTCAGCGGGGAGAACCACTGGCCGTCGTAGACCAATTCGCTCCAGCGTTGGGAGACCGTCGCCTTGAAGCGTGCCTGCTCGCGTTCGAGCGTGATGTTCTCCAGGTGCTTATGTGCTTCCATCAGCGCCATCGGGCCCGGGGCCTCGTAGATCTCTCGGGATTTGATGCCCACCAGGCGGTCCTCGACGATGTCGATGCGGCCGATCCCCTGGGCGCCGGCGCGGCGGTTCATCTGCTCGATGGCCTCCAGCGGGGTCACGGCCACCCCGTCGATGGCCACCGGGATGCCCTGGCGGAAGGAGATGGTCACCTCGTCGGGTGCCGGGGGGAACTCGGGGGAATCGGTGTAGCTGTACACGTCCTTGGTCGGGGCGTTCCAGATGTCCTCGAGGAAGCCGGTTTCTACCGCGCGGCCCCAGACGTTCTGGTCGATCGAGAACGGGTTGTTCTTGGTCGTTTCGATGGGCAGGTCGTTCTTCTCCGCGTATTCGATCGCCTTGTCGCGGGTCAGCGCCAGGTCACGGACCGGGGCGATGCACTTCAGTTCGGGGCCGATGGTCTGGATGCCGACCTCGAAGCGGACCTGGTCGTTGCCCTTGCCGGTGCAGCCATGGGCCACGGTGGTGGCCCCGAACTGCTTGGCGGCGGTGACCAGGTGCTTGACGATCACCGGGCGGGAGATCGCGGAAATCAGCGGGTAGTGGTCCTGGTAGAGGGCCCCGGTCTGCAGCGTGGGCATGCAGTATTCGTTGGCGAACTCGTCGCGGGCGTCGGCCACGTAGGCCTCGACCGCGCCGCAGCCCAGGGCGCGTTCACGCACCGTTTCCAGGGATTCGCCGCCTTGGCCCACGTCGACCGCGACGGCGATGACCTCGGCACCGGTGGCTTCAGCGATCCAACCGATGGCCACGGACGTATCCAGGCCGCCGGAGTAGGCCAGGACAATGCGTTCCTTCACGGGGTTTCTCCTCTGGGAATGGGGTTCGACACGTGGTCCGCGCCGATCAAGATCTGTTCTTATTCACAAGTCTACATAATTATGCACGCGATGCAATGCAGCCCCCACCGGCTGGCGGTAGGCTGGTGGGCATGACAGAGCCCGCCAACCAGCCAGTGCCAGAACTCAGCGACGAAGAACTTGCCTTCCTTCATTCCACCTTCGACCTTGCCCGTCAAGGGGAAGCGGCGAAGCTGTTGGCCCTCATCGGGGAGGGCCTGCCCGTTGACTTGACGAACCCCAAGGGCGACACCCTGCTGATCCTTGCCGCCTACAACGGGCATAACGACCTGGTGCGCGGCCTGGTCGAACTCGGCGCCACCGTGGACCGGCTCAACGACAAGGGCCAATCGGCGTTGACCTGCGCGGTGTTCCGACAGAATGCCGACCTCACCCGCTTCCTGCTGGAGTCCGGCGCTGACCCGAAACTGGGCCCCCAGAACGCCTGGGCCGTGACCGAGATGTTCGAACTGCCCGCCATGCGCGAAGTGCTCGAGAAGCATTCGCCCTCGGGCGGGTCAGACCAGCGCTGAGGCAGCACTTCTCCTACGATGGATGACGGCGCGGCGAACCGCGCCTACCCGCATCCATTCGCACCGGAGGAAATACCTGTTGTTGAAATCCCGTAGGAACCCTGCCCTCATCGTCCCTGCCGCAGCCATCCTGCTGCTGGGGCTGTCCAGTTGCGGGAGTTCGGTCCCCGACGCGTCGGAGATCTTCCCGAAGACCACCGAGGCCGTGAAGAACGCCGAGAGCGTCGCCATCAACGGTGACGTCGTCCAGGACGGCAAGGACCTGTCCATCGACATCTCCGGCACCCGTGACGGATCCAACTCCTTGGCCAAGGCCACCCAGGACCAGGGCAAAGTGACCATCCTGACCGTCGACGAGACCGCCTACCTCAAGGCCAATAAGGACTTCTGGAACGAGAACGCCGGCGAGGGTGCCGGAGAAATGCTCTCCAGCCTGGCCGGGGACAAGTGGATTTCCGTCGCCGACCCCGAGGAGTTCAATGAGTTCTCGGTCGGGTCCATGCTCGATTCACTGCTCGAGGAAGGCCCGGAGGACAGCGACCTGGAGGAGTACACGGATAAGTCGGTCGAGGAAGTCGACGGCCAGGAGGCGTATAAGTACGCCAACGGGGACAAGGCCTTCTGGGTTGCCTCGGAAGGGGAGCCCTACCTGCTGAAGGTCGAGGGCTTCTCGGATGAGAAGGATTCCGACGACGGCGGAGCCGTGACGTTCAGCGATTGGAACGACGTCGACGAGCATGAGGCCCCGTCCAAGGACGAGACCATGAGCATCCCGGGGCTCTAGGACGTCGGAGCCTCCCCGCCCACCCCGGGCCGGTCAGCACATGACCGGCCCGGGGTGGGCGTTACTGCGTGTTGGCCAGCTCCAGGAAACGGGCGGCGATCTCCTCGCCGCCCTGGGGGTCGCGCGTTATCAACATGACGGTGTCGTCCCCCGCGATCGTGCCCAGCACATCGGGCATGATCGAATGGTCGATCGACAAGGCCAGGAAGTTCGCCGCCCCCGGAGGGGTGCGCAGGATGACGATGTTCGCCGAGGCCTCGGCGGTGACGATCAACTCGGCGGAGAGCTTCGCCAGCCGCGCATCGAGGACTTCCTGGGTGACACCGGTCTGCGGCGACCGGTCCCCTCCTTCGGAGCGCAAGGCGTAGACGAGCCCGCCTTCCACCCCGCGGACCCTGATCGCCCCCAGTTCCACCAGGTCACGGGACAAGGTGGCCTGGGTGACCTGGACGCCGTCGGCCGCCAGCAGCGCCGCCAGTTCGGCCTGGGACCTGACCGACCCCGCCCCGAGGATGGCCTTGATCCGCGCTTGACGGGCAATTTTCGTGGTGGGCTGGACCCCCGGCTGCAGGCTCATCGTCGCGCCCCCTCCTCGAGGCTCGGGGCTGCTGCCAGCCCCGAGGAGGCCATCAGCCAGGCCATCAGGGCCTTCTGCGCATGCAACCGGTTTTCCGCCTCGTCCCACACCACCGATTGGTCGCCGTCGATGACCTCGGCCGCGATCTCGTATTCGCGGTAGGCCGGCAGGCAGTGCAGCACGATCGCCTCGGGTGCCGCCAACGCCATCGCGGCCTCGTCGACCCGGTAGCGGCCGAAGAGCTTCACGCGTTCGGCCTTCTCGTCTTCCTGCCCCATGGAGACCCAGGTGTCGGTGGCCACGACGTCGACACCGGAGAGCGCCTCGGACGGGTCGCTGGTGATCGTCACCGTCCCCCCGGTTTCGGCTCCACGGTCCCGGGCCGCGGCGACCACCGCCTCGTCGGGCAGATGGCCTGCGGGCCCGGCGATGCGTACGTGCATCCCCGCGGTCACCCCGGCCAGCAGATAGGAGTTGGCCATGTTGTTCGCCGCATCACCGAGGTAGGCCATGGAGAGTCCCGCTAGCTTTCCCTTATGCTCGCGGACGGTCAGCAGATCGGCCAGCAGCTGGCAGGGGTGGTATTCGTCGGAGAGCGAGTTGATCACCGGCACCCGGCTATGGGTTGCCATCTCCTCCAGCCCCGCTTGGGCGTAGGTGCGCCAGACGATCGTGGAGACCATGCGCCCGAGCACCCGCGCCGAGTCGGCGATCGATTCCTTATGGCCCAATTGGGATTCACCGGGGTTGATGATCAGCGGCTGGCCACCGAGTTCGGCAACCCCTGCGGCAAAGGAGACCCTGGTCCGGGTGGAGGTCTTGTCGAAGAAGACGGCAACGGTTTGCGGTCCGGCATAGGGGTGGTATCCGTACCGGTCGGCCTTCATGGCCGCGGCCAGGTCCAGGACCTCGGTCTGTTCGGCCTGGGTGAGGTCGGTATCGACCAGGAAATGACGAATGGTTGCGGTGCTCACTTAGTTCTCCTGTGCGATGGCGGTGGCGTAGAGCCCGGGCAGGGCGTCGACGAAGCCCCTGAGCTGTTCCATGGTGATGATCAACGGCGGGGCCAGCCGCAGCGTGGCCGGGCCGGTGGAGTTGATGATGAACCCCGCCTCGAGTCCTGCCCGCACGACGGCGGGAGCCACCTCGGTGGCCAGATCGAAGCCCACCAGCAGACCGTGGGCTCGCACCGCGGTGACGCAGTCCAGCTCCTGCAGGGCCTCGGCCAGGGCGGCCGAGGTGTCGCGGACGTGGGCCAGCACGTCCTGGCCTTCCAGGACGTGCAAGGTCGCCAGCGCGGACGCCGTGGCTGCGGGGTTCCCGCCGAAGGTGGTGCCGTGTTGGCCCGGACCCAACAAGGAGGAAACGGGCTCGCCGAAGGTGATCAGCGCCCCGATCGGGAATCCGCCGCCCAGCCCCTTGGCCAGGGTGATCGCGTCGGGGATGATCTCCTCCGAGGCGAACCAGGCCCCGGTCCGCCCGATGCCGGTCTGGACCTCGTCGATGATGAGCAGGGCCCCGGCCTCCTCGGTGATCCTCCTGGCCGCCTGCAGGTAGCCCTCGGGGTATCCGCGGACTCCGGCCTCGCCCTGGACGGGTTCGATGAAGACCGCGGCCACGGTCTCATCCACGGCGGCCCGCAGAGCCGCCGCGTCTCCGGCCGGCACCCATTCCACCCCGCCGGGCAACGGTTCGAAGGGCTCGCGGTAAGCCTGCTTCCAGGTCAGTGCCAGCGCGCCCATGGAGCGGCCGTGGAAGGCGTTCTCCAGGGCGATGATCCGCGTCCTGGCGGTTCCGCTGCCCGCCCCGTCGTTACGCCGGGCCAGTTTGAAGGCCGCCTCGTTGGCCTCGGTCCCCGAGTTGGCGAAGAAGACCTTCGACCCGTGGGGGGCCCGGGCGAGGGAGAGTAGTTTTTCCGCCAGGGCGATCTGGGTGGGACTGGTGAAGAAGTTCGACACGTGTCCCAGGGTGGCCAGCTGGCTGGAGACCACCGAGGTGAGGAACGGGTGGGCATGGCCCAGGGCGTTGACGGCGATGCCCCCGAGCAGATCGAGGTATTCACGCCCGTCGGCATCCCAGACCACGCAACCGGATCCGCGCACCAGGACCCGCTGGGGTGTCCCGAACACCCCCATCAGCGAGGCGTTGTAGCGGTCGGTCAGTTCGGTGGAGGCCAGCCCCTGCAGGGCCTCCAGTTCACCGGTCTGCCCCAGCGGGGAGGCCGTGTGGCGCCCGGAGGTCCGCTTCGGGCTGGATTTCTGGGGGTTCTGGCTCACGGTTCCTCCTCGGGAACGACCTGGGTGCCGACGCCTGCCGAGGTGAAGACCTCCAACAGCATCGAATGGGGTTGGCGTCCATCAACGATATGGGCGCGTTCGACGCCGTCATCGACCGCCTTCAGGCAGGCCTCCATCTTGGGGATCATGCCCGATTCCAGACGCGGCATCATCCGGCGCAATTCCGCCACGGTCAGCGAGGAGACCAATGAGGACCGGTCGGGCCAGTCCGAGTAGAGGCCCTCCACGTCGGTGAGGATGACCAGCTTGGAGGCTCCCAGGGCCGAGGCCACTGCGGCGGCGGCGGTATCGGCGTTGACGTTGAGGACCTGCCCGGTGGGTTCGCCGTCGTCGTCGACCTCGGGGGCGATGGTGGAGATCACCGGGATGCGGCCGGCGCCGAGCAGGTCGACCAGGGCGCGCGGTTCGACCCCGGTCACCTCCCCGACCAGCCCCAGGTCCACCGATTCCCCGTCGATGACGGTCCCGGTCCGGACGGCCTGCAGCAGGCCGCCGTCCTCCCCGGAGAGTCCGACGGCGTAGGGGCCGTGGGAGTTGACCAGCCCGACCAGTTCGCGGCCGACCTGCCCGGTCAGCACCATGCGCACCACGTCCATGGCCTCGGGGGTGGTCACCCGCAGTCCGCCGCGGAATTCGGAGTCGATGCCCAGTCGTTCGAGCATCGAGCTGATCTGCGGCCCGCCCCCGTGGACGACGACGGGGTGGATGCCGGCATGGTGCAGGAAGACGATGTCTTCGGCGAAGGCCCGGCGCAGCTCGTCGTTGACCATGGCGTTCCCGCCGTATTTGATGACCATCGTGCTGCCGGCGAAGTGCTGGATCCAGGGCAGTGCCTCGATCAACGCCTCGGCCTTGCGGTGGGCTGTGTCCCAGGCGTCGCCGGTCAGTGTGCCCTCGGGGCCGTTCGGGGTGTCGGTGTTCATGCGCGGCGATCCTAGCTGGAGTAGGCGGAGTTCTCGTGGACGTAGTCGTGGGTGAGGTCGTTGGTCCAGATCGTCGCCTCGGCCTCGCCGGCATGCAGATCGATCTCCACCAGCACCTTCCGGCCGGTCAGGTCCACGAGCGAGCGGTCTTCGCCGATGCCTCCGGCGCGGCAGACCTGGACGCCGTTGATGGCGACGTCGAGCTCGTCGGGGTCGAAGGCGGCGGCGGTGGTTCCCACGGCGGAGAGCACCCGGCCCCAGTTGGGGTCCTGGCCGAAGATCGCGGTCTTGAACAGGTTGGAGCGCGCCACGGAACGGGAGACCTCTTCGGCGTCGTCCTCGCTGGCGGCGTTGAAGGACCGGATGCTGATTTCGTGGGCGGCGCCCTCGGCGTCGGCGATGAGCTGATGGGCCAGGTCGGTGCACACCCCGGTGAGCCCGTCGGTGAATTCGGCGAGATCAGGCCGGATTCCCGAGGCCCCGGAGGCCAGCAGCAGGACCGTGTCGTTGGTGGACATGCAGCCATCGGAATCCGCCCGGTCGAAACTGACCCGGGTGGCGGCGCGCAGGGCGGCATCGAGTTCGGGGGCCTCGAGCGCGGCATCGGTGGTGATGACCACCAGCATCGTGGCCAGCCCCGGGGCCAGCATGCCGGCCCCCTTGGCCATGCCGCCGATGGCGTATCCGGCGCAGGAGAAACCCGCCTGTTTGGGGACCGAGTCGGTGGTCATGATCGCGGTGGCGGCATCGGCCCCGCCGTCGGGCCCGGATCCTGCCTCCAGGGCCGCGCAGGCGGTGCCGATGCCTGCGGTGATCTTGTCCATCGGTAGTTGTTCGCCGATCAGCCCCGTGGAGCAGACCAGCAGGTCCCCGGCGTCGACCCCGAGCGCGTCGGCGGTGGCCTCGGCGGTGGCCCGGGTGTTGGCGTGGCCTTCGGCGCCGGTGCAGGCATTGGCTCCCCCGGAGTTCAGGATCACCGCCTCGGCCCGGCCGTCGGCGATCACCTTCCGGGACCAGTGGATGGGGGCCGCCGCCACCCGGTTGGTGGTGAAGACCGCTGCGGCGTTCTTGGCCGGCCCGTCATTGACCACCAGGGCCAGGTCGGGGGTGCCCGAGGCCTTCAGGCCGGCGGTGATGCCGACGGCACGGAATCCCGCGGCGGCGGTGACCCCCTGCGGGGTGTGGTGCTCAGGGGCGTGGTTCACGGGGCTATCCCTTCCATTTCGAGTCCCCGGGTTTCGGGCAGACCCAGGGAGAGGTTCATCGATTGCACGGCCCCACCGGCGGTCCCCTTGGTGAGGTTGTCGATGGCGCAGACCACGATGACGCGGCCCGCATGGTCGTCGAAGGCCAGCTGCAGCTGGGCGTGGTTGGAGGCCTGCACGGCCTTGGTCGTGGGCCACTGGCCTTCGGGCAGCAGGTGCACGAAGGGTTCATCCGCGTAGGCGGTGGCCCAGGCGGCCCGCAGGGCGGCGGCTTCGACGCCGGGTTTGACCCGTGCGGTGGCCGTGGCCAGGATGCCGCGGGCCATCGGAGCCAGGGTCGGGGTGAAGGAGACGGTGACCGGTTCGCCGGCCGCGGCGCTGAACCCCTGTTCCATTTCCGGGGTGTGCCGGTGCATCCCGCCCACCCCGTAGGGGCTCATGCCGCCGATGACCTCGGAGCCCAGCAGGTGGGGCTTCATCGATTTGCCGGCCCCCGAGGTGCCCGAGGCCGAGATGATGACGACGTCGTCCGTCTCCAGCAGACCCGCGGTGAAACCGGGGACCAGGGCCAGTTGGGCCGAGGTCGGGTAGCACCCGGGGACGGCGATGCGGGTGGCCCCGCGCAGCTTCTCGCGGTGCCCGGGCATTTCGGGCAATCCGTAGGGCCAGTGTCCTGCGTGCTCCCCGCCGTAGTACTTCTCCCAGGCCTGGGGCGAGGAGAGCCGGTGGTCCGCCCCGGCGTCGATGACCACGGTGTCTTCGGGCAGCTCGGCGGCCAGGGCGGCGCTGGCCCCGTGCGGCAGGGCCAGGAAGACGACGTCGTGCCCGGCGAGGTTCTCCGCGGTCGTGTCCACCAGGATGCGGTCGGCGAGCGCATGCAGGTGCGGTTGCAGGCTGCCCAGTCGCTGCCCGGCATTGCTATGGGCGGTGATGGCCCCGATCGTGACGTCGGGGTGCTGCGCCAGCAGGCGCAGGACCTCTCCGCCGGCATATCCACTGGCCCCGGAAACGGCTACCGAAATACTCATGGCCCCAGCCTACAACGCTCTTATGCACCATGGCTAATAATTATTCATACATCGGGGTCATCTTCGCCCTCCGCCAAGCACCCGGCGCCCGGACCACCTAGGCTGGGCAGACCATCACGAACGAAGGAGTCTTCCCATGCCCCACGCACTACGGATCCCCCAGGCAGGCGGCCCCGAGGTCTTCGAACTGGTGGACGTCGAACGCCCCGCCCCCGGACCCGGCCAGCTGTTGGTCCGTCTGGCCGCCGTGGGAGTGAACTTCATTGAAACCTACCAGCGTTCGGGGGTCTACCCGGTCCAGTACCCGTTCGTCCCCGGCACCGAGGGCTCCGGCACCGTGGAGGCCGTCGGCGAGGGGGTCACCGACCATGCCGTCGGGGACCGGGTCGCCACCTCCGAGGGGACCGGAAGCTACGCCGAGTACATGCTGGTGGACGCCGAGAAGGCCTTCCCGGTCCCCGAGGGGGTCTCCGACGAGGTGGCCGGGGCACTCCCGCTGCAGGGCTTCACCGCCCACTACCTGATCAACAACAGCTTCAAGGTCGGCCCCGGGGACACCGTGCTGACCTATGCCGGCGCCGGCGGGGTCGGCCAACTGCTGATCCAGCTGCTCAAGCTGCGCGGAGCCACGGTCATCACCACCACGTCGACGGAGGAAAAGGCCGAATTGGCCCGGGCCGCCGGAGCCGACCACGTGCTCTCCTACGCCGAGGTCCCCGACCGCGTGCGGGAGCTCACCGACGGCCGCGGCGTCGACGTGGTCTACGACGGCATCGGCAAGGACACCTTCGAGGGTTCGCTGGCCTCCCTGCGCATCCGCGGCACCCTGGTGCTCTTCGGCGGCGCCTCCGGACAGGTCCCTCCCTTTGACCTGCAGCGGCTGAACTCCCACGGTTCGTTGACCGTCACCCGGCCCAAGCTCTCCGATTTCCTCCTGGACGGCCCCGAGCGCCGGTGGCGGGCCCAGGAGATGTTCTCCCTGGTGGCCGAGGGGACGCTGAAGGTGGCCATCGGCGCCCGGTTCCCGCTGGAGCAGGCCGGGCAGGCCCATACGGCCTTGGCCTCACGGGCCACGACCGGCAAGGTGATCCTGCTGCCGGATTCCAGCAACGCCAACGCCTGATCCACATACGCAGGAGGAACATGACACGGCACGACGACGAGGCACCGGGCCCCCAGCGGTGGCGCCCGGTGGTGGCGGCCCTGGCCAATGCCGAGCAGCGCCTGCTGCTGGCCGAGGTCATCATCGCCGAGGCCGCCCGGGAGGGAACCGTGGTTTCGGATGCCCGGCGGAGCAAGGGCCTGGACCGGCTGGCCGGCTCCGGGGTGCTGGCCGGAACGGACGGCGATTGGAGGGTCGACGCCGCCGGACTGCGCAGCCTGCTCTCGACGCCGACGCCGACGCGTTCCGGGGCCACCGGGGACGAGGTCCTGGACCGTTTCGTGGACGACGGGCGCATCCACACCTATCCGGCCAAACCCGGACCACGCCGCCGGCTGCTGGGCTGGGCCGCACTCCGGGCACTGGCCCCCGAGGAGGTCCTCACCGAGGGTGAGCTGAACCGCCGGTTGGAGGCGTTGACCTCCGATGTGGTCACGCTGCGCCGCTACCTGGTGGACGCGGGTCTGCTCACCCGTTCCCTCGATGGATCGGCCTACCGGCGGGCCGCCGGGGAGCAGACCGGGCAGGAGCCGTCCGGGCAGGATTCTCTCAGCAGGGGCTGACACCCCCGGAGGCCGTCCCCCCCGGACGACGGCGGGGCCGGAACCCCTGCTGGGAGGTTCCGGCCCCGTCGTCATGCTGCGGGCTGGTTCAGCGCTGGACGGCACCGAACTTCTCGGCGGCCGCGGCCACGGCCGCCGCCCTCGAGGCCGAGGCCTCGTCGGCGGTCAACGTCCGGTCCTCGGCGCGGAAGCGCAAACCGAAGGCCAACGATTTCTTGCCTTCCTCGATCCCCGGGCCCTGGTATGCGTCGAACAGGGCGACGTCCTCCAGGAGTTCCCCCGCTCCCAGGCGCAGGGTTTCCAACACGTCCCCGGCGACCACGTCGCGATCCACGACCAGGGCCACGTCCTGCGTGGACAAGGGGTAGGTCGAGATGGCCCGGGCGACGACCAGGTCCGCGGCCGCCGCGAACAGCGTGTCGGCATCGAGTTCCATCGCCACCGTGCGGGCCGGTAGATCGGAGGAGGCGAGCAACCGGGGATGCAGTTCCCCGGCGATGCCGACGTATTCGCCGGTGCGCAACGACAGCCGGGCCGTACGCCCCGGGTGGAACGCCTGATGCATCCCCTGGGACACCACCAGTTCGACCCCCAGGATGTCTGCCACCAGTCGGGCCACATCCAGGGCCGAGGCCCAGTCGTGGGCCCGTGGCTCCACCCCGACGCCGGGGGCCGCATCGTTGCCGAACAACACGGCGCCGATATGCTGCGGCTGTTCGGGCAGACCGGCATCCAGTGCGTCCAGGACGTCGTCGGCGGGGCGTTCACCCAGCGGCGGGATCGTCGCGGTGCCCAGCGTTTCACCGGGCAGGTAGACCAACCCGGCCTCGTAGAGGGCCAGATCGCGGAAGCCCCTGGAGTGGTTCCGACGCGCGGTCTCCAGCAGTCCGGGCAGGATGCTGGTGCGCAGGAACCCGAACTCGGTGGAGATCGGGTTGGCCAGCTTCACCGCCGCGACCTCGGTGCCGGCCGTTGCCGCGCCGAAGGTCTGGTTCTGCGCCAGGGACACGAACGGATAGCTCAGCACCTCGGTCAGTCCGGCGTCGGCGAGGCCCTGGAGCACCCGGCGGCGTTGCTGCTGGGTCCGGGTCAGGCCGCGCCCGGGGGGAGCCACCGGAAGGGTCGAGGGGATCTCCTCGTAGCCGACCAGCCGGGCGATCTCCTCCACGAGGTCCTCGCGGATGCGCAGATCGGGCCGCCAGGACGGTGCGGTGACCCGCAGCCCCGCGGTGGTCTGCTCCACGGTTGCACCCAGATCCCTCAGCGTTCCGGTGACCTGTTCGGGGGTGTAGTCGACGCCGATCAGCTTCGAGGCGAAGTCCTCGGGCAGATCGATGATGCGTGGTTCGGGCCGGGCGCCCTCGTCGGTCGCGGTGTCCTCGGCGGTTCCGCCGGCCAGTTCAACCAGGAGTTCGACGGCGCGTTGGGCGGCTTCGTCGGCCACTTCCCAGTCGACCCCGCGCTCGAAGCGTTTGGAGGCCTCGGAGGGTAGCCTGTGCCGGCGACGGGATCTGGCCACGGCCACCGGGCTGAAGTGGGCGGCTTCGATGAGCACGTTGGCCGTGGACGTCGAGACCTCGGTCTCGGTGCCTCCCATGACCCCGGCGATGCCGATGGCTCCCCGGTCGTCGGCGATCACCACGTCCTGGGGGTCCAGCTCCCGCTGCTTGTCGTCGAGCGTCCTCAGGCGCTCCCCCGCCGTGGCACGACGCACCACGATGTCCCCGCGCAGGACGTCGGCATCATAGAAGTGCAGCGGCTGGCCCAGTTCGAGCATCACGTAGTTGGAGATGTCCACGATCAGTGAAATCGTCCGCATTCCGGCCAGGGTCAGCCGCGAGGCCATCCAGGGAGGGGTCGGCCTCGAGGCGTCCACCCCGGTGACGGTCCGGGCCACGAACCGGTCGCAGCCGGGGGCCGCGTAGGCTCCTGCATCGTCGGCGATCCGTACCGGGTATCCGGGTCCGGTCGCGGCGGGGACGGTGACCCCCGCCGCCGGGTCGGTGAAGGTGGTGTGCGTGGCGTGGGCGTATTCGCGGGCGACGCCGCGGATCGAGAAGCAGTAGCTGCGGTCCGGGGTGACGTTGATTTCCGCCGCCTGGTCGTACAGGCCCAACAGCTCCATGGCATCGGAGCCGATCTCGGGGTCCAGCCCCAGGCGCGAGAGCACGATGATCCCGTCGTGGTCATCACCGATGCCCAGTTCGCGGGAGGAGGCGATCATCCCTGCCGAGACATGACCGTAGGTCTTGCGGGCACTGATGGCGAAGTCGCCGGGCAGCACGGCCCCGGGAAGGGTGACCACGACCTTGTCGCCTTCGACGAAGTTGTGCGCACCGCAGACGATGCCCTGCACGCCCGAGGGGTCGATCCCGTCGTGGGTGAGGTCCTGGGTGGCCCCTTCGGGCACCACGCGGACCTGGCACCAGTTGATGGTCTTGCCGTTCGTCTGGGGTTCCTTGACCAACGATTCGACCCGGCCCACGACGATGGGACCCGAGATGGAGTCGGTGGGACGGTGGACGTCCTCCTCCTCCAAGCCGACCCGCACGAGGTCGGCCATGACGTCTTCGGCCGTGGCGTCGGCCGGTACCTGCGCGTATTCGCGCAACCAGGAAAGGGGTATGCGCATGATTAGATCTCCATCCCGAAGTGTTCGCTGAAGCGGATGTCGCCCTCGATCATGTCGCGCATGTCCGGGACGTCGTTACGGAACATGAGCGTGCGTTCGATGCCCATGCCGAAGGCGAAGCCCGAGTATTCCTCGGGGTCGATGCCGGCGGCGCGCAACACATTGGGGTGCACCATCCCGCAGCCACCCCATTCGATCCAGGCCGGTCCTCCCTTGGCCCCGGGGTGGAAGATGTCCAGCTCGGCGGAGGGCTCGGTGAAGGGGAAGAAGTTCGGGCGCAGCCGGATCGCGGCATCGGGGCCGAACATCTGCCGGGCGAAGTGTTCCAAGGTGCCGCGCAGATCGGCCATGGTCAGGCCCTTGTCCACGGCCAGGCCCTCGAACTGGTGGAAGACCGGGGTATGGGTGGCGTCGAGCTCGTCGGTGCGGAACGTCTTGCCCGGGCACAGCACATAGACGGGCAGATCGCGCTCGAGCATCGAGCGGATCTGCACCGGCGAGGTGTGGGTACGCATCACCAGGTGGGACTCGGCGGGTTCGATGAAGAAGGTGTCCTGCATGTCGCGGGCCGGATGGTCCGGGGCAAAGTTCAGGGCGTCGAAGTTGAACCATTCCGATTCGACCTCGGGGCCCTCGGCGATCTCCCAGCCCATGCCCACGAAGATATCGCTGACCCGTTCCTGCAGGGTGGACAGCGGGTGCCGGGCCCCGGCACGACGGCGGTGCGCCGCCGCGGTGACGTCCACGGCCTCCTCGATGAGGATCCGTGCGGCGTCCTCCTCCTCCAGGACCATGGTGCGTGCGGCCAGGGCCTTGTTGACGCGGCCACGGGCCCCGCCCATCAGCTTGCCGGCTGTCGCCTTCTCGGTCTTGTCCAGCCGGCCGATTTCGCGGTTGGCCAGGGCCAGCGGGGACTTCTCTCCGCTATGGGCCAGCCGGGCCTGCTTGAGCATATCGAGATCGGTGGCCGCCTCGATGGCCGACAGGGCGGCGTCGACGGCAGCCTGGACTGCCGCCTCGTCGGTGGGATGCGGAACCGACGGTGCGGTTCCTCCGGGTCCACCGTTCGGTGGCGTGGCTTCAGACATGGCAGATGTACGGCCCTTTTCACGGTTGGGGTGGTCCTGTTTCCGGATCCCAGTCTAGTAGTTCGCCCCCGGGCTCCCGAACCCGCGCGCGGACATTGCGCCCGCCGCGGCGTCGTTCCATATGTCCCGCCTTGTGATCGCGTCCACTCCCCGGCCATAATGACCACCATGCATGTAGCCCGGCGCTTGACGCTGACGACCGTCCTGTCCACGCTCGCCCTGGGAAGCCTCTCCGCATGCTCATCCCCGGTGCCCGATCCCGATCCGGTCGCCCAATCCGTGGCCCAGGCCCTGGAGACCTTCGATTTCTCTTCCGTGCCGCTGAAGAATGCCGACCCTGCCACGGTTTCCGAGGACCTGGCCACCGCCTTCGACTCCATGAAGGACCTGAAGCACCGCACCACGGTGGACTCGGTCGAGCGGCCCGAGGACGAGGACGAGGACTCCCCCACGGCGACCGCCACCTTCACGACGGTCTGGGACGTGGATGACACCAAGACCGACTGGGAATACTCCACCAGCGCACAACTGGCCTACGACCAGGAGGCGGAGGCCTGGCAGGTCGACTACGACCAGGAGGAACTCACGGGGCTGGAACCGGGCCACCATGTGGCGTTGCGGACCAAGGCCTCCGAACGCGGGCAGATCCGCAGCACCGATAAGCAGGCACTGGTCAAGGACCGCCCGGTGGTCCACCTGGGCCTCGACAAGACGCGGCTGGAGGACGGCGAGGCAGGGGGCGCGGCGAAGAAGCTCGCGAAGCTCGCCGACGTGGACGTGTCCGACTACGTCGCCCGGGTCAAGGCCGCCGGGGACCAGGCGTTCGTCGAAGCCATCACGCTGCGCGACAACTCCAAGCGCGAGGTCACCGACGCCCAGGTCGAAGCCATCCCCGGCGGCCGGGCCATCACCGGCAGCGAGCCGTTGGCCCTGACCCGGACCTTCGCCCGACCGATCCTGGGCACCGTCGGGCAGGCCACCGCCGAAATCATCAAGGAATCCGAGGGCAAGACCAAGGCCGGGGACGTCGTGGGGCTCTCGGGGCTTCAAGCCCAATACGACGATCGGCTCTCCGGCACGGCGGGCCTGACCATCGCCAGTTACGATCCCTCCGGCCAACAGGTGGAAGAGCTCTTCGAGCGCGACCCGAAGAACGGCAAGGACCTGACCGTGACGCTGGACTCGGCCCAGCAGAAGCTGGCCGAGAAGCTACTCAAACAGGTCGACCCCACCTCGGCCCTGGTCGCCATCCGCCCCTCCGACGGCTCCGTTCTGGCCGCCGCCTCCGGCCCGGCGGAGCAGGGGATGAACACGGCGATGCTCGGCAAATATGCCCCCGGGTCCACCTTCAAGGTGGTCACCGCCCTGGCCATGCTCCGCGATGGGAAGACCCCGTCCAGCAAGGTCAAATGCCCGAAGACCACCACCATCAAGGGCAAGGAGTTCAAGAACTTCGACGCCTACCCCGCCGGCAAGCTCGGGACCATCCCGCTGTCGGAGGCCATCGCCCAGTCCTGCAACACCGTCTTCATCAACGGGGCTGCGGGCCTGAAGGCCAAGGACCTGACCACTGCCGGGGCCTCCCTGGGGCTCAACCCCTCCCCGTCGACCGGCGCCTCCTCGTTCCTGGGCTCCATCCCGGATGATTCGACGGGGACGACCCTGGCGGCCAATGGCATCGGCCAGGGTGTCGTGGAGACCTCCCCGTTGGGCATGGCCACCGTCGCCGCTTCCGTGGCCGCCGGCCAGACGGTCTCCCCGCATCTGGTGGAGTCCCCGAGCCCGGATGCCGCCAAGGATCCGGCGAAGAAACTGGAGTCGAAGGAGGCCGACGAGCTGCAGAAGATGATGGCCGGAACCGTCACCCATGGCACCCTGGTGGGCCTGCAGAAGGTCCCCGGGCCGAAGGTCTACGGCAAATCCGGCACGGCCGAGTACGACGCCGACGAGAACGCCCATGCCTGGGTCATCGCCGTCCAGGGTGATCTGGCCGTGGCGGCATTCGTCTCCGAAGGCATCGGTGGGGCCCAGACCGCTGGACCCCTCGTCGCTGATTTCCTCACCGGGGTGCAGAAGTCCGGTGGCGGCAACTGACCGGGCGCGTTGGCGCAGCGCGGCGAACTGGCTGAACCTGGCTACTCCGTGCGGGCTGCTGCTGGCCCGTGCCACGGGGTGCCGGGTGCGTTCGGGGCCTCGTGGCCTCTACCTCGCCCTCGGGTATCGGCTGGACCTGCCCGACGCCGCGGCCTTCACCGTGGGCAACGTCGTCCTCTGGCGGGAGGGCCTCGACGAGCCGGAGCGTTGTCCCGGACTCATCGTCCACGAGGAACGCCACGCCAGCCAATATGCCTGGTGCCTGGGACTGCCGTTCCTACCGCTCTACGCGGTGGCCGCCGGATATTCCTGGCTCCGCACCGGCGACCCCGCCTCCCGCAATGTCTTCGAACGGCAGGCCGGGCTGGCGGCTGGCGGCTACACGCAGCGCAGGAGCCGGCCGATCGGCGCCCTCCTGCCGCCGCTCAGGCGATGGTCCCGGCCCCGAGGCTGATATCCGCCGAGCCCTCCAGCGCCTCACGCACCACCAGGACCAGCGCCGTGGCCAGGGACTCGGGATCCACCCGGGCCACCGCCGGGAAGGGGACATGGACGAAGCCGCCACGGCGGGCCTGTCCCGAGGCCGCCAGCTCATGCATCAGCGTGTAGAAGATCTGGTTGCAGACGAAGGTGCCGGCACTCTGGGACACCTGGGCGGGGATCCCCTCCCGCTGCAACGCGGCCAGGGCCCGCTTGAGGGGCAGGGTCGTGAAATAGGCCGCAGGGGCCCCGGGAACGACGGGCACATCCACGGGTTGTTCCCCCGCGTTGTCGGGGATGCGGGCGTCGATCACGTTCAGGGCGACCCGTTCGAGCATGACGGCCCCGGCAGCGGCATTGAGCCCGGTGCAGACCACCAGTTCCGGACGGTGGTCCTGCAGGGCCCTGCGCAGGACTCCCGCGGCTTCGGAAAAGACACACGGAAGTTCGACGGCGGTGGCGGGGTGGCCGGATTCGGAGAGCAGTTCCGCGGCACGGCGTGAGGCGTCCCCCGACGGGTTCAGCGGATCCCCGCCAAAAGGTTCGAAACCGGTCAGCAGGATCATGGGCGCACGATGCCCTGACCGGATACCGTCCCGGGTAGGGCACCGTGTCGGGCCACGATCGCCTCGACGATCGGCAGATCCGCGGGAATCCACGGAACAACGTCCTTCAGGTCCCCATCGAGTTCCAGCCACCGCAGTTCGTCGTGGTCTTCCAGCGGTTCGGGGGTCCCGTCGGTGACGCAGGCGAGCCAGACGCGCATGGCCGCCGGTCCCGAGAGTTTCCAGCCCTGGTCGATCGGTCCCTCGATTTCGGCTCCGAGTTCCGCCTCGATGCCCAGTTCCTCGGCCAGTTCACGAAGCAGACCGGCCTGGCAGCCCTCCCCGGCTTCGACCTTGCCCCCGGGAAATTCCCAGAGCCCGGCCAAGGCGGGCGGACTGGTCCGGCGGGCCGCCAACAGCCGGGTCGGGGCCTGGAGCGAATCAACCAGTGCCGCGCCGACGATTTGTTTCAACGCATTCATTCAGCGACTCCTTCGTTGGTCCCGGGACCCCCGATGTCCTCGGTCGTCCGTTCGATGTCAGGTTCGAGGTAGATCAGTGTTGCGGTCGGCACCGAGGCGCGGATCCGCGCCTCGGTCGCATCGATGGCCCTGGCGATGTCTTCACCGGAACTGCCCTTGCGGATGCCGAACTTGGCGGCAACGAGGATCTCCTCAGGGCCCAGGTGCAGGGTCTTCAGGTGGATGATGTCGGTGCCGTCGGCGCGGATGGCCGCTTCGATCCCGGCGATGTCTTCACCGGTCGCCGACTCCCCCAGCAGCAGGGATTTGGTTTCCACGGCCAGGATGACCGCGATGCAGACCAGCAGCACCCCGATCATCGCGGTCCCGGCGGCGTCGAAGAGCCCATTGCCCGTCAGCAGGGTCAACCCCACCCCCAGCAGGGCGAAGAACAGGCCCACCAGTGCCCCCAGGTCCTCCAACAGGATCACCGGTAGTTCGGGGGCCTTGGCCCGGCGAACGAACTTCACCCACCCAGTGGTCCCGCGGACCTGGTTGGATTCGCGGATGGCCGTCCTGAAGGAGAGTCCTTCGGCGATGATCGCCCCGACGAGCACGGCGACCGGGACCCACCACCAGGGTCCTTCGATGCCATGGGGATCCTTGAACTTCTGGAAGGCCTCATAGAGGGCGAACAGCCCGCCGACGCTGAACAGGATGATGGAGACGATGAAGGCGTAGATATACCGCTCACGTCCGAACCCGAAGGGGTGTGCGGGGTTGGCTTCACGGGTGGACCTCTTCCCGCCAATCAGCAGCAGGACCTGGTTGCCCGAGTCCGCGACCGAGTGGATCGCCTCGGCCAGCATCGATGAGGACTGGGTGAGCAGCCAGGCGACGAACTTGAAGACGGCGATCGCCAGATTGGCTGCCAGCGCCGCGACGACGGCCTTGTTCCCACCGGATGCTGCCATGGTTACCGCCTCTGTCGGGGCGCGATGCGCGCCATTGGATATCCTTGCGTCACGGTACTACGTCGAGGGGCTCCTCCCGCCACGCCCGGACCGTGCCCTCAGGCGGATGGACCGGATCTCCGGTGCGCCCGCGCCGAGGCGTAGAGGCAGACGGTGGCCGCCGTGCCCACGTTCAATGATTCCGCGACCCCGTAGAGCGGTACCGCAACCCGGTGGCCCGCGGTCGTCAGTTCCTCCTCGTCCAGTCCCTGGGCTTCGTTGCCGAAGAGCCACGCGGTGGGTGCCTCCAGCTGAGGTCCCGCAACACTCCCGCTGCTGCCAGGTCCACCCAGGCGGCGCATCGTGCTCTGGTCCTGCAGCACGTCGAGGTCGGTATCCCCGTACCCGTCGGCGGCCAGAAGCTGCACCTGCGCCTCCTGCGCCGCAGCGGCCAGGGACGTGAACGACACCCCGGAGACGATCGGCACCTGGAAGATGGATCCGACGGTGGAGCGCACGGCCTTGGGGTTGTAGATGTCGACGCTTCCCCCGGTGAGCACGACTGCATCGGCCCCCGCTGCCACGGCGGCGCGGAGGATCGTGCCGGCGTTGCCGGGGTCCTGGACCCGGCACAATACGGCGACAAGCCGCGTCCCGGCGTCGAACACCTCATCGAGGCTGGTCTCGGCGATGCGGCAGACGGCCATGATCCCTTGCGGGGACACGGTGTCGGCCATGGCGGCCAGCACCTCGGGGCTCGCGGTGCGCAGCCTGACCCTGGTCCGCGGCCGCGCCAGATCCGGGTGTCGCTGGAGGGCTTCAGCGGTGGCGAAGACCTCCTGGACGATCCCGCGTTCGCCCCCGGCCACCATGGTGTCGTGGCGTTGCAGTGCCTCACGGACCGCTTGGGGTCCCTCGGCCAGGAAAGCAGCCTTCTTGGCACGGCCGGGCCGGGTGGCCAACCGGGCCACGTCGCGGACGCGTTCGGCCCGTGGGTTGGTCATTTCGATCTCAGCGTGGTGTTCGGCGCTCATGGGAAGAACCTTATCGGTGTCGGGCGCCGCAGCGCACAGGTGGTCCGGCCACCACTAGTGGTTAACGGCCGAGGGGACGGAATCCGCTTGGAATTCCGTCCCCTCGCACCATGCGGGCCGTGGCCCGCGGCGCAGTGTCCTACTTGGAGAACTGCTGGCGGGACTCGCCACCTGCCGGCTCGAAACCGGCGGCCTTGGCGGCCTCGACGGAGTTGAACCAGAACTCCGGCTGCGTCTGGTCGTACCAGGTCGAATCCGGCACGTGGTACTTCATCGACTGGTTGCCCTTGATGACGTAGCCCGCGGGGGCTTCCTCGCCTTCAACGGCCTTGACCATGCCTTCACCCTCGGTGGCCTTGGCGGCCTTCGGGGCGGCGGCCTTGGGGGCGGCAGCCTTCTTGGCGGCCGGAGCAGCCGGTGCCTTCGTGGCGGGCTTCTCGGCGGCCGGGGCGTTGACGTCGGCCGGGAGGGCCTCCTTGGCGACCTTGACCAGTGCGCCGAACGCGTTGGCGTCGGACACGGCGAGATCGGCGAGCATCCGGCGATCAACCTCGACCTCAGCGGCCTTCAAGCCCTGGATCAGACGGTTGTAGGTCAGGCCGTTCGCGCGGGAAGCAGCGTTGATGCGCTGGATCCAGAGGCGACGGAAGTCACCCTTGCGCTTGCGGCGGTGGCCGTAGCTGTAGACGAACGAGTGGAGCAGCTGCTCCTTGGCCTTGCGGTACAGGCGCGAACGCTGACCGCGGTAGCCCTTGGCCCGTTCGAGAACGACCCGACGCTTCTTGTGGGCGTTGACTGCCCGCTTCACACGTGCCACGTGTGTACTCCTTAATATCTTGTCCTCGGGATGCCTGCCTATCGGCGACCTGTCCGGGGGAACTCCATGGATGGATGGGAACTCGTGGTTCCCGGTGCGTGTGCTTAGAGGCCCAGCATCCGCTTGATGGTCTTGGTGTCCGCCTTGGCAACGATCCGTTCGCCCTTGAGCTGGCGCTTCAGGCTGGAAGGCTTGTGCTCCAGGTAGTGACGACGATTGGCCTGCTGGCGCATGATCTTGCCGCTACCGGTGAGCTTGAAGCGCTTCTTGGCGCCACTGTGGGTCTTGAACTTCGGCATATCCGCCGTTCTCCTTACGTGCTCCCGTTGCCCTATCGGACCGGGGATCTTTGAGGCTTCCTGTATGGGAAACCGTGGGTCAAGTGCTGCCCCCGACAGGGGCTGGCCACACCGGGCTATTTACCCGGACGAGGTTTCGGAGCCGCGGTGGGCTTCGGGGCCGGCTTCGGAGCCGCGCTGGGCTTCGGTGCCGGTTTCGGCGCAGGCTTCGGGGCCGGCTTGGCGGCCGGCTTCGGAGCTGCTGCGGGCTTCGCTGCAGCGGCCGGCTTGGCTGCCGCTGCCGGCTTCGCCGCGGTCGACGGCTTGCTGGCCGCCGCTGGCTTGGTCGCTTCCGCAGGCTTGGCGGCTTCCGCAGGCTTGGTGGCCGGTTCGGCCTCGGGGGTCTGCGGGGCTGCGGCTGCCTTGGCTTCTGCTTCCTTGGCTGCTGCGGCGTCGACCTTGGCCTTTTCGGCGTTATCCGCCTCGACCTGGGCCAGACGCGCCTGGAACTCGTCCGGAAGGTTGTCACCCAAGGACTGGGTCATGGCCGGCTGCTCGTCCGAGGTATCGACGCGGTCTTCCTTGGTCGCCTTGGACTTGGCCTTGTCGTTTTCACGCTGTGCCTGACGGCGGGCTTCGGCCTTGGCCTCTGCCTTGTTCTTCAGCGGTCCGACGACCATGACCATGTTGCGGCCGTCCTGACGCGGGCTCGACTCGACGACGCCGACTTCGGCCACGTCTTCGGCGAACTTGTTCAGCAGGCGGATGCCCAGTTCGGGACGCTGCTGCTCACGACCACGGAACTGGATCATGGCCTTGACCTTGTCGCCAGCGCCGAGGAAGCGCAGGGCATGCCCGGTCTTCGTCTCGTAATCGTGCTTGTCGATCTTGAGGCGGAAGCGGACTTCCTTGAGGACCGTGTTGGTCTGGTTCTTGCGTGCCTCGCGTGCCTTCACCGCGGCTTCGTACTTGAATTTGCCGAAGTCCATCAGTTTGCACACGGGCGGCTTGGCCGTCGGCGCCACCTCGACCAGATCAAGGTCGGACTCCGCGGCCAGACGCAACGCGTCCTCGATGCGGACAATGCCCACCTGTTCGCCGTTGGGTCCAACCAGCCGCACCTCTGGGACGCGGATTCGATCGTTAATGCGTGGATCGCTGATGTGTCGCTCCTGCTTTTCGTAGTTCGAAGCCGCCAGCAACAAGAGAAGGCCTCCAGCTGCTGGGCAGATGGAGGCCTGGAAAATCGGTTCGGCTGCTCGCGCATGCCACGGAACCCGTGGTTCCGTCCCGAAGTGACCCGGCAACCTGAAGCGGTTACTGCGGGTGGGAGTAGGCCTCCACTTGCATACTCGTTTCGTTGTTCCCGACGGATCCTTCGCCCGGTGGGGCGGAATCCGCTGAGTCAGCAAAACCAGTCGGTCTGTGAAAAGCTTAGCAGCATGAGTACCCCTGAAACCAATCCGGACGCCACCTTCGGCGAGACCAACGAGGTTCGCGACATCGCTGAAGTAGCGGCCGTGGAAGTCATTACCACCGCAGCCGTGCACCTGATGAGCGCGGCAGCCGTGAAGTGCGGACTCGCCGAAGGCGAAGACGCGGAAGACCTGCAGGACCTGGATGAAGCCCGCAAGCTCATCACCGCACTGGCGGGTCTGATCACGGCAGCAGCACCCGAAGTCGGCTCCCAGCATGCCGGCCCGCTACGCGACGGCCTGCGCTCCTTGCAGCTGGCCTTCCGTGAGGCCTCCAACTACCCGGATGCCCCGGGGCAGGGTCCCGGCGAGAAACTCACCGGGCCCGTGAACTAGGGCTTCGACCACCATTCCCAGGGAGGTCGCCACCCCGGTGGCGGCCTCCTTTTCGCTGCCCGGCCCGGGGGTCCCTGCCGCCGGGTGGCGTAGCCGTTCACGCGCGGGCCGGTGGTCCCTGGAGTCCGAGTTCCAACGAATCGACCCGGGCACCGAATTCCGGGTCGGCTCCCAGCGTGCGTTGCAGTCGCTCGACGGTGTCGGTGACGTCATCACGGGCCATCCCGGAACGCAGGGAGACCTCCACGCGCAGCTCCGGGCCCGGGCCTCCCCCGGCCATGACCGTCCCATCGGCGGTGCGCGAAGCAACGCCCCGGCCCGGGGCCGCGGTGATCCCGAGGATGGCGGGATCGGCGTCGGCCGCGGCCTGCAGCAGCGGCAGCAGGGTCTCGTCGGCGTAGCTGGGGGTCCACTCCTGCTGTTGGGCCAGCGCCCACATCGCGGGCCGTCGCAGGACGAAGGTGGCCTCTGCCGCGGGGTCGATCACGAGGAGCTGGGCCTTTTCGGCCACGGCGGACAAGGCGGCCCGCGGAGCGTAGACGGCCACGGGGCGTGCTTGCCCGTGCCAGGCCTGCAACCGGTCGACACTGCTGAACACCGGCAGGGCGGGGCGGCCGTCAGGGGCGGTGATGGTCACCAGCGCCATATCGGCTTCCTTGTCTTCGGTGAATCCGTGGTCCCCGAGGCCCCCTTCGGCCAGGGTCGCGACCACGGGCACGAACACCCTGGCGTGGGCCAACGCCTCGTGGACCATTTGTTCGGTACCGGAGCCGGCCTTCAGCGCGGTGATGGCTTCGAGGTAGCCGGGGTCGGCCGTGCCGTCGTCATCATCGAAGTGGTGCAGCGGGTTTCCCCCGCCCGACAGATCCCGTCCGGCCCAGGATTGGCCGGCGGAGTCGGTGGCTTCTCCGGCGCGGAGCAGGGCGGCCTCGATATGTCCTGGCAGGTGGCGGCCGATCGGCTGGTCCGTGGGAGCTTTCCCGCGGGGTGTTCCGGCGGCCGCGTTGGATGCGCCGTCGGTCATCGCTACCGCCGGCCGGCGACGTCGAGGGCCTGGGGCAGGGTGAACTGCCCGGAATACAGGGCCTTGCCCACGATTGCGCCCTCGACCCCGTCGGGCACCAAGGCACGTAGTTCGCGCAGGTCATCGAGGCTGGAGATCCCGCCGGAGGCGATCACGGGTCGACTGGTTCGGGTGCACATTTCACGCAGCAGGTCCACGTTCGGACCGCGCAGTGTTCCGTCCTTGGTCACATCGGTCACGACGTAGCGGGCGCATCCGGCGTCTTCGAGCCGGGCCAGCACGTCCCAGAGGTCTCCCCCTTCGCTGGTCCACCCGCGGCCGGCCAACGTGGTTCCCCGCACATCGAGTCCGACGGCGATCTTGTCTCCGTGCCGGGCGATGGCGCGGGCCGTCCAGTCGGGGGCTTCCAGGGCAGCGGTACCCAGGTTGACCCGGGCGGCACCGAATTCCAGCGCCCGTTCCAAGGATTCGTCGTCCCGGATTCCGCCGGAGAGTTCGATCTTGATTCCCAGTTCACGGGAAATCCGGGCGACGGCCTGGGTGTTGTTCCCCCTCCCGAATGCGGCGTCCAGGTCCACCAGGTGCACCCACTCGGCGCCGTCTTGTTGCCAGGCCAGGGCCGCTTCAAGCGGGTCACCGTACCCGGTCTCGCTGCCGGCTTCGCCCTGGACGAGGCGGACGGCTTGCCCGTCGGCGATGTCCACCGCGGGCAGGAGTTCGAGGATGCTGTTGCTGGTCACGGGGATCTTCTCCGGTCTTCGTCGAATAGGTCGTGGGGGGTGGTACGCGGCGTCTTGCCGGGAGGGGAAGACTACTTCAGGGTCATGATGTAGGCGGAAAGCAGGGCCATCGCCGCCAGGACCCAGGTCGCGATGATCCAGGAGATATGGGCCTTTTGCTGACGCAGCGACAACGCACCACCGGCGAGGATGCCGCCGACCGCCATGAGGATGAGACTCCACATCAGGACAGGGTTCCCAACCAGTTGGATAGCAGTTTCGCCCCTGCTTCGCCTGACTTCTCCGGGTGGAACTGCACGGCCGACAACGGCCCGTTCTCCACGGCGGCGATGAAGGGGCCCCCGTGATCGGACCAGGTCACTGCCGGGGGGCTCATACGCGGTTGGGCCACCGGGAAATCCCAATGCTGGACCGCATAGGAGTGTACGAAGTAGAACCGCTCGTCCTCGAGACCGGCAAAGAGCCTGGACCCTTCGGCCGCCGTGACGGTGTTCCAGCCCATATGCGGGACCACCGGCGCCTTGAGCCGCTCGACGGTTCCGGGCCATTCCCCGAAACCGGCGGTCCGGATACCGTGTTCGACCCCCTCATCGAAGAAGACCTGGTGGCCGACGCAGATCCCCAGGACCGGACGGCCCCCGGCGATCCGGCGCCCGATCAACGGTCCTGCCCCGACCTCGCCGAGGGCCTTCATCACGCTGGCGAAGGCGCCGACTCCTGGAACGACGAGACCATCGGCCCCACGAATGTCATCCGGTTTGTTGCTCAGGGTGACTTCGGCTCCGACGTGTTCGAGCGCGCGGACCGCGGAACGGATGTTGCCCGATCCGTAATCCAGCACGGTGATCCGGGGCCCGGCCATCTACAGGGCACCCTTCGTGGAGGGGATCATCCCGGCGTTGCGGGGGTCTGGTTCCACGGCCTGGCGCAAGGCGCGGGCGAAGGCCTTGAACTGCGCTTCGACGATGTGGTGCGGGTCCCTGCCGCACACCAGTCGCATGTGCAGGCAGATCTGTGCGTGCAGCGTGATCGATTCGAAGACGTGGCGGGTGAGCGAGCCGGTGAAGTGCCCGCCGATCAAGTGGTATTCCTGACCTGCCGGCTCACCCCCGTGGACCAGATAGGGCCGTCCCGAGATGTCGACGACCGCGTGGGCCAGGGCCTCATCGAGCGGGACCGAAGCTTCGCCGAAGCGGCGGATCCCCGCCTTGTCGCCCAGGGCGGTGCGCAGGACCTCGCCGATGGTGATGGCCACGTCCTCCACCGTGTGGTGGGCGTCGATGTGGGTGTCGCCGGTCGCCTGGACCGTCAGGTCGATCAGCGAGTGCTTTGCCAGCGCCGTGAGCATGTGGTCGTAGAACGGGACGCTGGTGCTGATGTTCGCGACACCCGTGCCGTCCAGGTCGAGTTCGACGGTGACGGTGGACTCGCTGGTGGCACGCTCCATGCGGGCTCGGCGACCGCCGAGCAATTCTGCAGACATGGGTATTCCTTCGGTGTGGGTGGGGCGGGCGGCGACGGTGGCGGCCCGCAGGTTAAGTCTAGCTGTCGTGCCCGGAGCCGGTATCCGCGGCGGGGCTCAGGAGGCCCTCCAAGGCCTGGAGGAATGCGGTCGTCTCGGTCTCGGTTCCAGCGGTGACCCGCAGATGACCGGCGATGCCCACATCTCGGATGAGTACCCCGGCCTCGAGCAGACCCTGCCAGATGGCACGGGAATGCTCGAGCCCGCCGAAAAAGACGAAATTGGAGTCACTGACTGCCGGTTCCAACCCCAACCGGGTGAGTTCGCGGACGATCCTGTCGCGTTGGCCCTTGATGTCCTCGACCGTGGCCAGCAGCGCATCGACCTGTTTCAAGGCGGCATTGGCGGTGGCTTGGGTGACGGCCGAGAGGTGGTAAGGCAGACGGACCAGGCGCAGCGCATCGGCGATTTCCGGGGCCGCCGCGAGATAGCCCAGCCGGGCCCCGGCCAGCGCGAAGGCCTTGCTCATGGTCCGGGTGACGATCAGTCGTTCGCGGCCGGGCAGCAGTGTCAGCGCGGATCCGGTCCCGCTGAGTGCGAATTCGGCGTAGGCCTCATCGACGATGACGATCGCCTGGCTGGCACGCCCTGCCTCGTATACCGCTTCCACGACGTCCAGTCCCAGGGCGGTACCCGTCGGGTTGTTCGGCGAACAGAGGATCACGATATCCGGCGCCGCCTCCGTGACCTGGTCCGCTGCGGATCGCGCGCTGAGTCCGAAGTCACCGCTCCGCTCTCCGGCGAGGTAGGTGGTGTCGGTCCCGCTGGCCAGCAACGGGTACATCGAATACGTGGGCGGGAAGCTCATCACGGTGCGTCCCGGCCCTCCGAAGGCCTGGAGGATCTGCTGCAGGACCTCGTTGGATCCGTTGGCGGCCCACATGTTCGCCGCATCCAGCCCGTGTCCCAAATAGTCGGCGAGGCGTTCGCGGAGTTCGGTGAATTCACGATCCGGGTAACGGTTCAGGGACGCAGCGGCGGCACTGACCTCTTCGGAGATGGCCCGGCTTACTGCCTCGGGCAACGGATGGGTGTTCTCGTTGACGTTCAACAGGATGGGCACGTCCAGTTGCGGTGCGCCGTAGGGTTCGATGCCACGCAGGTTTTCACGCAGGGGCAATTTGGCCAGTCGTTCCAGCTGATCACTCACGACCCCATTCTATTGCCCGTGCCCCGCAGTCGGGAATCGGACCGGGTGACAGGGTCATAAAGCGGGCCTAATCGCCCGTGGGGACGAAGATCTCCTGGCCCGGGACGAGGACCGATCCGTTCAGGTCGTTCATTTCCGTGATTTCCGCCATGACGTCACGGCGGTCGCGCTGCGGGGCGAACTCCTCGGCCAGCGCCCAGACCGTGTCGCCCTCCATGACGGAGACGGTCGTGGCTTCCACCGCGGTCGTATCCGATGCGTCCGAGGCCATGACCGGGGCGGTGAAGATGCCAGCGAGGACGAGCAGGGCGGTGGCTGCCAGCATGACCGGCAGGCCAATAAGGATGAAGCGCCCCCGGCGCGTCAGCTCCAGCCGGCCCCGAGGGGTGGAGGCATGGGCCGGGGCGGTGGTCGGAACGGAGTCCGCCTTGAGGGACACCGGGGCTGCGAGTGCGATCTGCGCCATGGTCTGACCTTCCTGTTGTCCGCCGAAGCGGGTTCTCGTTGCGGGTGTCGAACCCGATCTTCGAACTCATATTCGAACTTCTATCTCATTTTTAGCATCTATGTACGAAGATTGTCGAGACACGTTCGAATAAATCTTTGAATGAAGTCCGTGACTGCCCTAGAGTGGAAGCCATCGGCTGGATGGATGAGAGTCCACCAGTTGCATCCGACACATTGCGCACAGCCCCGGTACGCCGGCGATTTACCAGGACGGGATGGATCATGAGCTCAGCGGAGAATCCGGCGCCGAAGAAGGCACCGAAGGGGTTGACTGTCCGGCAGAGGCGGATCCTGGAAACCATCCAGGAGGCCGTGACCGCCAAGGGGTATCCGCCGTCCATGCGCGAAATCGGCGATACGGTCGGGCTGGCGAGCTTGTCCAGCGTCACCCACCAGCTCGCCCAGCTGGAGAAGCTCGGCTACATCCGGAGGGATCCACGCCGCCCCCGGGCCATGGAGATCCTGCGCCCGCTGGCCCCCGAGGTCACCGGGACCCCGGAGGCCTCGCAGCCGGCTCCCGCCCCGCGGGAACCGGAGCAGCTTCGGCCCCGGCTGACCGTGGTGGACTCGGATGATTCCGACGAGGTGGCCCGGGTTCCGCTGGTGGGCCGCATCGCCGCCGGTGGACCAATCCTGGCGGACCAGGCGGTCGAGGATGTCATGTCATTGCCACGCCAACTCGTCGGGCACGGTGAACTGTTCATGCTCAAGGTCAGCGGGGATTCGATGGTCGAGGCAGCCATCTGTGACGGGGACTGGGTCGTCGTCCGCCGTCAGCAACATGCGGAGAACGGCGATGTCGTCGCGGCGCTGCTCGATGACGAGGCCACGGTGAAGACCTTCAGGCAGCGCGACGGCCACACGTGGCTGCTGCCACAGAACCGCCAGTACGAGCCGATCCTGGGCGATCATGCCACCGTCATGGGCAAGGTCGTTTCGGTGATGCGTTCGATCTAGGCCGCGGTGTACTTCCAGGAGGGCCCGTCCGCGGACGGGCCCTCCTTTCATGTCTAGTCCTCGCTCGCCGCCAGACGCCTCAGCGACCCCAGCACGACGTCCTTGTCCGTGGTCGACCACATCGGGGGCAGCGACGCACGCAGGTAGTTTCCATAGCGTTCGGTGGCCAGCCGTGAATCCAAGACGGCCACCACGCCACGGTCCCCCGTGGAACGGATCAACCGGCCTGCCCCCTGGGCCAGACGGACTGCTGCATGGGAGGCGGAGACGGCCATGAAACCGTTGCCCCCATGTCGGGCAACGTCGCGGCTGCGTGCCGTGGACAGCGGGTCGTCGGGGCGTGGGAAAGGGATCCTGTCGATGACCACCACCCGGCATGACTGACCCGGCACGTCGACTCCCTGCCAGAGGGTCATGGTCCCGAACAGGCAGGTATCGCGTTCATCGGCGAACTGCCGGACCAACGTGGACATGCTCGACTCGCCCTGGCAGAGGATCTCCGGGTCCACCCGTGGCCGCAGCGCTTCGGCGGCCTCCTCGGCGGCCCGCCGGGAGGAGAACAATGCCAGTACTCCCCCGCCGGAGGCCCCGATCAGGTCGGCGAGCTCATCCAGGGCCTCGGTCGATACGTTTCGCGATGGTTTGGGCAGATGCCGCGCAACATAGAGCATCCCCTGCCGGGCATAGTCAAAGGGGCTACCGACATCGATGCCCGTCCACGCGGGAGCCCCCTCGCCGAGCAGCCCCAACGATCCGGCCACCGGTTCGAAGGCAGCACCTATGGCCAGGGTCGCGGAGGTCAGGACGACCGTGCGGCCGTCGAAGAGGCCCTCACGTAATTTGCCGGCCACCGACAGTGGAGCGACATTGATCGTCGCGGGGGCCGAGTCATCCGGGGCGCTGTAACCGGCCCCCGGGGTGAAGTTGCCTTGGCGGGATATCCAGACGACCTCGCGTTCATCGGCGGGTCCATCGAGGCGTTCGCACTGTTCCTGCAGATACATCAACTGCGAGCGGGCCATCTGGCGTCCGCCGTCAGCGGTTTCGCCATTCCCCGGTTTCGAGTCGGACAGGGCCGTACGCGCCGCTTCGCGCACGGCGGCGATGGCGGCGACCTGCTCTTCGTTCAGCCCCTTGGGCAGCAGCCCGGTCGGCACTCCCTCCAGGGAGTCGGACAGGGTCTTACCCGCCTGGTTGAGGGCTTCGACAGCGACGCCTTTGCAGTTTCTGCGGGTCGCGGTGGCCGCGGCGGCAACCAGCGCTGCCGAGATGGGGCGGGTCACCGAATTGGTGACCCGGTCCTGGAGTTCATGGGCCTCGTCGATGATCACCGTGTCGAATTCCGGCAGCACCGCCAATCCCTCGAACGCCGAGACGGCCAGCAAGGCGTGGTTGGTGATCACGATGTCGGCATCGCCGGCCTTCTTGCGGGCCAGTTCGCTGAAGCATTCCTCGGCCATCGGGCACCGCTGGGCACCGAGGCAGTCCATGGCACTGACGGAGACCTGCCGCCAGGCACGTTCGCTGACCCCCGGGACGAGATCGTCCCGGTCCCCCGATTCGGTTTCCTCGGCCCATTCGCGTACGCGAACGACTTCCTGGCCCAGTGCCGAAGTGGGCCCCGTGCCGGCGGTCAACGGGCGGGCCGCCCCGTCATCGCCCAACGCGAAGAGCGCCCCTTCATCCTCGTCGGGGTAGCCGCCTCCCAGCTTGTACTTGCAGACATAGTTCGATCGCCCCTTGGCCAGGGCGACATCCAGGTGCCGCGGCAGCTCGTCATCCAGGTTCTCCAGGAGCCGGGGAACGTCCCGACCGACGATCTGGGCCTGCAGGGCCAAGGTCGCGGTGGAGACGACCACCGGTTTATCTGCTTCGAGGGCGTGGGCGATCGCCGGAACCAGATAGGCCAGCGATTTACCCGTCCCGGTGCCGGCCTGCACCAGGAGGTGCTTTCCGCTTTCGAAGGCCTCCACGACCTGTTTGGTCATCTCATGCTGTCCGGGCCTGCTTTCCCCGCCCATGCGTTCGACCGCCTGATCCAGGAGGGCGACCACCTCTTGTACTTCAGCCATGTACGACGAACTGCTCCAATTCCGCGGCGAGTGCACCGCGTACCTTCACGGACAGACGGGTCCCTTCATCCAGGTGCTCGGTCTCCAGGATCTCCGCGTCGGAGCCGTGCAGCCGGTGGACCAGATCACCACGGTCATAGGGAATCAGCAATTCCATGGCCACATCCGGACGGGGGATGGCTTCGCTGATCGCCGCAAGCAGTTCGGGGATCCCCCCGCCGGTCCGGGCAGAGACCACCACATGGTTCGGTTCGCGTTGACGAATGCGTTCGACGACGAACGGATCGGCGATATCGGCCTTGTTCAACACGATGATCTCTGCAATGTCCTGCGCGTCGACCTCGGTGAGGACCTCCCGGACCGCATGGATCTGGCCTTCGGGGTCGGGGTGGGAGGCATCGACCACGTGCAGGATCAGATCGGCGTCGGCGATTTCCTCGAGGGTCGAGCGGAAGGCCTCCACCAGTTGGGTGGGCAACGACCTGACGAATCCCACGGTATCGGCAATGGTGTACCCCAAGCCATCTTCGGTTTCCGTGCGCCGGACCGTGGGATCCAGCGTGGCGAACAGTGCGTTCTCCACCAGCGCCCCGGCGTCGGTCAAGCGGTTCAGCAGCGAGGACTTTCCCGCGTTCGTGTACCCGGCAATGGCCACCGCCGGAACGGCATTGCGTTTCCGGTTCGAGCGTTTGGCATCACGTGCCGGTTTCATGCCCTTGATCTCGCGACGGAGTTTGGCCATGCGGTCACGGATCCGTCGACGGTCCAATTCGATCTTGGTCTCGCCGGGGCCGCGTGATCCGATGCCACCGCCCGCGGTCCCGACCCGGCCACCGGCTTGGCGTGACATGGATTCGCCCCAGCCACGGAGGCGGGGAAGAAGGTATTCAAGCTGGGCCAGTTCGACCTGGGCCTTGCCCTCACGGCTCTGCGCATGTTGGGCGAAGATGTCCAGGATCAGCGAGGTCCTGTCGATGACCTTCACCCGGACGATGTCCTCCAACGCCCTGCGCTGGGATGGAGCCAGTTCGGAATCGACGACCACGGTATCGGCCCCGGTGCTGGCCACGACATCGCGCAGCTCCTGGGCCTTGCCCGAGCCCAGGAACGTGGCTGGATCCGGTTTCAAGCGGCGCTGGACCATGCCATCCAGGACTTCCGATCCCGCTGTTTCGGCCAAGGCGGCCAGTTCCCGCAGGGAGTTTTCCGCTTCCTGGGACGTTCCTTCGGTCCAGATTCCGGCGAGTACCACCCGTTCCAGCCGAAGCTGCCGGTTTTCGACCTCGGTGACGTCTTCCAGCTCGGTGGACAATCCGGCGACGCGGCGCAGCGCATGGCGTTCGGACAGATCGCGCTGGTCGCCATCGCTTGATGAGTGTCCGTCACCCTTGCCGTCCAAGGCCAGGGCTTTGCCGCCCAGCGGCGCCTGGGCGCGCCTGTCGTCAGCACGCTGGGGCGTGGCACGGTCGGTGGCATCGTCCGTGGCCAGAATACGGTCGATGACGGATTGGATCTCGTCCTCCGGGAGGTTTCGATCGTCCGGGTTGGGCTCGTTATGAGTGGTCATGTTCCCCTTTGAAAGGATTCGTACACCAATTCTAGTCCGGGTCACCGACAGGTGGCTGGTTTCCTCCACAGGCCGAAACCCGAGAGTGCCCGAACCGTGAGTGATTGGGATAACTCTATCACTGAAACCGTCGGGCCGGGAAGACCAGGATTCGCTTTGGCGTCACCCTGACGGTTAATCTTCAACCCATGGGTTCGGACCACTACTTCAGCGCACAACCGTCGACGCCATTCACCCGCAGGAGCGTCCGCGTGATGCTCGGCGGCACGGAACACGCCGTCAACACCGCCGGAGGCATCTTCAGCCCGGATGGAATCGACAAGGGAACCGCGGTCCTGCTGTCCGGGGTGCCCGCCCCGGCGGCGGAAGGCCACCTGCTCGACATCGGCTGCGGCTGGGGTCCGATCGCCTTGAGCATGGCTCTGGCTTCCCCCTCCGCCACCGTCCATGCCGTGGACGTCAACCAGCGCAGCCTGGAACTCACCCGCGAAAACGCGCAGGCCCTGTCCCTGGACAACGTGGTGGCCACGGCCCCCGAAGCCGTCGATGACGACCTGAGGTTCCAGACCATCTGGTCCAATCCCCCGATCCGGGTGGGCAAGGAAATCCTGCATGGGATCCTGCTCCACTGGTTGCCCCGGCTGGCTGTCGGCGGAACTGCCTGGTTGGTCGTCCAGAAGAACCTGGGCTCGGATTCACTGCAACAGTGGCTGGTTCGGGAACTCCCCACCGGGTTCATCGTCGATCGATACTCCAGCGCCAAGACCTTCCGCATCCTGAGGGTGCGCAACACCACGGATGCCTCCGGCGTGGGCACGACTCCCTCGAAGGACTAGACCAGGGTCCCCTCGGCCACCAGTACCGCAGGTCCCTCCAGGACCACATGCTCGCGGCCCTCGGGAGCCGTCACGAACCGTACGGAGACGGTCCCGCCGGGAACGTGCACGTCCCAGCGGCGTGCCGAGGCCCCACCGGCCCAGTGTCGGGTCGCCACGACGGCGGCGCAGGCGCCGGTGCCACACGAAAGGGTCTCGCCCACACCGCGTTCATGGACGCGCATGCGGATGGTTCCGACACCGTCGTTGACCAGCGGATCCGACGGCAACACGAACTCCACATTCGTCCCGTGCTCGGGGACGGGGTCGACCACCGGCATCCGGTGCAGATCCAGCTGGTCCAGCTCGGTCGCCTCGGAGAGCGCGACGACCGTATGCGGGTTGCCCATGTCCACGCTCAGGCCCGGGCGCGGGACCTCCAACGAGGCGTCCACGATGCTGTCCAGGGCCCGTTCATGGGCCTGGTCGGGGAAGAGGAACTCCCACGGGCCCATGTCCACCGAGTACCCGGCGGCAGAGCGGGAGACCACCTTCACCCCGGCCCGGGTGCCGATCGTCAGGGAATCGCCGTCGGCCAGGGAAACCAGAGCACGGGAGACCAGGAAATGCACGAAGACGCGCACCCCGTTCCCGCACATCTCGGAGACCGAGCCGTCGCCGTTGCGGTAATCCATGAACCATTCGGCCTCCGGGTGCCGGGCCAGCAACTCCCGCCCCTCGGCCAGGGTCTCTGAACGGATGGCACGGATCACTCCGTCGGCTCCGAGGCCGAGATGACGGTCGCAGAGGGAAGCCACCTGCGCGGGAAGGATGTCCTGTCTGTTGTCCGGGTCCGAGAACAGGATGAAGTCATTGCCCGTTCCATGGCCCTTGGTGAAGTCCAGGCCCGAGAGGGCCGACAGGGTTCCGCTGGGGTGATCGGATTCCGTAAAGCTCATGGTCCCAGCCTACGTGCCCGGGGATCCTTCGAATTCCCGCACGGATGCTTCCAGCGCTGCCCACAGATCCGGGTCCGCGGCATCGAACCAGTGGACCCGGGGATCGGCCCTGAACCAGGTGATTTGGCGGCGGGCGAAGCGGCGGGTGGCCACGGTGGTTGATTCGATGGCCTGCTCGATCGTCGCGGTGCCTTCCAGCACCTGAAGGAACTGGGCGTAGCCGATGGCCCGGGAGGCGGTCCTGGTCTCGCGCAGACCGAGGGCCGCCAACGACTCCACTTCGTCCAGCAGCCCGGTTTCATGCATGGTGCGCACCCGGTGTGCCACCTTGGCGTGCAGCAGTTCGCGGTCGATGTCGAGTCCGAGTTGGAGCGTGGGTTGCCGGTAGTCGCGGCGCGGCATGTAGGAGCTGAAGGGCCGCCCGGTCAGCTCGTGGACCTCCAGGGCCCGGACCAGTCGGCGCTCGTCCAGATCCCGGGCCGATGACACCGGGTCCGCCACGGCCAGACGACGGCGCATCCCGGCCACACCGTCCTCGGCCGCTTCGGCTTCCAGCCGCCGTCGAATCGTCGGATCGGTGGGCGGGAACTCGAGTTCGTCGATGACGGCCCGGACGTAGAGTCCGGAGCCGCCGACCAGGATCGGCAGCCGGCCACGGTCCTGGATGCCGGCGATCGCTTCCCGGGCCTGCTGTTGGAACGTGGCCACGCTGGCTTCATCGTCGATGTCCATGATGTCCAGCAGGTGGTGCGGGACCCCACCCCGCTCGGCCGGGGCCAGTTTGGCCGTGCCGATGTCCATGCCGCGGTAGAACTGCAGGGCATCGGCGTTGACGATTTCCCCGTCGAGGCGCCGGGCGAGGGCGATGGCGGCGTCGGATTTGCCGGTGGCCGTTGGCCCGACGATCGCGATCAGTGGCCTCATGCCGGGCTAAGCGCGCGGGGGCAGGGCGGGCATGCCCAGCGAGACGCCCTGGCCCGCTGCCCCCTGGCCGGTGCCGCAGGAGTCGGCCTGCGAGCGGTCCCAGGCGTCCCCGGCGCGTGAACGACGCAGGTGGTATTGGGCCGTGGTCGGTGGATCGGCGATCAGGTGGAAGGCTGCGGCTTCAGTGATCGTGACGTTGACCAGGTCACCCGGACGGGGGGCTTCGGCGCCGTCGGGCACGGAGAAGTGGACCAGCCGCTGGTCGCGGGCACGGCCCGTCAGCCGGTGGGTCTGCTCGGCCTTGCGTCCCGGCTGTGCGGTGACCATGACTTCGACTTCACGGCCGAGTTGCCGGGCATTCTCTTCGGCGCAGATCCTGTCCTGGAGCGCGGTCAGCCGTTCGTAGCGTTCCTGGACGACTTCCTTGGGCAGCTGATCGGCCAGTTCGGCCGCCGGGGTCCCGGGGCGCTTGGAATATTGGAAGGTGAAGGCGCTGGCGAACCGGGATTGCTCGACGACATCCAGGGTCGCCTGGAAGTCCTCTTCGGTTTCCCCGGGGAAGCCAACGATGATGTCGGTGGTGATGGCCGCCTCGGGCATGCGCTGACGTACCCGGTCCAGGATCCCCAGGAACTTCTTGGAACGATAGGAGCGGCGCATGTCCTTGAGCACCCGGTCGGACCCGGACTGCAGGGGCATATGCAGTTGCGGCATCACATTATCGGTTTCGGCCATCGCCTCGATGACGTCGTCGGTGAAGGCCGCGGGGTGTGGGCTGGTGAATCTGACGCGTTCGAGTCCGGGGATCCGTCCGCAGGCCCGGAGCAGTTTGCCAAAGGCCAGCCGATCCCCGAATTCAACACCGTAGGAGTTCACGTTCTGGCCCAGCAGGGTGACCTCGATGGCCCCGTCGTCGACCAGGGCCTGGACTTCGGCCAGGATGTCACCGGGGCGGCGGTCCCGCTCCTTGCCACGCAGCGAGGGCACGATGCAGAAGGTACAGGTGTTGTTGCAGCCCACCGAGATCGAGACCCAGCCGGCGTAGACCGAATCGCGTTTGGTGGGAAGGGTCGAGGGGAAGACGTCGAGGGATTCGAGGATCTCCAGCTGGGCTTCGTTGTTGTGGCGGGCACGTTCGAGCAGCGTGGGCAGGGAACCGACGTTATGGGTTCCGAAGACGACGTCGACCCACGGGGCCCTGCGCTGGATCGTCTCGCGGTCCTTCTGTGCCAGGCACCCACCGACGGCGATCTGCATGCCTGGGTGCTGCTCCTTGACGTGCGCCAAACGCCCCAGGTTTCCGTAGAGCTTGTTATCGGCGTTCTCCCGGACGGCGCAGGTGTTGAACACGACGACGTCGGCTTCCGTGTCCGGATCGCGTCTGGGCACCATGCCGGCTTGCTCCAGCAGTCCTGCCAGTCTCTCGGAGTCGTGGACGTTCATCTGGCAGCCGTAGGTGCGCACCTCGTAGCTGCGTTGCGCTTCGTCGAGGGGCGGGGCTGTATCGGGGCTGGGCATGGTCGAACTCACTCCCCCAGAGTACCGAACGCATCATCGGTGAAGGAACCTGGGCGTTTTGGCAGGGCAGGGCTCAGTCGCGGTCGGCGGTCCAGATCTCGTTGACGACACGAAAGGCGGTCCCCGACCCGTACCCCTTGCGGCCGAGCATCGCCACCAGCCGCCGGACCCCCTTGTCGTGGTCCAGTCCCGCCGGCATCGACCTGACCTTCTTCTCCACGAGTTCGCGGGCCATCTCCAACTCATCGGCCCCGCTGAGCTGTTCCAGCGCCTCATCGGAGAGCTCGTCGGCAATGCCCTTCTCCCGCAGCTCGCGGCGCAAGGCGCTGCGAGACAGTCCCCGGCTGCGGGCACGGCTACGCACCCAGGCCTCGGCGAAGGCGGCATCGTCGATGAGTTGAAGTTCCTCGAATCGATCCAGGATGCCCTCGGCCGCGTCCCGCGGGATCCCCCGCTCCGAGAGCTTGTCGGCCAACTGCCGACGACTCTTGGGCGAGCCGGTGAGCTGTCGCAGGACGATCGCCCGTGCCGCCGCCTCGGGGTCCTTCTCCGGGTCAGGACCGGGAGACCGGTGTCCGCGCCCACCGCCTCGACCACCAGGCTCCTGCTCGGCCCGGTGGTCCTCCGCCGCGTCCAGCGGTGCGGTGTCTTCGCGGGGGAACAGGGTCTCCCGGTTCAGGTCACCGGCCTCCATGGCAGCGCTGTCTCCCTCCACCGACGCCCCCTCCCGGCCTGTACTTCGTTGCGTTCGAACGCCTAGGAGTCCTTGCCCACGGCGCGTAGCTGCGCATCGCCCGGCTCCTCCGGCGGCAGGGCGCCGATACCCAGCTTCTCCTTGATGCGACGCTCCAGTTCATCGGCTAGATCCGGGTTGTCCCGCAGGAACTTACGCGCATTTTCCTTGCCCTGGCCGAGCTGGTCACCGTCGTAGGTGAACCATGCCCCCGACTTCTTCACGAAGCCTTCTTCGACGCCCATGTCGATCAGGCCACCCTCACGGGAGATCCCGACGCCGTAGAGGATGTCGAATTCAGCTTGTTTGAAGGGCGGGGCCATCTTGTTCTTGACGATCTTGGCCCGGGTCCGGTTCCCGACCGGGTTGGTTCCCTCCTTGAGCGTCTCGATGCGACGGACGTCGATCCGCACGGAGGCGTAGAACTTCAGCGCCTTGCCACCGGTGGTGGTTTCGGGGCTGCCGAAGAAGACGCCGATCTTCTCGCGCAACTGGTTGATGAAGATCGCAGTGGTCTTCGTCTGGCTCAGCCGTCCGGCGATCTTACGTAGCGCCTGGCTCATCAGGCGGGCCTGCAAGCCGACGTGGCTATCGCCCATCTCGCCTTCGATTTCGGCGCGCGGCACCAGGGCGGCCACCGAGTCGATGACCACGACGTCCAGGGAGCCGGAACCAACGAGCATGTCCATGATCTCCAGCGCCTGCTCACCGGTGTCCGGCTGGGACACCAGCAGGGCGTCGGTGTCGACGCCGAGCTTCTTGGCGTACTCGGGATCCAGTGCGTGCTCGGCATCGATGAAGGCGGCAATGCCGCCGTTGGCCTGGGCGTTGGCGACTGCGTGCAGCGCCAACGTGGTCTTACCGGATGATTCCGGTCCGTAGATCTCCACGACACGGCCACGCGGCAGCCCGCCGATGCCCAGGGCGATGTCCATGGCGATCGAGCCGGTCGGGATGACTTCGATCCTGGCTCGGGTATCGTCCCCCAGACGCATCACCGAACCCTTGCCATATTGCTTGTCGATCTGTGCCAGCGCTGATTCGAGAGCCTTTTCGCGGTCCATTGCTGCGGCCATCATTCACCTCGGTTGTCTTGCGGCCCTACGGCCTGTTGTCGTCCTGTTTCACACGGTATGCGCCGCACCGGATAATTTGGTGCGGGCCGTCGTCCCTTGTGGAGAACCGCGGTCCGCCACCCGTGCCATGTCTCTGTGGACAGCTTACAGCTGTTCCGAACACATGTTCGAACGAGTGTTCGGCGTGTCATGGCCGATTACTGCTTCGGGGCGACATCGCGTCCGAGCCGCCGTGCGGGGGGAACGTCCTGTTTCTCACAGATGGCCCACCAGACGCGGCGGGGGTCGACGCCCGAGGACAGGGCCGCCTGGGCGCTGAGGCCGCCCAGTTCGGACAGGACCAGCTCGGAGGCCAGCACACGGGAGTAGCCCGCACCGAACTCGTCGTCCATCAGGCGCCAGAAATCACTGAGTCTCACGTTGTCCATTCTTCCACGGGTTGGTCCCTCCGACCCTAAGATGGTGCCATGAATGCACCCGATCCCGCAGATGAGGCAGTGGCCCAGCGCACCCGAGCCATCCATGACATGGAGGAGCAGCTCAGTTTCCTCTGGCGTCGGGCCCGGGCCAATGGCAATAAGGTCGCCAAGCAGGTCCACCCCGATATGGAGCCGGGAGCCTACGGCCTGTTGGCGGCGCTGCAACGTCGTGGGACCCTGAGGTTGACCGAGTTGGCTGCGGAGATCGGCGTCGGCAAACCCTCGGTGAGCCGCCAGGTCAAGATGCTCGAGGAGCTGGGGGTGCTGGCCAAGGTCGCCGATCCCTCGGATGGCCGGGCCCAGTCGATCACCCTGACCCCGGCCGGGGCACGGCAACTGGCTGCGGCGCAGACCTCCCGCCAGCATGTCTTCCAAGACCTGCTCGCCGACTGGCCCGACGAGGAGTTGTTGTCGTTGGCCGCCTTGCTGACCAAGCTGAACGGCTCCTATTTGAATGATCGGGGCTGAAGCACGTCGTTAACGGAAAGCAGGACAGCCGTGTGAACGGCTGCCCTGCTGTCATGGCGTGAGGGGATGTTCCCGGCGTTAGTGGGTCGGGGCCATGCCCTGGGCCAGGCCTTCGGTCCATTCCTCGGGAAGGACCGTGGCGAACTCGTTGGTGAGGTCCGACGGGACGGTGTCGGGGATGTCGACGCCCTCGGCCATCGCGACCCGGTCGCTGACCTCGCGAAGCATCAAGGACAACGGAACGTCCAATGCCCCGCAAATCGATGAGAGCAGTTCGGACGACGCTTCCTTCTGTCCACGCTCCACCTCGGAGAGGTAACCAAGGGAAACACGGGCATTATGCGAGACCTCGCGTAGGGTCCTGCCCTGACGCTGGCGGACATCCCTCAGGACGTCCCCGATCTCGTGGCGGAGTACTACCATTTTGGGCTCCTTATGCTCGCGATGGGCATCTTCTGTCAGTCCCACATCGCGCCAACGGACGACGCCGTTTACGGATACGGGTTGCTTGACCATGTGTATCGCCTTACTCCTTTTGATCCTGTGCCAGGTGTCCCTGGCCGATGGGTCCTGTCATGGACCCTGTAGTTTTTTCAACTAACGGGACCTCGATTTTGTTCCCCAGCCCCCAGCCTAGTCACAAAACTGCCCCCACAGCCAGTATTCCGCGCCGGTGGTGGAGGCTCATTCCGCCTCGATGAGTTCCAGCAGTCGTTCCAGTGCCCTCTCACAGGCCTGGGCGCGGATGGCTTGCCGTCCTCCGGTGAACCGGAATTCGACCGCGCCGCTACCGTGGGGCCCGGCATGGCCGATGAAGACCGTCCCGACTTCCTTGCCGTCGTGGGCATCCGGGCCGGCCACCCCGGTACTGGCAACGGCGACGTCGCTGGTGCAGATCCGGCGGGCCCCGACCGCCATCCGACGGGCCACTTCCGCATCGACGGACCCCCTGCTCTCCAGCAGGGACGCGTCGACGCCCAGCACCTCCTGCTTGACCTGGTTGTGGTAGCTGACCACTCCCCCGCGCAGCACGGCCGAGGCTCCGGGGACATCGGCCAACGCGGCGGAGATCCAACCTGCCGTCAGCGACTCGGCGGTCGCCACGGTGATCCCCCGCCGGGTCGCCTCGGAGATGATCCGTGCGGCCAGCGCCGGGGTGCCACCGCCGGTCACGGGGTCTCGGTCCCTTGGCCGGCCGGGGCCATCCGCGCGGCCTGGATGATGTAGTCGATCCCCGTGTAGACGGTGATCAGTGCGGCCAGCAGGATCACGATCAGGGCCACGATGGACAGCCAGGTGATCGCCGGGGTGAACGGCAGCAACAGCAGGAACAGGCCTGCCGTCTGGGTGACGGTCTTCAGCTTCCCGCCGCGCGAGGCGGCGATGACCCCGCGGCGCAGCACGGCGAAGCGCAGCAGCGTGATCCCGAGCTCGCGCACCAGGATGACGATGGTGATCCACCACCAGAGTTCGCCCAGCCACGACAGGGTCACAAGGGCGGCCCCCAGCAGGAGCTTATCGGCGATCGGGTCGGCAATCTTCCCGAAGTTGGTGATCAGCCCGCGGCTGCGGGCCAGGTCCCCGTCGAGTTTGTCCGTATACATGGCCACGACGAAGAGGCCGACGGCCACCCATCTCAAGGCCGCGTGCTGTTGGTCATCGGCCACCAGCGCCCAGACGAAGAAGGGGACCATGATGATCCGCAGGGTCGTCAGGACGTTGGCGATGTTCAGGGTCGGGACATGGCCGGGGGCCGGTCCTGCAGGTGTATCAGTCACCCTTTCAGGTTACCGTCCAGTGAGGTTCCAGGCGTCTTCCGAACCGGAGTCGCCGTCGTCTTCATCGTGGTAGTCGGTGCTTTGGGCCCGTGAGGCGAGGTCCTCGGCCACCAGATCGGCGCCCTGGTGGTTCGCGTTGGCGTTCTCGACCAGGGCGGCCTCGGCCGGGGCCACCTCCTCGGGAGCAGCCGGAGCGGTGTCCCCGCGCATGGCGGCGAGCACGGCCGGCAGGTCGTCGGGCTGGACCAGGACGTCTCGGGCCTTGGACCCCTCGGAAGCACCGACGACGCCGCGTGATTCCAACAGGTCCATCAGTCGTCCGGCCTTGGCGAAGCCGACCCGGAGTTTGCGTTGGAGCATCGAGGTGGAACCGAACTGGGTGGTGACCACCAGTTCGGTGGCCTGCAGCAGCACCTCGAGATCATCGCCGATGTCGTCGTCGATGTCCTTCTTGGGCGCCGCCTCCACCGCGACATCCTCGCGGTAGACGGCCGTGAGCTGGCCCTTGACGTGCTCCACGACCCGGTGGATCTCGGATTCGGTGACCCAGGAGCCCTGCACACGCATCGGCTTGGAGACCCCCATGGGCAGGAACAAGGCATCGCCCTGTCCCAGCAGCTTCTCGGCTCCCGGCTGGTCCAGCACCACGCGGGAATCGGTGACCGAGGAGGTGGCGAACGCCATGCGGGAGGGCACGTTGGCCTTGATCAACCCGGTGACCACATCCACGGAGGGGCGCTGGGTGGCCAGGACCAGGTGGATGCCTGCGGCCCGGGCGAGCTGGGTGATGCGCACGATCGAGTCCTCGACGTCACGCGGGGCGACCATCATCAGATCGGCCAGCTCATCGACGATCACCAGCAGGTACGGGTAGGGCTTCAGCACCCGCTTGGAGCCCTCGGGCGGAACCACCTTGCCGTTGCGCACCCCCTTGTTGAAGTCGTCGATGTGCTTATATCCGAAGTTCGCCAGGTCGTCGTAGCGGGTGTCCATCTCGCGCACGACCCATTGCAGGGCTTCTGCCGCCTTCTTCGGGCTCGTGATGATCGGGGTGATCAGGTGCGGAACGCCCTCGTAGGCGGTCAGTTCCACCCGCTTGGGGTCGACCATGACCATGCGCACATCGTCGGGGGTGGCCCGCATCAGGATCGAGGTGATCATCGAGTTCACGAAGGCGGACTTACCGGCACCAGTGGCACCGGCGACGAGCATATGCGGCATCTTGGCCAGGTTCGCGACCACGAACCCGCCTTCGACGTCCTTGCCGATGCCCATGACCATGGGGTGTTCGGTCTTGCGGGCCGCGTTCGAACGCAGCACGTCGCCGAGGGCAACCACTTCCTTGTCGGTGTTGGGGATCTCGATGCCGATGGCACTCTTGCCGGGGATCGGCGAGAGGATGCGCACGTCAGAGGAGGCCACCGCATAGGAGATGTTCTTGGACAAGGCGGTCACGCGTTCGACCTTGGTCCCCGGGGAGAGCTCGATCTCGTACCGGGTGACCGTAGGCCCACGGCTGAAACCGGTGACGTGGGCCTCGACCTTGAACTGGTCCAGGGTGTCGGTGAGTGCCTTCACGACGGCGTCGTTGGCCTCGGAACGTTCCTTCGCGGGAGGACCTGCCGGCAGGAACTCCGAGGAAGGCAGGGTGTAGGCGACGTCGCCGGAGAGCTGGAGCTGTTCGGTGCGCTGCGGGATCGGTGACAAGGGGGCCGGCTGGGCCACCGGGTTGGAGGCCACGGTGGCGGGGGCCGCCGCGCTCCCGGAGCCGGCCAGCATGCCGTTGATCGCGGTGGTATCCAGCGCCTCGGTGGCCGGTTCCCCATCCTGCCCCGCAGCGGGGGTGCCCAGTCCGACGTCGTTCTTGACCTTTTCCATGGCCTTTTCGGATGCCGTGGGCCGGCGTACACCCGGGGGGATCTGCGGTTCCGGAACCGGTTTGGTCTGGGCATCACGGTCGTTGATGACGGCATTGTCATAGGCTTCATCGCCGGTGAGGCCTTCGCTTGCTGCTGCGGCGGCCTCCTCTTCCTCGCGTTGGCGGGCCCTGGCTGCCTTGCCGGCGCGGCGGCTGCGCTTGGGCCTGGGGGCCGCGGCACCGCGGTCGGCATAGAGGTAGCTCTGATCGTGTTCTGGATCGTTCGGGTCCTCGGGTTCACGGGGTTCGGAACCGGGCTCCGGCTGGCCCATGATCCATTCGTAGCCTTGGCGCAGACGGGCCGGGATATGGCGGAACGGGGTGGCGGTCATGATCATCACGCTGAGCACGGCGCCGGCGATCATGATCGCCAGGGCACCCCACTGGGTCAGCAGTCCGGCCAACGGAACGGTGATGAGGAACCCGACGACGCCGCCACCGGCTCGGAGCGCGTCGAGCGGTTCGTCCAGGGTCGGCAATCCGGCGGCGACATGGGCGATCCCGGCGATGGAGAATGTCGCCAGGGTCAGGCCGATGCCGATGCGGTTGTTGGCGCGGTTTTCGGCGGGGCGGCGGAAGAGACGGTAGGCGCCGATGAACAGCACCAGCGGCAGCAGCGAGGCCATGAAGCCCAGGGATCCGCCGAAGACGTTGTGCACGGTGGTTCCGTACCAACCGACCCCGCGCAGTCCCCACCACTCGACGCTGCCGACGATGACGGCGATGACGACCAGAAAGAGTCCGGTGCCGTCGCGACGAATGTCACGGTCCGGGCGCACGTCCTGGCCGATCTTGCGGAAGGCGCCGCCGATCACCCGGGCCAGGCCCATCCAGAGGCCACGGATGGCGCGTAGCGGCAGGGCGATGTCCTGGTCGGCCTCGGCGGTGTTTCCCACCGGCTTCGTCCCGCCCTGGCGCGTGGAACCGGAAGCCGGTTTTCCGCGCGCTGGAGTCTTGCCCGCCGGTTTGCGGCCGGAGGCCTTCGTCGGGGTGGGGGAAGTACGGGTCGCCATATGCGCAACCGTACAGGATCCAGGGGTCAAAACCCCGGATTCACACGCCTTCAGGCCTCCAGGACAACCGGCATGATCAGTGGTTTGCGGCGCAGGGTCCGTCCGAGCCAGGACCCGATGCTCCGGCGCACGACCTGCTGCAATTGGTGGGTGGTCGCCTCCGGGTTCTTCGCCAGCGCCTCCTGCAGGGCCGTGAGGATCGCCGGTTTGATGGATTCGAGCACGTCGGCATCCTCGGCCACCCCGCGGGAGTGGATGTCGGGTCCGGAGAGCACGGTTCCGCGCTGTCGGTTGATGACCGAGATCACGGAGATGAATCCTTCCTCGCCCAGGACGATGCGGTCCTTGAGGTCCTCCTCGGTGATGCTTCCCACTGCTGATCCGTCGACATAGACCAGCTCGCAGTCCACGGTGCCGACCCGTCGGGCCACCCCGTCTTTCAGGTCGACCACGGCCCCGTCCTCGGTGACCAGGATGTTCTGCGCGGGAACGCCGGTTTGTTCGGCAATACGGGCGTTGGCCAGCAGGTGCCGGGTTTCGCCGTGCACAGGCATGGCATGGCCCGGCCGCAGGATGTTGTAGCAGTAGAGCAGTTCCCCGGCGGAGGCGTGCCCCGAGACGTGGACCTTGGCCGTGCCCTTGTGCACGACGTCGGCCCCCAGGGCCATCAGGGAGTTGATCACCCGGAAGACGGCGTTCTCATTGCCGGGGATCAGGGAGGAAGCCAGGATGATGGTGTCCCCGCGGCCGACGGTGACCCGGTGGTCGCCGGTGGCCATCCGGGAGAGTGCCGCCATGGATTCGCCCTGGGAGCCGGTGGACATCAAGACCACCCGCTCCTCGGGAAGCCGGTCCGCTTCCTTGAGGTCGATCAGGATGCCCTCGGGCACCTCCAGGTACCCCAGCCGGGCGGCGATGCCCATGTTCCTGACCATGGAACGCCCGACGAAGGCGACCTGGCGCCCGTGCGTGGCGGCGGAGTTGAGCACTTGTTGGACCCGGTGGACGTGGGAGGAGAAGGAGGCGACGATGATGCGTCGGGTGGCCCGGGAGAACAAATCGTCCAGGACCGGCCCGATCTCCTGTTCGGCCGTCGTGAAGCCCGGGACGTCCGCGTTGGTGGAGTCGGACATGAACAGGTCCACGCCTTCTTCGCCCAGGCGGGCGAAGGCCCGTAGGTCGGTAATGCGTCCGTCCAACGGCAACTGGTCCATCTTGAAGTCGCCGGTATGCAGCACCGTACCGGCGCTCGTGCGGATGAATACGGCCAGCGCGTCGGGGATCGAGTGGTTCACTGCCACGAATTCGGTTTCGAAGCCGGCGAACGTGTGGCGTTGGCCTTCCTCGACGGTGACCAGCACCGGGGTGATCCGGTGTTCGAGAAGTTTGGCTTCGACCAGGGCCAGCGTCAGCTGCGATCCGATCAGCGGGATGTCCCCGCGCAACCGCAGCAGGTAGGGCACGGCCCCGATATGGTCCTCGTGCCCGTGGGTCAGTACGACGCCGACCACGTCGTCGATGCGCTCGCGGATGTAGTCGAAGTCCGGCAGGATGACGTCCACCCCGGGCTGGTGTTCCTCGGGGAAGAGGAGCCCGCAGTCCACGATGAGCAGTTTGCCGTCGATCTCGAAGACGGCCATGTTCCGCCCGATTTCCCCGATGCCGCCGAGGGGGACGATCCGCAGGACGTCATGGGCCAATGGCGGTGGCGGGTTCGGGTACGTTTCCTGCTCCGGCACGACGCTGGTTTCGCTCATCGGGGCCCCTTTCCTAGAGGTTGATTCCCGCCTCGGCCAGATTCGCACGAATGGGGGCCGCTTCGGCATCGGTCGGTTCCACCAGGGGCAGACGGACGATCGCGTTGGAGAGGACCCCCTGCCACTTCAGGACCGTCTTGGCGGCCACGGCTCCTTGGATATGCGACATGACGGCACGCTGGATGGGGTCCAGTTCGAAGTGCAGGGCCCGGGCGGTGGCCAGGTCGCCGGCCAGCAGGGCGTCCACCAGGCGGCGGTATGCGGCGGTGGCGACGTGGGCGGTCACGGAGATGACCCCCTGGGCGCCGGCGGCCATCAGCGGCAGCGTCAGCCCGTCGTCCCCGGAGTACACATCCAGGTCGGTGCTGGCCAGCACGCGGGTGGTGGCCTGGTAGTCGGCCTTCGCATCCTTCAACGCCACCACGTTGGGGTGTTCGGCCAGACGGATCAGGGTTTCGGTGCTGATGGAGATGCCGGTGCGGCCGGGAATGTCATAGACCATGACGGGCAGATCGGTGCAGGAAGCGAGCGTCTCGACGTGGGCCCGGACGCCGGCCTGGCTGGGCTTGTTGTAATACGGTGCGGTGACCAGCAGCCCGTGCACGCCGACCTTCGCGGCGGCCTGGGAGAGCTGGATGGAGTGGGCAGTGTCGTTGGTGGTGGACCCGGCGATGATCTTCGCACGGTCGCCCACGGCTTCGACGACCGTGCGGAACATGCCCACGTTCTCCTCGTCGGTCAGCGTCGAGGTCTCCCCCGTGGTCCCGGTGACCACCAGGTTGTCGCAGCCCTCATCGACTAGTTTGGTCGCCAAGGCCGCTGCCTGGTCGTAGTCGACCTCGCCGGCGGGCGTGAACGGGGTGACCATGGCGGTCCCCAGGTTCCCGAAGATGGCATCATGACGCGGGGTATTGGATTCCGGGGTAGGCATGGCACCACGTTACCCCGCACGGACCCCGAAACCGCCGAGTCCACGCGCCACGTGACCAAGATGACGCGCACCCGGCCGACGATGACGACGCGGGCCCGATTCCGCCGTCGTCCCCCCTCCGGCCGGTGGCCCGCCTTGATATATTCGACCGTGTGTCCCCGGCACCCCCGCCGCCCGATCCGATCCTCCAGGAGCCCATGCCCAGTCAGAGCGCCTCCGCCCCCGCTGGTCGGATCGCGGGGGTCGATGTGGCCCGCGGCCTCGCCCTGCTGGGCATGATGGCCACCCACATCCTGCCGTTGACCCGGGCCGATGATTCCGGCGCCGTCCATGCCACCTGGACGGCCACCTTGTTCGCCGGGACGTCCTCGGCACTGTTCGCGATCCTGGCCGGTGTCGGCTTGGCGCTGCTGACCGGGGGAAGCCGCCCACATACCGGGACCCGACTCAGGTCCGGGCGGCGCTCGGTCCTGATCCGGGCCGTGTTGATCACCGTCATCGGGTTGGGCTGTGGAGCGTTGAACACCAATGTCGCCGTCATCCTGGTGCACTACGGGGTGCTGTTCCTGATCGCCAGTGTGTTCCTCGGCTTGCGGTGGCGCACCCTCTGGTTCTCGGCGATCGGCTGGCTGCTGCTCTCCCCCGTCCTGTGGTACCTGCTCTTCCCGCTGGCGACGTCCCGCATCTCCCCGGCCACCGTAGGCCCCTCCCCCGGTCTGACGGACCTGCTGCGCCCGGCCTCGTTGGCCGCCGATCTGTTCATCACCGGCTACTACCCGGTCCTGGTCTGGACGGGATTCATCGTGCTGGGTCTGGCCCTGGGGCGCTGCCGGATCTCGCTGCCTCCGGTCGCCCTGGCGTTCACCGTCGGTGGTGCGTCCCTGGCGTGGGCGGCCCGGGAGCTCTCGGACCGGGTGATCGGAGCCAACGACGAGGCGCTGCGGACCTTGACGGCGATCACCGAGGGGAACGGTCTGCCCCTGGATGCTGCGTTGCTCTCCGGGCACGGCCTGGCAGGGGTCGAAGGGACCCCCTGGTGGTTCGTCCTCTCCGCACCGCATAGCAGCGCCCCCTTGGATCTGCTGCATGTGGCGGGGACCGCGATCGCCGTCCTGGGCGCCTGCCAGTTGCTGGCCATGGCACTGTCGGCGCTGCTCGGCCTGGCCGGAGAAGCACTGCTCTGGCCACTCTCTGGCGCCGGGTCCGCGACGCTGACCCTCTATGCCGGCCACCTGGTGGCCTTGGACGCGTTGAGCACCGTCACCGCCGGAATGCCGCGGTTGGGGTTGTACCTGTACTTCGTCGTCGGTTCCCTGCTGGTGGGCATCGGACTGAAGTGGGCCGGCCGGAGGGGCCCGCTGGAAGCCGGGGTGCATGCGCTCGCCCGCAGCGGCACCGGCTGATCCGGCTTAGAGCCCACCGACGGCGAAGCGCAGCAGCAGGAACCCGCCGACTCCCATGATCCACAACACCGCTTCGGCGGAGGCCTTGCCCAACCACTGGCCCAGCCGGTGCAGGGGTCCGTTGATGCGGTGGGCCAACAGCAGCCGGGCGGTCAGCAGCAACCCAGCCGGTAGCAACATGACTACGCAGTAGCCCGCCAGCAGCAGGAACGATCCCGCCCCGGCAGGACCTGAGACGGTCAGCACGCCGATCGCCGCTACATAGGGCAGCATGGTCGGCAGCTCGAGCAAACCGGCCACCAGCGCCAAAGTAAGCAGGCCGGCCGGGGTGCCCAGGGCCCTGCCGATGCGGGTCTTCCACCGTTCCTCGGCCGCTTCCTGACGGCCCTGCGGACCGGATGGCCCCGGTTGATCCGGTGCCGTCGCGGTTGCCCCGGTCGCGGTCGTGGCGTGCTGCGGTTTCGCCGTCCGGCGCACCGTCTTGCCGTCCTTGAGCGCGAACCACAGAAGCCCGGCGCCGCCGGCAAGCGCCACCCAATGGGCCGGGCGTGAGTCGATGAACATCCGGGCTCCGTCACCCCATACCTGGAGCACCGTGGTGGCCGAGGTCAGCATCAGCACGCCGATGAGGAAGTAGAAGACCCCGATCGTCACCAGGTAGATGCCGATCCGTCCGGCGATGCGCCCGACGTCGCGGCGCAACAGCAACCACACGGGGATCACCAGGGTGCCGATGCTGGTGCTGTCCACCAGGGCCAGGACGAGGAGTTTGAGCAGATTCTCAGAGGTCATGACCCCACACTCGTCGGATCCCGGCTGCCGCGCGTCCTGCCATCGATGCACCGGAGGTCATCCCTTCGTCCCATCAGGTGGCCTCCCGCCTTGGAACCACGGGCGGGGACGGGCACGATGAAACCATGAACGATACCGAACGGCCCGTTCTCCGGGTGCTGAGTGCCATCCGGCGCGAGGACATCCTGCTGGCCCTGGGCTATCCGGCGATGATGTGGTTGCTGTTGACCGTGAACAACGATGGCGACTGGGCCTGGTTCCCACCAGCTTTCTCGGCCTGGTGGCCCGCAGTGGCAGCCGTGGGGTCTGTGGGCATCCTCTTCCGGCGTGGGACGACGTTCCTGATGGCCTCCATGACCGGGACGGCGGTACTGGTGCTGTTGCTGATGGGCCAGACGACGGCGCTGTTCCTGCTCTGGGAAACCGTCTTCTCGCTGGTGCTCTTTGCCGGCGACCGGGTCTCCCGAATGACCGAAATCGCCTCCCTGGTCCTCACGGCCGTCGCCACTCTTTCCGTCCTGGCGGTCACGGCCGAGCTGCCTGCTGCCGTTCTGACGGCACTGATTGCCGGAATGTCGTTGCTGCTGCCGGCCGAATGGGCCAGCAATGTGCGCAAGGAACGCAAGCTGTCCGCGGCGGAGGCCACCCGTGCTCAGGCTGCGGAGGATGCCGTCAGGCAACAAGCCACCCTGGAAGCAGCCCGTCACGAATTGGCGGTGGCCTCCGAGCGCCAACGCATGGCCCACGAACTCCACGATGTCCTCTCGGCCCGCCTCTCGGCGATCGCCCTGCAGACCGGCGCTGCGCTGAGCACCGGGACCCGTGAACTCGCCGCCGAGGTCCTGTCCCATGTCCGGAAGGAAAGCGTCGCGGGGCTGAACGAGCTGACTTCGATGATCCGGATCCTGTCTTCGGGTGATGCCCAGGAAGCTGCGGGGTTCCTCGCGGACCTTGATTCGCTGGTCGCCGCCCATGCTGCTTCGGGGACCCGGATCACCCTGTCCAGCACGGTGTCGGGAACCGCGTCGATCCCCTCGGCACAACAGACTGCCGTCTACCGGGTCGTGGCCGAGTCGCTGGTCAACGCGCTGAGACATGCCCCCGGTGCCAATATCGCCGTCGTCGGGCAGGGTGGTCCCGCCGCCGGGCTGCTCCACGTCCGCGTCACCAACAGCCCACCACCGGCCGGACCTGGGTCCGCGGCAGATGCCGGGGAACCCGGGACCGGCACCGGGTTGCGGAGTCTTCGCCTGCGGGTGGAGCAGCTCGGCGGGGAACTGACGGCAGCAGTGCACGACGGCGGCTGGCAGGTCTCGGTTCGGCTGCCGGTTCGCGCCTCGGAGGAAGATTTGGAGCACTCTGGCGCTGGGCTCGCCGGCCGGGCCTCGGTTCCGCCGGCTGAGGGCCCGGCATGAGCGATATCACGGTGTTGTTGGCTGATGACCATGCGGCCATCCGTCTGGGCATGCGCATGGTCTTGGAAACGCAGCCCGGTCTCACCGTCGTGGGCGAAGCGGCCGACGGCGCCCGGGCGGTTCAGATGGCGCGGGCGCTGCGCCCCGACGTCGTCCTGATGGATCTGCGCATGCCGGTCGTCGACGGGATCCAGGCGACCCGGGAAATCACCGCCGAGGCCTTGTCCAAGGTCCTGGTGCTGACGACCTTCGACCAGGATGCCTACCTCTTCGGGGCGTTGGAGGCCGGGGCCGACGGGTTCCTGCTCAAATCGGCCGAACCGGCGGATATCACCGCCGCGTTGCAGCGGGTCCACGCCGGGGATTCGGTGATTTCCCCCGAGGTCACGGCACGAATCGTCAGTGCAGCGGTGGCCGCCCGGACGGCGCCACCCATCGCTGACGCCGCTTCCCTGGATGCCGCTGCCGCGGTGGAGACGCTGACCGCCCGCGAGCGTGAAGTGCTGAAGTGCCTGGGTGAGGGGTTGTCCAATCAACTGATCGGACGTCGGTTGGATATTTCGGAGACGACCGTGAAAACCCACGTTTCGCGGGTCCTGGCCAAGCTCGGCCTGCAGTCCCGCGTGCAGGCTGCCTTGTTTTCACGTCGGAGCTGATCGGCCCCGGGCCGGGAAGGTCAGCTTCCGGTGGACGCCTTCGCGTCGGGCGAGGCCCGGAACAGGTCGATGGCCCGGCGCATCATCTCGCGGGCCCGACGGCGGTCCCCCGAGGCGTCGTAGGCCAACGCCAGCCGGTGCATGCTGCGCCAGGACCCGGGGTGTTCCTCGGCTTCCTCCTGGTACTGCACGAAGTCCTCATCGGCCGATGCCTTGATGATCCGTCCGGAAGGGGTGCGCGGCAGGTTGTCCTCGGGCAGCAGCCCCTCCGATTGGAGGATCCCTGCCATGCGCTGGCTACGGGCCCCGAAAAGGACTTCACGGATGAGGATCCAGACCCCCAGCAGGGGGATCAGCAGGGCCGCGATGCCGATGCCCTTGGCCAGCGGTTCAGGTGAGCCGATGAGGGTCACCGCGCTGGAGAATGCGGCGAAGAGGTAGAGGACGAACAGCAGCAGGATCCCGCCGACCCAGAGTTTGGTCTTCACTTAGGCGTTGCCTCCCAGATCGAGGTAGGAGTCCAGTCCGTAGGTCAGCCCGGGGCGTGAGCCGACGGTCCGTAGCCCCAACAGCACCCCGGGCATGAACGAGGCCCGGTCGAAGGAGTCATGGCGCAGCGTCAGCTGTTCGCCTTCGGAACCGAGCAGGACCTCCTGGTGGGCGACGAGTCCGCGGAGCCGGACCGAATGCACGTGCACCCCCTCGACATCGGCGCCACGGGCCCCGTCCAGCAGGGTCTCGGTGGCATCGGGGCTGGCCGGGATCCCCGCCGCACGACGCTTCGCCGAGATCAGTTCGGCGGTGCGCACCGCGGTCCCCGAGGGGGCGTCGACCTTATTCGGGTGGTGCAGTTCGATGATTTCGACGGATTCGAAGTATTTGGCGGCCTGGGCGGCAAAAGCGGAGGCCAGGACGGAACCCAACGCGAAATTCGGGGCGATCAGCACCCCGGTCTGCGGGTGCGCGGCCAGTAGTTCGGTGAGTTGGGACCGGCGGTCGTCGGTCCATCCGGTGGTCCCCACCACGGCGTGCAGCCCGTGGTCGACGGCGAAACGCACATTGGTTTCAGTGCTGCCCGGAACGGTGAGATCCACGAGGTGCGTGGCCCCGGCGTCGAGCACTTCCTGCAATGGATCGTGCCGGCCCAGGGCCGCCACCAGTTCCATGTCGGTGGCGTTCTCCACGGCCTGGACGGCCTCGGAACCCATGCGCCCGGAGGCGCCGAGGATGGCAACACGAATTTGAGCACTCATGCACCCAAGGATATCGCCTCAGGCCATGCCCACCCATTCGGTGTCGCCGTCCGTGAAGTGTTGTTCCTTCCAGACCGGCACCCCGGCCTTGACTGCCTCGACCAGATCCCGGCAGGCTTCGAAGGCCTCCCCGCGGTGGGCGGAGGCGGCGGCTGCCACCAGGGCCGGATCCCCGATGGCCAACGCCCCGGTCCGGTGGGCGGCCCAGAGCCGGGTTCCGGGGTGGCGGCTCGCGACCTCGGCGGCCAGGGCGGCCATGGTGGCCTCGGCGCTGGGATGGGCGCTGTAGTCCAGCTTGTCGACCGCTCGGCCGCCGTCGTGGTTGCGCACCACCCCGCCGAAGGTGACGACGGCGCCGGTGGCGTCGGTCTCGACGGCATCCCACGCGGTCGAGACGTCGATGGGTGCCTCCGCCATACCGGCGAAAACCACGATTCCCGGGGTATCAGGCATGTCCATGTCCTCCTTCAATCTGTTCGCAGAGATGGGTGATGAGCGGGTCCAGGACGCCCAGGGCATCGCGGACCCCGGAGGGCGATCCCGGAAGATTCACCACCAGCGTCCTGCCGACGGTTCCGGCATGGCCGCGGCTGAGGGCGGCATGCGGGGTCTTCGTGCGCCCGACGGCGCGGATGGCCTCCATGATCCCGGGGATCTCCCGGTCCAACAACGGGGCCGTCATCTCGGGGGTCAGGTCATCGGGGGCCAGGCCCGTCCCCCCGCTGGTGATCAGCAGCGACGGGCTCGAGGCCAGCAGTTCGCGCAAGGCGGCACCGACCGGTTCCCCATCGGGGACGATGACCGGTTCGGTCAGCTCGAAGCCGTGCCCTTGCAACCATTCGCCGATGATCGGGGCGCTGCGGTCGGCATACCCGCCGGAGGCGGCCCGGGTGGAGGCGATGATGATTCCCGCCCGGCGGGTCGATGCGGGTCTCACCGGTCCTCCCCGACGGTCCAGTCCCCGCTTTTTCCCCCGGATTTGGCCAGCACCTTGATGTCGTCGATGGAGGCGTGCTTATCGACCGCCTTGGTCATGTCGTAGAGCGTCAATGCGGTGATCGACACGGCCGTCAGGGCCTCCATCTCCACGCCGGTCACCCCCCGGGTGGTCACGGCGGCCTCGATGCGGATGCTTCCGGCGTCGGCATCGGGGAAGAAATCGACGGTCAGTTTCGACAGCGGCAGCGGATGGCACAGCGGAATCAGTTCCGGGGTCTTCTTCGCGCCCATGATCCCGGCGACGCGGGCCACCGCCAGGGCATCGCCCTTGGGAAGCTCCCCCGCGACGATCATCGCCAGGACGTCGGGGCGGGTGTGCAGCACTGCCTGGGCGACGGCCCGGCGCGAGGTCTCGGCCTTGGCGGAGACATCGACCATATGCGCGGATCCGTCGGCCCGGACATGGCTCAGGGCTGGTGCTTCGGGGTCGTTCATATCTGCGCTCCGTAAATGAGGGTGTCGATCATTTCTCCAGCCCGGGGTGCCGCGCTTCCGGCAGGGAGCACCAGCAGGGCATTGGACCTGGCCAGGGCATGGACCAGATGGGAACCGGGCCCGCCCACCGGGGTCGCGGTCGGCGCGCCGTCGTCCCCGAGGACGACGGCGGCCCGCCGGACCTGGAGCTTTCCCGCCGGAGGTGCCGCAAGATCGGTGGCCAGGCGGGTCGCCACCCGGGGTCGCGGCGGCGTGGCGAAGAGTTCCTCCCAGACGGGCCGGGCCAGCAGCTCGAAGCTGACGACCCCGCTGACCGGGTTTCCCGGGAAGGCCAGCAAGGGGGTCGGCGCCGCCCCCGGCAGCCGCAGCATGCCGGCGCCCTGGGGCCCTCCGGGTTGCATGGCGACGGAGCCGAACTCGATCCCGTGGCCGGCCAGGGCCAGCCGGACGACCTCGAAGGCGCCCTTGCTGATGCCCCCGCTGGTCACCACGAGATCGGCGGCCGGAGCGCCGGGCGGTCCCAGGGCGGGGGCCAGTTCGGCCATGAAGGCCTCCGGCGCGTCGGTGCTGATGCCTGCGGCGGCGACCTCGGCCCCCGCCTCGGCGAAGAGGCCCAGCAACAAGGTGGTGTTGGCATCGTGGATCTGTCCCGGAGCGAGGTCGGAGCCGGGCGCGCGCACCTCGTCCCCGGTGGCCAGGACCAGGACCCGGGGGCGCCCGGTCACGGTGAGCCGGTCCAACCCCAAGGCCGCGGCCAGTCCGAGCTGGGCCGGGCCGAGCCGGGTTCCTGCAGGCAGGGCGATGGCCCCGCGGGCGATATCGCTTCCGGCCGCGCGGATGAACTGGCCGTCGGGGGTGTCGGCGGGCAGGCGTACCGTCCAGGCCCCTGCCGGGGGGCCCGGCTGGCTGAGGGCCTCCGGGAATTCCGGGGGGTCCGCCCTTTCGATGGGTACCACGGCGTCCGCGCCGGGCGGGAGCATGGCCCCGGTCATGATGGGGGCCGCCGTTCCGGCCGGCAGGGCTTCCGCGGCATCGCCGGCGGCGATCACGGCACCGACCCGGAGTTCCTGCCCGTCAAGCAGGTCGGCTCGGCGTACGGCGAATCCGTCCATCTGCGAATTATCGAACGCCGGCAGGTTCCGGGGTGCCGGCAGATCCGCGGCCAGGATCCGTCCGCGGGCTTCGCCCAGCACCAGCTCCTGGGACCCCAGCCGTGACGGCAGTTCGGACAGCAGGGCCTTCAGCACGCCACGGTGCTCGTCGACGCTGCGTCGGAAGGGTTGCTTCATGGCGTCCATCCTACGGGTGGCTACCGCCTGAAGATCCTGCCGACCCCGGCCCCGGCCACGACGAGCACGATCAGGTAGAGCCCGATCAGCATCAGGCTGATCCCCAGGGCTGCCTGCGGGTCGTTGGAGTTCAGCGCCAATTCGATCTGCAGCGGCAAGGTCCGGGTGCGTCCTGCCACGGAACCGGCGAAGGTGATGGTCGCCCCGTATTCGCCCAGGGACCGGGCGAAGGCCAGCAGCGTGCCCACGATGATCCCGGGGGCTGCCAGCGGCAGGGTGATGTGGGCCAGGATCTGTCCGGAGGAGGCCCCGGCGTTGGCCCCGGAGAATTCCAGGTCGGTGTCCACCGCTTCGATGCTGCTCAGCGCCGAGACGACGAAGAAGGGCAGCGAGACGAACACCTGGACCAGCACGACCGCCGCCGGGCTGAAGCCCACGCCCAGGCCGATCGAGTCCAGCCAGCCCCCCACCGGTGTCTGGCGGCCCCAGAAGTAGAGCAGGGCCAGTCCCGAGACCACCGGTGAGAGCACCAGCGGCACGACCAGCAGGCCGCGCAGCACCTGCAGGACGACTCCGTGCAGGCGCGAAAGCAGCACCGCCAGGGGCAGCCCGAGCAGGAAGCACACGATGGTCGAGGCCGTCGCCGTGCCCAGGGAGAGACCCAACGCCGTGCGGGCCTCGTCGCGGGCCAGCAACTCGGGCAGGTCCTGCCAGCGGGCCGCGACGAAGAGCGCCACCAGGGGCCCGGCCAGGGCAGCGAGCCCAATGAGCGCCGGAACCCACAGCCATCCGGGGGTGGTCGCCCGCCGCATGCGGGGCGAGAGGACGGTGCGGGTCACGGCGCCGAGAAACCGGCGTCGTTCAGCAGCTTCATGGCCGCATCCCCCTGGAGCCAGCGAGCGAAGTCCTGCGCAGGTTCGGCGGCATCGGTGGCGACCAGCAACGGATAGATGTTGGCGTCCAGCCCCGTCAGGTCGATGGCCCGGACCTGGTCCCCGGCTGCTGCGGCGTCGGTGGCATAGACGAAGCCGGCGTCGACTTGTCCCGCGGTGACCTTGGTCAGCACGGCCCGCACGTTGTCTTCCTCGCTGACCGTGTCCAGGGAGAAACCCTGGTGGTCGAGATAGGTGTTGGCGGCCCGGCCACAAGGCACCGCCGGGGCGCATAACGCCACCGCACCGGCCTCGGGCAACTGGTCCGCGGCGGTGATCTTCGACGTGGCGGGAACCGCGAGCACCAGGGTGTTCGAAACCAGGTCGATCGGGGGTTCGAAGGCCGTTGGATCCTCCAGCGCCTCGGGGGCCTGGGTGTCGGCGGTGATCAGCACATCGGGCTGCTGGCCGGAGTTCGCTTGCTGGACGAGCTTGGAGGAGGCGCCGAGGTTGATGTCGATCCGGGTCGTGTCCCCGGTTTCCTCGGCGTAGGCCCGGGTCAGTTCCGGGGCGACGTCGGTCAGGGAGGCTGCCGCCGCGAAGTGGATCGCCGCCCCGTCCTGCCCGCCCGGTGTCGAGGCAGTCGGGTCCGTGCCGGCGGCCGGTGTCCCGCACGCCGAGAGCAGCAACGCGGCCGCGGCCATGACGGTGATGAGGGGGTTGCGCATGATCAGGCCTTTGTTTCGATGATGACGTTGGTTGATTTCACCACTGCCGTGGCAATGCGTCCCGGTTCCAGCCCCAGGTCCTTCACGGCTTCGCTGCTCATCAAGGACACGACGCGGAAGGGGCCGCATTGCATTTCCACCTGCGCCATGACCCGGTCGGCGGTCACCGCGGTCACCAGGCCGACGAAGCGGTTCCGGGCCGAGGAGGCCACGTGGGCCGGGTCGCTCGGCGTCTCGGCCAGACCGCGGATGTAGCCCGCCAGTTCCACCCCGTCGACGGTGATCCGCCCGGAGGCGTCCTTGCCTGCGGTCAGTTGTCCGGAGTCCAGCAGTCGGCGGACCGTATCGTCACTGACCGCCAGAAACCGAGCCGCCTCGGATACTCTCATTTGCGTCATTACTAGACCCTACTCGACGCAAATGCGGATATCCATACCGGTTGTTGTGGCGCGCACGGAAATCCCGGCGGTCCACGGGGCATCCTCGGGCGCCGATCACCCGGCCACTGCCCCTGTTTTCGCCCCGGATCTGGACTACGCTCGAGGCATGACGTGCAGCACCAGCTCCCAGTCCGCAGCCGACCCGGCCACCGGGGGCAAGGCTGCGGTATCCCTGGGCATGCCCGGCATCCCCGAACCGGGTGCCTCCGGCCCCCAGGACTCCGGGGATTTCGTTCCCCCACCGGCGCCGGGCGACGATCCGCGCCTGCTGGACCGGTTCGGACGGGTGGCCACCGATCTACGCATCTCCCTGATCGACAAATGCAATCTGCGCTGCACCTACTGCATGCCCGCCGACGGCATGGCCTGGCTGCCCGCGGAACGCCTGCTGACCGCCGGGGAGATCCGGCGGCTGGTCCGGATCGCCGTGGACATCCACGGGGTGCGCGAACTGCGCCTGACCGGCGGGGAGCCGTTGATGCGCAAGGACCTGGTGGACATCATCGCCGGGCTGCGCGCCGACCACCCCGACCTGCCGATTTCAATGACCACCAACGGGGTCGGCCTCACGGCCAGGGCCCGGGCCCTGGCCGAAGCCGGACTGACCCGGATCAACGTCTCGCTGGATACCATCCATGCCGAGTCCTTCAAGAAACTCGCGCGGCGCAACTTCCTGCACAAGGTCATCGAAGGCATCGACGCCGCGGCGGACGCGGGCTTGTCCCCGATCAAGATCAACGCGGTCCTGATGCGCGGCATCAACGACCTGGAAGCCCCTTCGTTGCTGGCCTGGGCGCTCGAGCGCGGATTCGAGCTGCGCTTCATCGAGCAGATGCCCCTGGATGCCGATCACGGATGGACCCGGGACGACATGGTCACCGCCACCGACACCCGCGAACTGCTCGGCGTCGATTACGACATCACCGTGGCCCCCGAGTCCCGGGACGGGGCACCCGCCGAACGCTACGAGGTCCGGGCCAAGGGCGAACCGGATACGCTGCTGGGCACCGTCGGGATCATCGCCTCGGTCACCGAACCCTTCTGCGCTGATTGCCGGCGCACCCGGATCACGGCCGAAGGCAGGATCATGAGCTGCCTGTTCTCCCGGGAGGAAACCGATCTGACCGCCCTGCTGCGCTCGGAGGCCACCGATCAGGACATCGCCGACCGCTGGCGGGCCGCCATGTGGGCCAAACCGCGCGCCCACGGCATGGACCACACCGGTCTGGGGGCCGAGGACTTCGTCCAGCCCGACCGTTCCATGAGCGCCATTGGAGGATAAGTGAAGGTCAGGTTCTTTGCCGCTGCCGCCGCCGCTGCCGGGGTGAAGGAGTTGGATGTCCCGCTGCAGGACATCGAGCACGACGGCGGGACGCTGGCGGCCTTGCTGGGCCACCTCCCGCACGCGGTCCCCGCCACCGGTGCGTCGGGACCCCCGTTGCATCGCGTGCTCTCCCGCTCCAGCTTCCTGGTCAACGAGATCGGCGCCAGGGACGAGTCGCGTCCCTTGGCCGACGCGGATGTCATCGACGTCCTCCCGCCCTTCGCCGGCGGCTAGG
>JAKDMV010000142.1 GCA_030452125.1 Micrococcaceae bacterium
CCGTGCCTCTCCGTGCCGGGATTCCCGCCGGCGGTGGTCAGCCCTTGCTCTTGGCGAAGGAGCGCAGTTGGGCCAGGGACCCGTTGAAGACGTTGCCGTCCACTCCCCTGTTCTTGCCGATGAAACCGGTATCCGTGGCGTACTGCCAGAGCCGGTAGTCGGTCCATCCGCCGGGCAGGGCACCGGGGGTGTCCTGGGCGGAGCCGGGGTAGCGGGCCACATGCAGATCCCAGTCCTTGAACCGGGAGGAGGAGTTGGTGCACTGGTTCCACCAGGAGCTGGCGGTGTAGATCATCGGCAGCCGGCCGGTCAGGTTCCTGACTTCCACCCCGAAGGCGTGGATCCAGTCGGAGAGCTCCTTCGGACTCATCCCGTAGCAGGTGTCCCCCTTGCCCTGCGGGAAGGTCTGGGCGTCATAGGGGTTCCATTCGATGTCCAGCAGCGGCGGCATCGTCTTGCCATCGGCCGACCAGCCTCCGCCATGGGCCACGAAGTCCCGGGCCTGGGTTTTTGCGCTGGAGGCCGCGGGCATGGCGAAGTGGTAGGCCCCACGGATCATCCCGGCATCGTAGGAACCGTTGTATTGCTGGGTGAAGTCGGGGTTGGTGTACAGCGAGGTCGCCCAGGATTGGGTGGCCTTCACATAGGCGAAGCGTGCGCCCTTGCCGTAGGCGTAGGACCAGTCCACGGTGCCCTGGTGCGCCGAGACGTCCACCCCGGGGACCCCCGGCGGACGCCACCAGCCGTTGCCGGAGGTGTACGACGGCGAGACGGCCGAGTTCGGTGTTTTCGACTGGCCTGCCGGAAGCTCTGGGATCGACACGGCCTCCCCGCCCGCTGCTCGGCCCAGTTCGGCCAGTTCCTGAAGCGTGGGGACCCGAGGGTCCCCGGTTTCGGCGATGCGTTTCTGCCCCTGTCCCATCCGGGCGGGCAGCGCCTCCTCCCCCAGTGCGTCGGAGGCCTGCTCGGCCAGGGCCTTCCGTTCGGCGGCGGGAACCTGGCCGTCGGAGAGCGCGTCGGCGATCGCCTGTCCTGCGGGTCCCGGCTGTGCCGAGTCGGAAGGGACGGGGGCGGCCGGCGCTGCGGAGGCGACCGGGGCCATGGCCGTGGTCAGGGCGAAGGCCGCGGCCAAGGGGATCGCGGCGAAGCGGAAGCTGCGTGCCGGTGACGGGGTCATGGTCGGTCCTCTCATCAATGCTGTTGAGTCGTATGGCTCGTCCCCGGGCAGTCTTCCAGACACGACGTAGGCCCACAAGGAAAAGTACGACTGTTCCAGCAATGTTTCCCGACTCCCGTCACGTACCAACCAGGACGTGTCACAGCAGGCCATCAGCCCCCGGTGACGCGGGTGGCCTCCAGCAGTGCCGCGGTGCGGCGGTGGACGTCGGCGTCACGTTTCCCCAGGGTGGCGACGAGTCGTTGCAGCCGGGTGACGCGGTCGAGGTAGTGCTGGGTGAGCCGGGCGGACAGCGGCAGCGCCGCCAGGTCGTCCGCTTCGCGCCAGGCCATGACCAGGGCCCGTTCGAAGAGCCGCTGGTCGGCCTCGGCACTGGTCGAGGCGGCCCCCGCGCCCAGCACGGCCACCGTATCGAGCCGGGAATCGTCCAACCCCAGGGCCAGTTGGTCCAGTTCGGCCCGGGCCCGGCGCAGGCCGGCCCCACCCCGGCCGAACCGGCCGAGGCCGGCCGAGATGGTCCCACCGAACCGCACCACCTGGGCGGCCGTGAGCAGTCCCAATGTCAGGGTCACGGTCAGCAGCCAGAACAGCAGGGCCCCGCTGATGTTCTGGTCCGGGAACCCGTTGGATTGCAGGCCGCGGGCCAGGTCCTCGAGTCCGTGGGCGACGGTGACCTCGGCCGTCCCGGGTGAGGAGACGTAGAGGTGCGGCATGGTCCAGTTCGCCGCTCCCAGCCGGCGGCCGTCCCCCAGGGCCGTGGCCCCGGCGAGCTGGCCGGGCACGGCGACCCGGCCGTCGTCGAAGACCATGACGGGCATGATCACCTGGTCCGGCCGCAGTTCGCCGGTCTTCGGGTCCAGCAGACCGGGGAACTCGTCCTTCACCCGCCACAGGGCGTCGAGGTGGCGGCCAGGATCCACGTCGACGCCCAGATCCGAGCTCTCGTCGGGGGTCGGCTGCAGGTATTGTTCGGCGTCGCGGACCGCCAGGGTGACGTCGATGGGTTGGGGGAACTTGTCCTCGAGGTAGCCGCGGATCCCGGCCTCGGTGATCCCCTCGGCCTGCCCGTCGATGGTCAGGCTGCGCAAATGGTCGGTCCCGGTCAGTTCCCAGCCGGGGCGGCCCAGTACGGTCCCGGTGATCAGCCCCGCGGCCACGGCCGAGGCCACCAGGGCGGCGGCGGTCCCCCAGATCCACCGGCTCCGGGTGCTTCGGCCGGTGGCTTCCGGGCCCAGGTCGTCGGGGTGGAGCCGCCGCAGACCGCGACGGCCCCGGCCGCGGCGGGGTCCGCGGGGTGTGCGGGCCGGGGCCAGGGAGTCGTAGGCCTCGACGTCGCCGAGCAGGGCACGGGCCACCGCGTTGGCCTCGTCCAGGACCGTGAGCGCCAACGACGCCTCCCCGGGCAGGCCCAGGCTCTCGCGCAGTTCGCTCAGGTCCTCGGTGTCCCGCCGGCGGGCCCTGACCTTCCCGTGCGGGTAGCGGCGCAGCACGTCGGCGATATGCCGGGCGATCCCCTCCAGGCTGCGCTCCGCCTCCGCCCAGGCCTGGACCCCGGTGCCGGTCCTGCCGCGGCCGGAACGGGCCGAGGCCTGAAGCAGGGCCCGCAACCTACCGCGCAGATCGTCCATGGTCTTGGCCGAGAACACGTCGGCCGGGGCCGCTTCGAGGCGGATGATCAGTTCGCGGGCGGCGTCGTTGATCGGGGCGGTGATCCGGTCGAAGACCGCGCCGCGCCGGGACAGGTTTCCGTGCACGGCGCCGGCGGCGAGCAGGGCATCGGCCAGGGTGGTCAGCTCGCGGGAGGAGGCCTCGAAGAGATCGACCAGTCCCCCGGTATGCAGGGTCAGCGCGGTCTCCGGGTCGCGGACGGCGGTCATGACCCCTGGCTCGCTGCGGGCCAGCTCCAGGGTCGAATCCCGCAACGTCCGCCAGGCCACGGTGTACCCGTCGGGTCGGCGTCGTTCCGGGGTCGTCCGGTAGGTGACCTCGAGTGCCTCCAGATCCAGGACCACCCGGGCGAGCCGGCGTTGGGCGGCGGTCAACCGCCGGTACCGCCCCTCCCACTTCCGGCGCCGGCGCAGCGAGAAGGCCAGGGCGGTGCCGGTGAGCAGGATCCCCAGGCCGGTGCCGGCCACCCAGAACACGGGGGTGCGGATGGGCCCTCCACCCAGTACATCGGCGGCGGTTTCGGCGGCGGCCACCACGGCCAACGGGCCATGCCCGAGCCCGAGGTTGTTCACATAGGTGCTGCCGATCGCATACCGGTCATCGGACTCCTCGGAGGAGCGCAGGGCGGCCCCGGTGAAGCGGCGTTCCCTGGTCGAATCCTCCAGGTTCTTCCACTGCGTGGAGAGGACGACGTCGGCGTCCAGGTCCGTCCTGCCGTGTTGTTGGTCGGCGCTGAGGTATTGGTCGGTGACCTTGAGGGTCAAGGGTTTCCACGAGCGGATGGGGTCGGGGTGGGCGGCCTCGATGCTGGCCTGGCTGATGCCGTGGCCCGGGGAGCCCTCCACCTCGATGCGTACCTGGGCTCCCGGTTCGGCGGTGACCGCGTACCAGCCGAATCCGGCGAAGAGCAGCGTGACCACTCCCAGCACCAGGGCCAGCCAGGGGAAGCCGAAGCGGGGGCGGGAGTCCCCGGCGCGCATCATGTGGCCCGTCGCGGCGGCACTCATGCCCGCCTCCCGGCGGCCGGCGTGCGGCCGGTCCCCGCCGACTCGAGCAGGTCAACGGCCCGGGCGAGCTGGGCCAGGACGTCGTGGGGGTCGGGCGGTTCCAGCTCCAGCTCCATTTCGGTGGCTGCGGCCTGGGCCGTGAGGCGCTCGGCGACGGCATCGAGCTCGATCCGCAGCCCCTCCAGCCGGTCGAGCAGCTCGTAACCGGGTTTCCGCCGTCCTCGTTTGGCCGCCCGCCGGAGGTCCTTGCCGGCCTCGTCCAACGCGCGGGTGTGTTCGATCAACACGGCCACCACGTCGGGGGCGGCGTCGAGCTTCCGGGCCCCGGGGACATCGAGTCCGTCGGCCACCTCCTGCAGCCGGTCCCGGTGGATCTGGAGCTGGCGTTGCCAGGCCTGCTTCGTCGCCCTCCCGGTGCCGAGCAGCACGTCCACCCCCTCCAAGGCCCGCTGCTGGGTTTCCAGCCGGTGGAGGATCGCCGTCAAGGTCGCAGTGTCATCGGCGGCCGCGTCCTCGGCGGCCTGTTCCTCCCCCGCGGTCCGCTCCACCAGCTGGGTGGTCAGCCGGGCGACGGAGGCGGCCACCGGCCCGGGGCTTCCCCGGCGGGGTGGGGTATCGCCGCGCTGGCTCAACCCTCCGGCCATCTCCTGGATCCGTGCCCGCAGGGACACGGCTTCCTTCTCCCGCGCCTGCTGCGCCAGCGCGCGCCGGTTGCGCCGGCTGCTGGCCACCAAGGCGCCGATGCCGGCCAGGACCACGACCCCCACTCCCCCCAGCACCCAGGGCAAAGGATTGGAACGGGCGTTGATCCCGGTCCCGGCGGCAACGGCCAGTTCTGACAGGCCCTGGGTGTAGTCACCCGCGGCGAAGGCCGCCTTCCCGCTGCCGGCCATCGCTTCGAGGCTGGTGTCGTCGGCCAGTTCGATATTGCGTCCGGGGTCGATGGACACGTCGACCGGGCCGCCGTCGTTCTCGGGCAGGATCACGCCGATGGCCAACCAGTCCTTGCCCACATACCCCTCGGATTTCCCGTTCTCCACCCAGTCGTCGGCGAGGGCGTCCGACTGACCGAACATCAACGAGCCACGGACCAGTTGGGCGGCGCCCTTCATCTCGGTGGGCTGCTGGTCCACCGCCAACAGGATCCGGGTGTCCCCTTTGATCCCGGCGGATTCCACCGCATCGACGATCTCCCGGGCATCCACCCGGTCGGCGGCGGCCTCGACGACGGCCAGGAACAGGTGCTCGGATTCGGCGTCCCGCCCGGGAATCCGGATCTTGCCTTCATCTTCATCGGGCTTATCGGGGGTCTGTACCGTGGGGCCTGCGGGATCCGGCGCCTCGCTGGCTACGGCGGGGCCCGCCAGCGCGCCGACCATCACGAGTCCGGCGAGCGCCGCGCACACCACAGACAGTGGACGACGGCGGTACGAGGTACTCATGGGGACTCCGGTCCGGTGCGAACGGGCAAAAATCTCTTCCCACTGTAGC
>JAKDMV010000032.1 GCA_030452125.1 Micrococcaceae bacterium
AACTGGACAGCGCCATGAAAACCGCTGGGCTGGCTCATTTGACTGCGGTGAGCGGGGCCAACGTGGCGATGATCCTGGGCAGTGTGTTGTGGTTGTGCCGCTTCTGCGGGGTGAATCGATGGTTAGCCCTGGGTGCCTCGCTGGTGACCCTGGTCGGGTTCGTCATCCTGGTCCATCCCGAACCCAGCGTCATCCGCGCCGCGGTGATGGGGGCCGTGGGTGCGGTGGCCGTCTACCTGGGCAGGGGACGCCAGGCACTGACCGCCCTCTGCGTCTGTGTCTGCGGGGTGCTGGCCTGGGATCCCTGGTTCGCCCGGGAACCCGCCTTCCAGCTCTCAGTCCTTGCCACCGCCGGGATAGTACTCATGGGTGCCCGGCTGGGGGCGCTGGCCCGACGCATCATGCCGGGATGGCTGGCCGACGGGGTGGCCATCAGCACCAGTGCCCAGCTCTTCTGCCTCCCGGTGTTGTTGGGCATGAATCCTGCCTTCAGCCTCTATGCGGTTCCGGCGAACGTCCTGGCGGCCCCCTTGGTCCCGCTGGTCACCGTGGCCGGCATGTCGGCACTGCTGCTCTGTGCCGTGCCGGGACCCTGGGCGCAGCCACTGATCTGGCTGGCCGGGATCCCGGCGGACTGGATCGGGATGTTGGGCCGGCTGGTCCATGGCCTGCCCGGCGCATTGCTTCCGTGGCCGGAAGGATCCGGTGGCCGCGGGGCCGCGGTTCTGTTGGCCTTAATGGCCCTGGTCGCGGTGTGGCTTGCCGCCACGCCGGCGGCAGAGGCCGGGCCCCACCCCGGACGCTGGGCCTGGCTGCGCCCGTTCGCCGGCGGCCGCTGGGCCTCGAGGACCGGGCCCGCCCCCGGAACAGGACGCAGGACCGTCGCCGGGGCCGCCGCGTTGGGGTGCCTGGGCCTATTGGCAGGACTCACGCTTCCGGCAACAGCCTGGTGGCCGGACCCGCCAGGGCTGTGGCAGGTCGCGGGCTGCGACGTCGGGCAGGGGGATTCCTTTGTCCTGCGCTCCGCCCCCGATCATGCCGTCGTGATCGACACGGGGCTGGACCCCGACGTCGTCGATGATTGTCTGGACGAACTCGGGGTCCACACCATTGATGCCTTGTTCATCACCCATCTGCACGCCGATCACGCCGGCGGAGTGGAGGGGGCGGTTCGGGGCAGGACGGTGGAACAGGCCTTCTACTCCACGGGAACGGACAGCACCGAACTACCGGGACTTCCACAGGGGCTGGAGGCCACGGTTCCCGAGGTCGGGCAGACCGGATCCGCCGGCCCGGTCAGTTGGGAGGTCATCGGGCCCATCGGGGATCCGCGGGGGGAAGAGGAAAACGATGCCTCCCTGGTCGTGGTCTTCCGGATGGCAGCCCCTGGTCATCCGCCCTTCACTCTGCTGGCCACCGGGGACCTGGAGGAGCAGGCCATGGACGCGGTGCTCCGGGCCCACCCCGAGCTGCAGGTGGACGTGTTGAAGGTCAGCCATCACGGGGCGAAGAACGGCGGGACGGCCGTCATCGACCAATCCGGGGCCCGGGTGGCCCTGATCGGGGTGGGGGACGGGAACAGCTACGGCCATCCCACCCCGAAGATCCTCAAGGCGTTGCATGAAGCCGGCATGCACACGTTCCGCACCGACCTCAACGGGACCATCCGTTTGCGCGTCACGCCCACGGGGGAGCTGGTGATCACCGGACGACCTGTCCGGCCCTCGGGACGATAGGATGCAATGTCAGACTCCAATGGAAGGTGGATCAGGGTGGCCAATAAGACCTCGGGCCCGTCCCGGGCCTCGGGAACGCGTGCACAGGACCGCACCGGTTGGCGCCAGGCCGCCCCCGCCCCGCTGGTCCTTCTCCAGGGACCCGAGGCCTACCTTGCCGGAAGGGTCATCGAATCGATCCGCCGGCAGGTTCGCCACCGCGACGGGGACGCCGAGGTGACGGCCTTCGATGCGTCGACCTACCAGCGCGGCGAGCTGCTGCTGGCAGCCAGCCCCTCCCTGTTCGGTGAGGCCAAGATCATCGAGGCCACCTCGCTGGCGACCATGAACGAGGACTTCCTCGACGACGCGCTCGCCTACGCGGCCTCCCCGGCCCAGGACGTGGTCATGATCCTGCACCACTCCGGGGGCAACCGCGGCAAGAAGGTCCTTGATGCACTCAAGGCCGCCGGGGCCCGGGTCATCGACTGCCAGCCGTTGAAGAGGGACTCCGAGAAGGTCGAGTTCGTCTCCCACGAATTCAAGGAGGCCCGCCGCAGGATCCTTCCCGAGGCCACCCGTGCCCTCGTGGCAGCCGTCGGCGCCGATCTGGGCGAATTGGCGGCGGCCTGCTCGCAATTGATCCAGGACACCACGGGTGAGGTCGATCAGGAGACCGTGGACCGGTACTTCGGCGGGCGGGTGGAAGCCACCGGCTTCAAGGTGGCCGATGCCGCCCTGTCGGGTCGTGGCCCCGCGGCGTTGGGGGCCCTGCGCCATGCCCTGGCCACCGGTACCGACCCGGTCCCCATCGTCGCGGCACTGGCCATGAAACTGCGTCAGGTGGCCAAGGTCTCCGGGCAACGCCGTTCCGCAGGATCCATGGCCCAGGAGTTCGGCATGGCACCGTGGCAGATCCAACAGGCCCAGGAGCAGGCCCGCTTTTTCTCCTCCGATGACCTGGTGCGTTGCCTGCGCCTGGTGGCCGAGGCGGATGCCCAGGTCAAGGGCGCTTCCCGCGATCCGCGCTATGCGGTGGAGCGGGCCGTCACCGGGATCGCCCTGGCTGCCCGGCGCTGAACCCAGGGCCCCGGGGCCGGGGGCATTAAACGAAGAAGCCGCCTCCGGAGAACCGGAAGCGGCTTCTTGCGATGAAACCTTGAACGGGCTTTAGAGCGCGTTGACCTTCTTGGAGATGGCCGACTTGTGGTTGGCTGCATTGTTCTTGTGCAGGACACCCTTGGAGACGGCCTTGTCCAGCTTGCGGCCTGCAACGCGCAGCGCTGCCGTGGCGGCATCCTTATCAGCCTTGGTCACAGCCTGCTTGACTGCGCGGATGGCGGTCTTCACATCCGAACGGACTGCCGCGTTGTTGGCGCGGGCCTTCTCGTTGGTGAGGATGCGCTTCTTCTGGGATTTGATGTTTGCCACTAGTTTAAACTCTCTTGCTTTCGCGGAAAATGGTCGGTGAGGGATCCCTCCCGAGCCATCGACTGAGCGGCGTGGGGATACCTATGGCGACCCGGGAGAAGTGCCCGTCGACCTGCGCGGACACACAGCAAGCAATCTTAGCAGCTAAGGCCGATGCCCGCGATTCGACGCAGTTTCCGGCGGGTCGGCCCGTCGGGACGCTCCAGGCTGGAACGCTGCGCCCTCAGGCTCCGCCCAGGGCCCGGCCGACCCGCTCGAAGGCGCCTCGGTCCAGCACGGCCCCTTCGCGACGAATGCCCTGCGGGTCCACACGGATGACCCGATCGACCTTGACCTCGCTGGGCCTGCCGGCCCGGTCCCAGGCCCCGGTCCCGATGTCGACGTAGTCCCGATCACGGTGCCGGCGGTTGTTGTGGTCCTGGGAGGTGAGCATCAGCCCCAGGAGGAACTCCCCGTCACGGCCCACCAGCAGCACCGGACGATCCTTGCCCCGGGAGGGGTCCTCTTCATAGGGGACCCAGGTCCAGACGATTTCCCCCGGATCCGGATGGCCGTCCGGCCGTGGGGCATACCGGGGGGTGAATCGGCCCTCGTAGTCGCCGGGATAGGGGCGTCCACCCTCTGGCCCCGATGAACCGGCCGGGGAAGTTCCGGGGCTCCGTGAGGGGCCGGGCGTCGATCCCTGGCTACGGCGAAAAGCCCGGAAGGCCTTGGAACCGAGCCGAACCAATTTCCTGATGTTACCGGCGCTGATCTGCATGCGCCCACGGTAACAGCGCTGCGCCACACCCACTGCGGGGTCAGACTCGGGCCCGAATCGTGGAACAATGAGGTGCTGTGGTGCAACTGCGCCCTCGATCCATCCCAACAAGAACCCCAGAGTGAGGTCACCTACGTGTCACCCATGGCCCGCACCGCACCGGTGCCTGCCGCAACCGATCCGGCGATCCTCAGGAACTTCTGCATCATCGCCCATATCGACCACGGGAAATCCACCCTGGCCGACCGGATGCTGCAATCCACGGGGATCGTCTCCCAGCGTGAGATGAAGGCACAGTACCTGGACCGGATGGATATCGAGCGCGAGCGCGGCATCACCATCAAATCCCAGGCCGTGCGCATGCCGTGGGAAGTCGATGGCGTCTCCTACGCACTGAACATGATCGACACTCCGGGCCACGTCGACTTCACCTATGAGGTCTCCCGCTCCCTGGCAGCCAGCGAGGGGGCGATCCTGCTGGTCGATGCCGCCCAGGGGATAGAGGCCCAGACCCTGGCCAACCTCTACCTGGCCATGGAAAACGATCTGACGATCATCCCGGTGCTCAATAAGATCGACCTGCCGGCCGCCCAACCCGAGAAGTATGCCGCCGAAATCGCCGGCCTCATCGGCGGCGATCCCGAAGACGTGTTGAAGGTATCGGGCAAGACCGGTGAAGGCGTCGATGCACTGCTGGACAAGATCGTCCGCGAACTCCCGCCCCCGGTCGGCGATGCCGAGGCCCCGGCCCGGGCGATGATCTTCGACTCCGTCTACGACACCTACCGTGGCGTCGTCACCTACGTCCGCGTCGTCGACGGGAAGCTGAGCCCGCGCGAGAAGGTCCAGATGATGTCCACGCGCACCGCCCACGAGGTGCTCGAGATCGGGGTGTCATCCCCCGAACCGACCCCCTGCAAGGGTCTGGGCGTCGGCGAGGTCGGCTATCTGATCACCGGGGTGAAGGACGTCCGCCTGTCCAAGGTCGGCGATACCATCACCTCCTTCGCCAACCCCGCGCCGGAGTCCCTCGGCGGGTACGAGGACCCCAAGCCCATGGTCTTCTCCGGGCTGTACCCGATCGACGGATCGGATTACCCGGTGCTGCGCGATGCCCTGGACAAGCTGTTGCTCAACGATGCGGCCCTGACCTTCGAACCGGAGACCTCGGTGGCCCTGGGCTTCGGGTTCCGGGTGGGCTTCCTGGGCCTGCTGCACCTGGAGATCACGCGGGAACGTCTGGAGAGCGAGTTCAACCTGGACCTCATTTCCACGGCCCCCAACGTCATCTACGACGTGGTGACCGAGGACAAGTCGGTGGTCACCGTGACCAACCCCAGCGAATTCCCTGCCGGCAAGATCCAGGAAGTGCGCGAACCGATGGTGGCCGGCACGATCCTGACCCCGAACGAATTCGTCGGCTCGGTCATGGAATTGTGCCAATCCCGCCGCGGTCAGATGCTGGGCATGGACTATCTCTCCGAGGACCGGGTGGAATTGCGGTACTTGTTGCCGCTGGCCGAGATCGTGTTCGATTTCTTCGATTTCCTCAAATCCAAGACGCGGGGTTATGCCTCCTTCGACTGGAAGGCCGAAGGCGAACAGGTCGCCGATCTGGTCAAGGTCGACATCCTGCTCCAAGGCGAGGCGGTGGACGCATTCAGCGCGATCACCCATAAGGACAAGGCCTACCCCTACGGGGTGATGATGACCCGCAAGCTGCGCGAACTCATTCCGCGCCAGCAGTTCGAGGTCCCCATCCAGGCGGCCATCGGCTCGCGGATCATCGCCCGTGAATCCGTCCGGGCCATCCGCAAGGACGTCCTGGCCAAATGCTACGGCGGCGATATCTCGCGTAAGCGCAAGCTGCTGGAAAAGCAGAAGGAAGGCAAGAAGCGCATGAAGATGGTCGGCCGCGTCGAGGTGCCGCAGGAAGCCTTCATCGCCGCCTTGTCCTCCGAGGGCTCCGCGGACAAGGCCAAGAAGTAGCCTTCATGCCTTCTGCCTTGCCCCTCGGGGATCCGGCGCCGGCCGATGGCCTGCTGCCCGCCAGCACCATCGACGGCGCCACCGAACGCGACTTCTGTGTCTATGTGCATATCCCGTTCTGTGCCGTGCGCTGCGGATACTGCGACTTCAACACCTATACGGCCCATGAACTAGGCTCCGGATCCAGCCAGGACACCTACGCGGCCGCGGCCTCCGCCGAGCTGGAGTTCGGCGGAGGGGTCCTGCGAGCCAGCGGGTTGCCCGACCGGAAGGTCTCCACCGTCTTCTTCGGCGGGGGAACCCCGACCCTGTTGCCGGCCGAGGATCTGGCCTCGGTCCTGGAGACGATCCGTGGGACATGGGGGTTGGAAGACGGTGCGGAGATCACCACCGAAGCCAACCCGGACTCGGTGACGTTCGAATCGCTCAGCACCCTGGCCGAGGCCGGCTTCACCCGGGTGTCCTTCGGCATGCAATCGGCCGTTCCCCACGTGTTGAAGACCCTGGACCGCACCCACCGCCCCGAAGGGGTCGGCCAGGCGGTCGCGTGGGCCCGCGAAGCCGGACTGGCCGTCAGCGTGGATCTGATCTATGGGGTTCCGGGGGAGTCACTGGAGGATTGGCGGGCCTCGCTGGAGACGGCCCTGACCTATGACCCCGATCATATTTCCGCCTACGCCCTGATCATCGAGGACGGGACGCGGCTGGCCGCCCAGATTCGTCGCGGCGAAGTCGCCGACATCGATGACGACGACCACGCCGATAAGTATCTGCTGGCCGAGGAACTGCTCACCGCCGCCGGGTTCTCCTGGTATGAGGTCAGCAACTGGAGCCGGAGCGAAGCAACCCGGTGCCGCCACAACATGGCCTACTGGAAGGGTGCCGACTGGTGGGGCGCCGGACCCGGAGCGCATTCTCATGTCGGAGGTCTGCGCTGGTGGAACGTCAAGCATCCTGCGGCCTACCAGCAGCGCATCGACGCCGGGACTTCCCCGGCGGCCGGACGCGAAAGCCCCGATGAGCAGGCGCGTCTGCTCGAGCGGACGATGCTGCTGACCCGGATCGTCGACGGTCTTCCGGTCGCGGAGCTGCCTGCCTCGGGACGCCACGCCGTGGCCGGGCTGATTTCCGACGGACTCATCGAGGGCTCGGCCGCCGTGGGCGGCCGGATCATCCCCACCTTGAATGGCCGTCTGCTGGCCGACGCCATCGTGCGTCGGCTCCTGGACTTCTAGGGGCCCGGCCCCTAACGGAAGGGGGCCCGGGAACCAGGTGCCGGGGCCCGCCCGAACTCCGTACCGGGGCGAGTGCTAATCGATGAGTCTGAGGTTGAAGGGGTAGCGGTAGGGACGACCGCGGTTGACCTCGATCCCGGCGACCACGCCGCTGACGGTGATATAGGTCCACAGCGCGACGGCGATGATGGCGAAGACCCCACCGACCACCGGGATGAACATGAGCAGGTTGGAGATCAGGGCCAGCACCGTCAACGGAAGCGTGAAGTTCAGCGCCTCCTTGGATTCCTGGGCGGTGAAGGCCCCGCGGTCCCGATAGACGAGGTAGATGATCCCCGACGGGATGCATCCCAGGATGCCCCCGAAGTGCGCAATCGTCGCCCACTGGCGATCTTCCGAAGGTGTCAGCGGCAGGGGAGCCGATGACGAACCCTCGAAGCGTCCGGCGTCGGCCGAGCCTTCGCCGGGCTTCTTGCCTGATCCGTTCATCACCAAGTCGTTCCTCCCGTCCAACACGATTTTGCCTAGTTTATCGCCCCCGGGGGCCTCCGGTACCCCTTCGCGGGACGTACGGCGCGCCGAGAGGTCAGTTTCGGCCGGTGGTCAGGAAGTCAATGACCTCTTCGACCCGCCCGAGCAGGCTCGGTTCCAGGTCGGTGAAACTGTTCACCTGGCCCAATAGCCGCCGCCATCCCAGGGCCACATCGGCTTGGCTGGCATGGGCCCACCCCAGACCCTTGAGGATACCTGTCTTCCAATCGGTTCCCCGCGGGATGACCGGCCATGCGGTGATGCCCAGCACCTGCGGGCGGATTGCCTGCCAGACATCGACATAGGGGTGCCCGACGATCAGGACATTGGACCGGGCCCCCGGAACCCGCATGGCCTCGGCGGCGATCTTCTCCTCCTTGGTCCCGGAGACCAGGTGGTCCACCAGGATCCCCAGCTTGCGCTCGGGCCCCGGGGAGAACTCGGCGATCGCCCCCGCCAGGTCATCGACACCATGCAGGGGTTCGACGACGATCCCTTCCACCCGCAGGTCGTGGCCCCAGACCTTTTCGACCAGTTCGGCGTCGTGCTTGCCCTCGACCCAGATCCGGCTGGCCAATGCGGTACGGGCCTTGAGGTTGGAGACCTTCACCGAACCGGAGGCGCTCCGGCCGCCTCCGGCCCCGGGGGCGGCCGCCACGGCCTGTGGTTCGATGACCTCGACCGGCTCGCCTTCGATCAGGAAACCGAAGCCCGTGGGGAAGGACCGGGTCTTGCCCCGACGATCCTCCAGGACGACCAGACGCAGGCCCCCGGAACGTTCGATCCGCACGACTTCACCGACCCAGCCGGATTGCACGTCTTCGAGCAACAGGCCCAGGGCGGCGGGCACCCGGCGCAGCTGGCGGGCTTTCGGTGCCGATAGATTCTGGGCTCCCCACTGGTGGATATCCAATGCTGACACGGCCTTTCACTGGGTCGGGCGGTCGCGAGGAGCGGGCCGCCGGCGCCGATGCGCGCGGCCACCATGCTAACAAGCGGTCATTCGTATTAGACTTAGCACTTAGGCGTGTCGAGTGCTAAGCCACGAGGCCGCAATCCGTCCATCCACCGCGAGACCCACAGGAGGATCGAATGTCAGTACCACGGCGCCTCGAGGTCCTGCGGGCGATCGTCGAGGACTATGTCCATTCCCGGGAACCGGTCGGCTCCAAGGCCCTGGTTGAACGGCACCGGTTGGGCGTGTCGGCGGCCACCATCCGCAACGACATGTCGGCCCTGGAGGAAGAGGGACTGATCATCGCCCCGCACACCTCCTCGGGGCGGATCCCGACCGAACAGGGCTACCGCTACTTCGTGGACCAGATCGACGCCGTCCGCCCCCTCTCCACCGCGGAAAGCCGGGCCATCCACCGCATGCTGGAGGGGACCAACGACCTGGACGAAGTCCTGGAACGCACGGTCCGGCTCCTGTCCCAGCTGACCAACCAGGTCGCCGTGCTCCAGGTGCCGCAGTTTAGCGATGCCACGGTCCGCCACATAGAGTTGGTGGGTCTGGGGTCCGGTCAGGTCCTCACGATCCTGATCACCAACACCGGCAAGGTCGACCAACGGGTGGTCCTGGTCCCTCCGGAGACCAGCGATGAATCATTGGCCGACCTCAAGGCCACGTTCCTGGCAGCCACCTCGGGCCAGCGGATGCAGAGCATCGGTGATCTGGCCCTGGCCGCCTGTGAGAAAATGGTTCCATCCCTGCGCGATTCCGGACGGATCCTGGCCCAGGCCCTGGCTTCGTTGGGGGACAACTCGGTGATCGAGAGGATCATCATGGCAGGGACCGCCAACCTGGCGCGTTCCACCGGGGACTTCCCGTTGACGATCACCCCGGTGCTCGAAGCCCTCGAGGAACAAGTGGTCCTGTTGCGGTTGTTCTCCGAGTTGGAACAGGACGCCCGGGGCATCGCCGTGCAGATCGGACGGGAGAACCCCTACGGCGGCCTGGCCGAGACCTCGGTCGTGGCCACCGGCTACGGCCCCGGTGCCGCGGCCAAGGTCGGGGTCCTGGGTCCCACCCGCATGGACTACCCCACCAGCATGGCGGCCGTACGAGCGGTCGCCCGTTATCTTTCCCGCATCCTGGCCGGCTGACGGACCAGGGCCCGGGGAATAAGCATGTACAGATTGTCGGAAAGGACACAGCACACACTGTGAGCAGCCACTACGAAACCCTCGGCGTCGCGCGCGACGCCTCCGCCGAGGAAATCAAGAAGTCCTACCGGAAGCTCGCCCGCAAGCTCCACCCGGACGTGAACCCGGGCGAGGATGTCTCGGATAGGTTCAAATCCGTCACCCACGCCTACGAGGTCCTGTCGGACCCGCAGAAGCGTGAGATCTATGATGCGACGGGCAATGAGAACGGCACCGCCGGCGGCGGAGGTGGCGGTGGCGGCTTCGGCGGCTTCGGGGACATCTTCGAACAGTTCTTCGGCGGGGGAGCGGCCCAGGGTCCCGCCTCGCGGACCCAGCGTGGACGGGATGCGCTGGTGACCGCCAGCATCGATCTCAAGGACGCGGTCCAGGGGACCGTCTACACCCTCGACATCGAAACCGCGGTCACCTGTGGCGTCTGCCAAGGCACCTGCTGCCAGCCGGGGACCTCGCCGGAGACCTGCACCATCTGCCAGGGGCAGGGCCAGGTGCAGCGTCCGGTCCGCTCCTTCCTGGGCAACATGATGACCATCGAAACCTGCAGCGCCTGCCGTGGCTTCGGCACCACGCTGCCCAGCCCCTGCAACGAATGCATGGGCCAGGGCCGAGTGCGTGAGCGGGTGTCCAAGCAGCTGAAGATCCCCGCGGGCGTGGCCACCGGCACCCGCATCCACCTGGACAGCCAGGGCGAAGCGGGGCCCGGCGGCGGACCGTCGGGCGACCTGTACGTGGAGATCAACGTCAAACGCCATGCGGTCTTCGAACGCGAAGGCAACGATCTCCATGCCACGTTGCGCATCCCGATGACGGCGGCGGCCCTGGGCACCGACATGAAGTTGGAGACCTTCGACGGCGAGCAGGACATCCTGATCGAGCCGGGCACCCAGTCGGCCGATACGGTCAAGCTCTCCCAGCTGGGCGTCCCCCGGCTGCGCGGGGGCAGCCGCGGCGATCTGGTCGTCCACCTGCAGGTGGAGACCCCCACGAAGATCGACGACGAACAGCGTGAGCTGCTCGAACGTCTGGCCACCCTGCGTGACGAGGAATTCGCCGAGGGCCGGTTGGCCGAACGGGGCGGGGTCTTTTCACGGCTACGCGATAAGTTGGGCCACCGCGCCTGATGAGCAACCAGGCGTTCCTGCTCGATGAGGGGCTGCCCGCCACGGCGGCCCCCGGCGACGCCGTCGACCTCGACGGGCCCGAAGGCCACCACGCGGTGACGGTCAAAAGGGTCCGTCCCGGAGAGCAGATCGATCTGCTCGACGGGACGGGTACCCGCGCCGTCTGCACCGTCCGGCAGGCGGGGAAGGCGTCCCTGAGCGCCGTCATCGACCGGATCGAGCACGAGGAGCAGCCACCGGTCCAGCTGGTCCTGGTCCAGGCCCTCGCCAAGGGGGACCGGGATCTGCAGGCCGTCGAGGCGGCCGTGGAGCTGGGCGTGGACGCCATCCAGCCGTGGCAGTCCGACCGCTCGGTGGTCCGTTGGCCGGCGGCAAAGGCCGAAAAGGGCAGGGCCAAATGGGAGGCGACGGTCCGCTCGGCGGTCAAACAATCCCGGCGGAGTCGTCGCCCCGAGGTCGCCCCGGTCGTGTCGACGGCGCAGCTGGCCGCGAGGTTGGGTCTTACCGGGGCCGGGAAGGGCCCCGAACTGGCGGTCATCCTGCATGAGGGGGCCACCGAACCGCTGTCCGCCGTCGTCCGGGATTTCATGGACGAGTCCGGAACCCCGGATCCTACGGCCGCCCGTCCGCGCATCCTGTTGCTGGTCGGCCCCGAGGGGGGCATCGCCGATTCCGAGGTCTCCCGGCTCGTGGAAGCCGGAGCGAAGACCGCGGTCCTGGGACGCCATGTCCTGCGCGCTTCGACGGCCGGGCCGGCCGCGCTGGTCGTCGCCCGCCAGGTGGCCGGGCTGCTGGACCTCTAGGCCGGGGAGGCCGCCCTACTTCACGGTGATGGTCTTGGAGTCCTCGGCCTGCCGGTCGCTGGAACCGTCCTTGGTGCCCCAGACGGAGAGCGTGTATTCCCCGGGTTCGACGCCGGAGGTCAGGGCGAAGGCGTTATCGGCCAGATCACCCTCACCGAGCTTCACGGTCCCGGAGTCGACGCGCACCTGTTTGTCTTCTTCGCTGCGCGTCAGTTCCCAGTGGGTCCCCCCGGCGAAGGTGGCCGAGGTGCCCTGGATCTTCAGCGCTCCGGCCGGGACCTCGGCCCCTTGCTGGGGGTCGATGATCCAGATGGGGGCCCGGAATCGGCTATTGCGCTGGATCGGCCCGGTCAGTTCCACATGCCCGAAGGCATTGAAGCCCGAATGCCCGTCCACCAGGATGTTGACGCTGGCGGCCGGTTCCTGTCCGATCAGCCCCGACGCGGCGGCCGCGGCCGTCGTGGTGTAGACCAGTTGCTGGATGGCCCGCTGGGCCAGACCGTCGTCGAGCTTGCGGTGGAAGGCGTCGGCCGAGAGGTCGACGGTGATGACGTTGTCGGCGTCGATCGAGGTGCCGATCCGCGAGGGTTTGCTCCAGAGGTTGAAGTAATCCGGATCGTCGGGCTGCTGTTCGGTGAGGTATTTGATCGCCGTGGTGACCGGATCACCCTGATCCTCGGCGGCGACGTACTCCCGATAGAGGTAGACGGTCGAATCGCGTTCACCCAGCCAGTAGATCGGGGACAGATGCGGACCGCTCAGTGATTCCAACGCCGCCGAACTGCTGCGTCCCGCCACGGAGGAGGAGACGTCGGTGGCCGCCGGCATGCTGCTCGGGAAGCCCTCCGGGGATCCCACGCACGCCGAAACCGCCCCCAGGGACAGCACCGCAATCAGCATCACCATGCGACCGCGGGTCCGGCGGTTGGTGTGGGCGGCGATCACGTGGGGGGAATCCTTCGGCTCGGTGGAGGTTCAAAGACGGGGCGGAGACACACGCGTGCCGCGACCGACCATTAATATTGGCACACGAGGCCGGGGTCGGGGCCCCACTTCGGCGCCCCAAGCAGGACCGTTGCAAGACCGATATATACAGTTGCATGAATAACGAGCGCCTCCTGCGGGCTTGTCCCGTAGGATGGAAGGGTGCCGAACGACCGCATTGCAGCGGTCGGAACGGCTGTCAACCAGCACGCGATCGGGAGGGCCAACCCACTAGGATGACCGACGAGGACAACACCACCGCACCGGAAGCGAACCGGGCCACGGTGATCACGTTTTCCAGCAGCGAGCAGATGATCGGTGCGCTCGGCGCGAACGACGAGGTCCTGCGCATCCTCGAGGGGGTCTATCCCTCCGTGGACCTGCATGTCCGCGGCAACGAACTGCGCATCACCGGTGAGTCCGCTCCGGCGGGACGGGCCGAACACGTGGTGAAGGAAGCCCGCTCGCTGGCCGCGCGGGGCACCCGCGTTTCCGCCCAACTGGTCGAACAGCTCGTCCGGATGGTCGAAACCGACGGCGCGGTGCACCGTTCCGGGTCGGAGACCTTCGGATTGAACATCATTTCCGGGCGCGGCAAACGCATCCGCCCCAAAACGGTCAACCAGAAGGCCTACGTCGATGCCATAGACGCCAATACGGTGATCTTCGGGATCGGACCTGCCGGCACCGGCAAGACCTATCTGGCCATGGCCAAGGCCGTCCAGGCCCTCCAGGCCAAGGAGGTCAACCGGATCATCCTCACCCGTCCGGCCGTCGAGGCGGGGGAGAAGCTCGGCTTCCTGCCCGGATCCCTGAACGAGAAGATCGATCCGTATCTCCGCCCGCTCTACGACGCGCTGCACGACATGATCGATCCGGAATCCATTCCGCGCCTGATGGCCGCCGGGACCATCGAGGTGGCCCCCCTGGCCTATATGCGCGGACGGACGCTCAACGACGCGTTCATCATCCTGGACGAGGCCCAGAACACGACGCCGGAACAGATGAAGATGTTCCTGACCCGGCTGGGCTTCGGCTCCAGGATCGTCGTCACCGGCGACATCACCCAGATCGACCTGCCCGGCGGGTCCAGATCGGGGCTGAAGGTCGTCTCGCAGATCCTGGGCTCGGTCGAGGACATCACCTTCTGCCATCTCGACGCCACCGATGTGGTGCGCCACCGGCTGGTCGGGGACATCGTCAGCGCCTATGAGAAATGGGCGGACGACCCGCAGGAGGACACCGGGTCCGAACGCCGTCGCGCCGCCGCACAGGACAACGCCGCGGCCCGCGAACGGATCGCCCACCGTCGGGCGGCGGAAGCCGGCAGCGAAGAACAGCCCCCGACCGTACAAGCCACCGAGCCGGAGTCCTAGAACATGAGCATCGAAGTCAACAACGAATCGGGGGTCGAGGCCGACCTCGAGGCACTCGAGCGCCTCATCCGGCATATCCTGCATTCCCTCCGCGTCCACCCCGAGGCGGAGGTCTCCGTCATCCTGCTCGACGAGGAGGGCATCGAGCGCCTGCACGTGGATTGGATGGATCTGGATGGACCCACCGACGTGATGTCCTTCCCCATGGATGAACTGCGTCCGGGCAGCCCCGGCTCGCTGACCCCCGCGGGGATGCTCGGGGATCTGGTCATCTGCCCCCAGGTCGCCGCCCGGCAAGCCGAAAGCGGGGGCCACTCCACGGAGGACGAGATCCTGTTGCTGGCCACCCACGGCACCCTCCACCTGCTGGGTTTCGATCATGAGGAACCCCAGGAGAAGGAAGAGATGTTCTCCCTGCAACGCACCCTGCTGGAGGAGTTCCTCGGTCGGAAGGCTCCCCGCGAGACCACCGAATGATTCCTGCCCTGCTGCTGGCCCTGGCGTTGGTCTTCGTCTGTTGCGCGGCGATCCTCACGGCCTCCGAAGCGGCCTTCCTGGCCTTGCCCCGGCAGGAGGCGGAAGACATGCTGGCGGAGCGCCCCCGCCGGCAGTTGCGCCTGATCCTTTCCGATCCGGCAGCCCATACCCATGCCGTGCGGTTCTGGAGGATCTGGTTCGAAACCGCCGGTGCGGTGGCGATCGCCCTGCTCTACCACGACCTGTTGGACAACATCTGGTGGGCAGGCCTGCTGGCCACCGTCACCATGGCAGCGGTCGGGTTCGTCCTGGTCGGGGTCTCCCCACGCCGTTACGGGCGGGTCCGCAGCCGCAGCGTCGTGGTGCTCAGCGCGCCGATGGTCCGTGTGCTGCGCCTGGTCCTGGGACCGATCCCCGGCTGGCTGGTCAGCCTGGGCAGCAGCGTGGCCAAGGGCGCCCCGGCGACCGAGGAGGCGTTCTTCACCGAAGAACAGTTCCGTGACATGGTCGACCGCGCCCACGAGGCCGACATCATCGAGGACGTCGAAGCCGATTTGATCCACTCGGTCTTCGAGCTGGGCGATACCCGGGTCAGGGCCGTGATGGTGCCGCGTACCGATATGGTGACGGTCGACCACGGCTCCAGCCTCGGAGAGGCGATGAGCCTGTTCCTGCGTTCGGGCTGCTCACGCATCCCGGTCATCCGCGACAACCCCGACCAGATCGTGGGCATCATCTACCTCAAGGACGTCGCGGCCCGCCTGCATGCCCGGCCCGATGACCACCACCTGGTCGAACAGGCCTGCCGCGACGTACGCTACGTGCCCGAATCGAAGTCCGTGGCCGAACTGCTCCAGGAACTCCAACGCGAATCCACCCACGTGGCCATCGTCATCGACGAGTACGGTGGTACCGCGGGCCTGGTCACCCTGGAGGACCTGATCGAGGAGATCGTCGGGGAGATCGACGACGAATACGACGATTCCACGAACGAGTCCGAGGAGCTGGAGGACGGCGTCTTCCGGGTCAGCGCCCGGATGAGCATCGATGACTTCGCCGAACTGTTCCAACGCCGGATCACCGACGACGAGGTCGACACCGTCGGCGGCCTGCTGGCCAAGACGTTGGGCCGGGTGCCGATCGTCGGTTCCGAGGTCACCGTCGACGGCATCCGCATCCACGCCGAACGCCTCGCCGGACGGCGCAACCGGATCGGTTTCGTCCTGGCCTGGGTCGACGAATACCCCGAAGCCGCAGACAATGATGAGGGATCGTTGGGCCGTTTGGCCGCCGACGACGTCCCCCGCGAGAACAAGGAATGAAACCGATGGCAGCACAGCAACGCCGCAACCCCGGGCCAGCACGTCGCGGAGCAGGCAAGAACCCCCACCAGGCAGCCAGGGCCCCGCAGTCCCGGCCACCGCATGTCTCCGAGTCCGTGGTCCAGGAACCCGGGGTGGGCCCGCGGCGCGCCGTCAGCGCGCTACCCACCGAATGGCCCGAGGATTTCCGGGCCGGTTTCACCTCCTTCGTGGGGCGGCCCAACGCCGGCAAGTCGACCTTGACCAACGCCCTGGTCGGTCAGAAGATCGCCATCACCTCGGCCAAGCCCCAAACGACACGGCACACCATCCGCGGGATCGTCCACCGCGATGACGCCCAACTGGTCCTCGTGGACACCCCCGGGCTGCACCGGCCGCGCACCCTGCTGGGTCAACGCCTCAACGATCTGGTCGCCGAGACCCTCTCCGAGGTCGACGCCATCGGATTCTGCATCCCGGCCAACGAGAAGATCGGCCCCGGTGACCGGTTCATCGCCACCCAACTCGGCCAGTTGAAGCGCAAGCCCATCGTGGCGATCGTGACCAAGGCGGATCTGGTCGACCGGTCGGCCCTGGCCCGCCAGCTGGTGGCCGTCACCGAATTGGGGGTCGAGACCCTGGGGGAGTCGGGCTGGGCCGCCGTCGTGCCCGTTTCGGCCACCGGGGACTTCCAGGTCGAAGCCGTCTCGGATGTCCTGGCGAAGACCATGCCGTTGTCCCCGCCGCTGTATCCGGACGGGGAACTGACGGACGAGCCGGAGTCCGTGTTGATCGCCGAGCTCATCCGCGAAGCCGCCCTGGAGGGGGTCCGCGACGAGTTGCCGCATTCCCTGGCCGTCGTCGTCGAGGAGGTCATCCCGCGCGAGGACCGGCCGGAGGACAGCCCGATGCTGGACATCCACGTCAACCTGTTCGTCGAACGCTCCTCGCAGAAGGCGATCATCATCGGCCGGGCCGGTTCACGGCTGCGGGAGGTCGGGACCCGGGCCCGGCAGGGGATCGAGGCGCTGATGGGAACCCGGGTCTACCTCGACCTGCATGTGAAGGTCGCCAAGGAATGGCAGCGGGATCCGAAACAGCTCGGCCGCCTCGGATTCTAGGGCCGGCCCCACCGACGAAACATTCGGTGCGGACCTTCGAACCGGCCCGGACCTGATGCTAGGGTGAATTTCATGCATGCGGAACTCCTTCTACTAGGTAGCCGCGACGGGGATCTTCTGGACACCAGTCACTAGGGCCGACCCCCCGTTGCGGAGTTTCGTGCTGCCGGCCTGCATTTTCAACCACCACTGAAAAGGCCCCCTAGATCCATGCAGAACATGCAAAAGCCCTCAGGAATGCCGATCCAGAAGTACATCCCCTTCCAGGATCAGATCACCGTCGAACTGCCCGACCGCACCTGGCCGGACAAGATCATCGACAAGGCACCGCGGTGGTGCGCCGTCGATCTGCGGGACGGCAACCAGGCCCTCATCGATCCGATGAGCCCCGAACGCAAGCACCAGATGTTCGATCTGCTCGTGAAGATGGGCTATAAGGAGATCGAAGTCGGTTTCCCCTCGGCCTCGCAGACGGACTTCGATTTCGTCCGCCAGCTCATCGAACGGGACCGCATCCCCGAGGACGTGTCCATCCAGGTCCTCACCCAGGCCCGCGAACACCTGATCGAGCGGACCTACGAATCCCTCGAAGGGGCCAAGCAGGCGATCGTGCACCTGTACAACTCCACCTCGGTGCTCCAGCGTGAGGTGGTATTCAAGCAGGACCAGGACGGCATCGTGGACATCGCACTGACCGGGGCCCGGCTGTGCAAGAAGTTCGAGGAACAGCTGACCGGCACCAGGATCACCTACGAGTACTCGCCCGAGTCCTACACCGGGACCGAACTGGAGTTCGCCCGCCGCATCTCCGACTCCGTGGCCGAGGTCCTCGAGGCCTCCCCGGAGAACCAGATGATCCTCAACCTGCCCGCCACGGTGGAGATGGCCACCCCCAACGTCTACGCGGATTCGATCGAATGGATGCACCGCAACCTGCGCAACCGCGACTCCATCATCCTCTCCCTGCACCCCCACAACGACCGGGGCACCGGGGTAGCGGCCGCGGAACTGGGCTACATGGCCGGCGCCGACCGCATCGAAGGATGCCTGTTCGGCAATGGGGAGCGCACCGGCAACGTCGACCTGATCACCCTGGGGATGAACCTCTACGGACAGGGCATCGACCCGATGATCGACTTCTCCGACATGGAGTCGATCCGCCGCACCGTCGAATACTGCAACCAGCTGCCCGTCGCGGAACGTTCACCCTATGGTGGCGATCTGGTCTTCACCGCCTTCTCCGGCTCCCACCAGGACGCCATCAAGAAGGGCTTCGAACATATGGAGGCCAAGGCCGCCGCAGCGGGCAAGGACATCAACGACATCCCGTGGGCCGTTCCCTACCTGCCGGTCGATCCGCAGGACATCGGCAGGTCCTACGAGGCGGTCATCCGGGTGAACTCGCAGTCCGGCAAGGGCGGGGTCGCCTACGTGCTCAAGCACGACCATTCACTGGACCTGCCACGTCGGGCACAGATCGAATTCTCCGGGGTCATCCAACGCCTGGCCGAAGGCGACGGCGGGGAGATCAGCCCGGCAAGCATCTGGCAGCAGTTCCAGAACGAGTACCTGCCCTGCGAAACCTTCGAGGGGGAGAGCTGGGGCCACTACCGGTTGGGGAACACGCGCACCCGCACCGACGAGGACGGGTCGTTCACCCTGGACATGGCCCTGGTCTCCAACGGCGTCGAGCAGGAACGTTCGGGAACCGGAAACGGCCCGATCAACGCGCTGGTGAACATCCTCTCCGCCGACGGCGTGGATCTGCGCGTCCTGGACTACACCGAACACGCGTTGAGTGAAGGCGGTTCGGCCCAGGCCGCCGCCTACGTCGAATGCGCGGTCGGCGAACGTGTGCTGTGGGGCGTGGGGATCGATGCGAACACCACCACCGCCTCCTTGAAGGCCGTCATCTCGGCGGTCAACCGGGCAATCTGGGACAACGCACAGCAGGCCTGAGGCGGCAACTACAGCCACCGGCGGCACATGGGGCACGGCTTCTCTGGGATACTGGAGCCGTGCCCCGTTCCAGTTTCGCCGCGAAGTCCTACCGGACCCGGGGTCTGGTCCTGCGCACCTATAAGTTGGGCGAGGCCGACCGGATCATCGTGTTGCTGACCTCCGATCACGGCCAGGTCCGTGCCGTGGCCAAGGGGGTGCGCCGCACCAGCTCCAAAATGGGGGCCACCCTGGAGCCTTTCATGTTCGTAGAGGCCCAGGTCGTCCGTGGTCGGAGCCTGGACATCATCACCCAGGCCCAATTGCGCCATCCCTACGGCCAGTCCCTGTCGCTGGACTATTCGAGATACACCAGTGCCAGCGCCATGGCCGAAACCGCCGAGCGCCTCACCGAAGCCGATACCGAATCCGCGGCCACCCAGTTCAGGTTGCTCCACGGTGCCATCGCGGCGATGGCCCGCGGCGCCCAGGATCCCGGCCTGCTGCTGGATTCCTATCTGCTCCGGGCGCTGGCCACCGCCGGGTGGGCCCCGAGCTTCACCGACTGCGTGCACTGCGGGGCCCCCGGCCCGCATACCGCCCTGAACATCCCCCTGGGCGGGGTCGTCTGCGCCGAATGCCGTCCTGCCGGGTCCAGCTCCCCGGCCCCGGCGACCGTTTCCCTGCTGGCCGCCCTGCTCACCGGGGATTGGCCTGCGACGCTTCACGCCGATGCCTCGGCCCGACGGGAGGCTGCCGGTATGGTGGCGGGGTATCTGCAATGGCATCTGGAACGGGTCGTCAAGTCCCTCAAACACGTGGAAAGAGCCTGATTGATGAAGCGATCCTCCCGCCAGCGGGCGAACCGTCCCGACGTCCTCGCCCCGTGGCCGCACCCCAGTGGTGCCACGGCCCCACGCATCCCCGCCGAGCTGGTGCCCCGGCATGTGGCCATCGTGATGGACGGCAACGGACGCTGGGCCAACCAACGCGGACTGCCACGCACGGAAGGACATAAGGCGGGGGAGGCCGCGCTGCTCGATGTGATGGCCGGGGCGATCGAACTGGGCGTGAAATACGTGTCGGTCTACGCCTTTTCCACCGAAAACTGGAAGCGCAGCCCCGAGGAAGTCAGGTTCCTGATGGGCTTCAACCGGGATGTGCTCCACCGGCAGCGGGACCAGCTCGACGCCTGGGGGGTCCGGGTGCGCTGGGCCGGCCGGCGCCCCAGGCTCTGGCGTTCGGTGGTCAACGAACTGCTCGAGGCCGAGGAACAGACCAAGGACAACGACGTCTGCCATCTGACCATGTGCGTGAACTATGGTGGCCGGGCCGAGATCGCCGACGCGGTGTCGGCGATCGCCGAGGATGTCGCCGCCGGGCGGCTGAAACCCCGCGGGATCTCCGAGAAGACCATCGGACGCTATCTGGACGAACCGGATCTTCCCGATGTCGACCTGTTCCTGCGGTCCTCGGGGGAGCAACGGACCTCCAACTTCATGCTCTGGCAATCCGCCTACGCCGAAATGGTCTTCATGGATGTGCTCTGGCCCGATGTGGACCGGCGCACGCTCTGGGAGGCCGTCGGGATCTACGCCCGCCGCGATCGGCGCTTCGGCGCCGCCATGGACACCCCCACCGAATGAATGCCGGAACCGCTCAGGGCGCGGGGACGTACCCGTCGCAGAACCGGGTCACCGCCTCGTAGGCCTTCGCACGGGTCCGCGCAGCAGAGGTGAACAGGTCATGCATCCCCGCTTCAATCCGCACGATCGCCACCTCGTGGCCCAGCTTCAGGGCCCGCTGCCTGACCGTCTCCACCTCGATGACGGTGTCCGAAACCAGCATCTCGGGTTCGAAGGAGGTCCCCAGATGCGTCCGGTCTGAGGTCATCACCAACACCGGTGCCTTGATATCCAGTCCCCGGTTGACCTCCGCGTGTCCGGCCAGGACCGCAGTGATCCATCCGGCGGTGACCGGGAAGGCATGGCGTGGGCGCCAGAGTGGATGGATGTCCCATTCCCCATGCGCCCGGTTGGACAGGGACTGCCAGTAGTGGTCGACCTCGGGGAGCTTGATCCTGGCCTTGGGCCGCACCCTCGCCAACGGATCGAGTAGTCCGGCGGCCGCGTTGCGGACCAACCAGCTGCCCTGCATCTCCAGCCAGGGTGAATTCAGGATCAGCGCCGTGAACACCCCGGGGTGGCGATGGGCGTAGAGGCTCGCCGTGAGACCCCCGGTGGAGTGGGCCACGCAGAGGGTCCGGCCCACCGGACCCACATCCTCCCTGATCGTGGCCAGCGCGGCTTCGATATCGACGTCGTACTCGGTGAGCGAGGTGACGAATCCCGGGGTCTGCCAGGATCTGAGGCTGCGACCGTACCGGCGCAGATCCAACGCGTAGAAACGGTATCCCCGTCCGGCCCAATACCTGGCCAGTTCCGCGTTGTAGAAATAGTCGGTCCAGCCATGCATCCCCAGCACGACGTCGGTGGGCTCCTCGGTGGCGGCGCCGGCCTGCGGCCCGCCGGCCAGGACCCGGTCCAGTCCCTGGCGGAGGTTGAGCATGGCATCGCGCCAATGCTTCTGTTCCCGGGGTGGCTCCGGCGAGGACGCCTCGACGGGCAGGTAGCGCACCAACGTGGCACTGAGGGGACCTTCCTCATCCCGTCCGCGGGCAATCGTGGTGTAGCTGAATCCCGGCCCCAGTTCATCCTCGACCCACTGCCCGGGACGGGTGTCGACCGCGTACTGCGGTTCCTCGCTATGCATGTGTCGAGCATATCCATGGTGGAGTTGGCAGCGGCAGCATGGGCAGGGAAGACTGGTGGCATGCGCTTCTACCCGACGTTCTTCCGTGTGGTCTTCTCCGGCATGGATCCCGAAAAGGCCCACCAGATCGGCTTCCGGCTCATCCGCCTGGCCGAAACCACCGGGGCTTCGGCGGTGCTGCGCCGGATCACCCGCCCGCACCCAAGCCTGAAGCGCCGGGTCATGGGCCTTGATTTTCCCTCACCCTTCGGTCTGGCTGCCGGTTTCGACAAGGAGGGCCACGGGGTTGCGGCCTTGGCGGATCTGGGCTTCGGGCATCTCGAAATCGGGACGATCACCGGCCAGGCCCAACCAGGGAACCCGAAACCACGACTGTTCCGGCTCGTCGAGGATCGTGCGGTGATCAACCGGATGGGATTCAACAACGACGGTGCCGCAGCGGTCGCCCCCCGGATCCGAGCCGCGTTGCCCGTCCTGACCCGACGGTTCGGCCCCGACCGGCCGGTCGTGGGCCTGAACATCGGCAAGACCAAACTCGTCGAGCTGGACGATGCCATCGAGGACTATCTGGCAGGAACCCGGGAACTGGCTGGCGCGGCGGACTACCTGGTGGTCAACGTCAGTTCCCCGAACACTCCTGGGCTGCGCCTGCTCCAGGGCATCGACTCGTTGCGTCCACTGCTGGCCGCCGTCGGGGCCGAAGCGGACCGGACCACGGGAAGGCATGTCCCCCTCCTGGTGAAGATCGCCCCCGATCTGGCGGACTCTGATGTCGATGACGTGGCCGCGCTGGTCACCGAGCTCGGGTTGGAAGGAGTCGTGGCCACCAACACCACCATCGAGCGCACCGGATTGGTCACGGTTCCCGATCGGATCCGCGAATACGGAGCCGGCGGTCTGAGTGGTGCCCCGCTGAAGTCCAGGTCATTGGACGTGCTGCGCCGCCTGCGCTCGACCTTGCCACAGGAGTCCACGGTGATCTCGGTCGGGGGAGTGGAGACGGCGGACGATGTCCTGGAACGCCTGGCGGCCGGGGCGGATCTGGTCCAGGGGTACACCGCCTTCCTGTATGAAGGCCCGTTCTGGGTCGCCCGGATCAACCGCGGATTGCGCAAGGCCTTCTCCGGTCGCTGATCCTGCACACAGGCAACGAGGGCCCCCACCGATGGTGGGGGCCCTCGTTGCATGCTCCGGGAAGCAGTGCGGTCAGTCGACCGGTCCGCCGCGGGCGACCTGCGGCTTCGGCAGGCGCAGCTTGCGGAACTGCAGGCCGCGCATCGCCGCGTACCACAGCACTCCACGGTCCCGGGTGCCGAACTTATCGGTCAAGCGCCGTTTGAGCTGGCGCGTCATGATGAACGAGTCCAGGACCGTGACGCCCAGGACGATCCACAAACCGAAGGTGACGTAGGCGGTGACCTGGATGTTGCTGCTCATCGAGAAGGAGATGATGAGGAAGACCAGGATGATGATCATCAGGAACTCACCGACCATCCAGCGGGAGTCCACGAAGTTGCGGGCGAAACGCTTCTGCGGACCCTTGTCCCGGGTCGAGAGGTAGCGTTCGTCGCCGGTCTCGTTGGCCAGACGCATCCGCTCCTGGGCGGCCGAACGCTGCTGGCGCGCCTGGGCCTTGGCCGCCTTCCGGTCGCTGGGCACCAGGGGACGCTTGTTCTGCGCCTGCTGGCTGTTGCGCCTCGGCGTCGGCGTGCCCTTGCCTAGGGCCGGGCTGTCTGACTCTTCTGGGGTGGCCGGCGGCTGTGCGGCATCGGCTTTTTTGCTTCCAAACACGTGCCAAGTCTAGCCGGGCCTCTCCCGCAGCCGAAACGCCGGGCGGTTGTAGGCTGAAGCCATGACTACTTCCGAACCCGTTTCCGCCGCCGTCGATCACGGCGTCGATCTGGCAGCGATCACCGAGCGCGTGAACCGTGCCATCGACCAGACCCTGACCGAGCTGAAATCCCTTGTCGCCATCCCCGGGATCGCCTGGGAGGCCTTCGATGCCGCCGAACTCGATCGCAGCGCCGAAGCCGTCGCCGCATTGGTCCGTTCCACCGGCATGGAGGACGTGCAGATCCTTTCGGTGGACACCCCCGAGGGCAAGCCGGGCTCCCCGGCCGTCGTGGGCCGGCGCCCGGCCCAGCCCGGCAAGCCGACGATCCTGCTGTACGCCCACCACGATGTCCAGCCCCCGGGGGATCCGGACCTGTGGAACACCGCCCCCTTCGAAGCCACCGAATCCGAGGGCCGGCTGTACGGTCGTGGTGCCGCCGATGACAAGGCGGGCATCATGGTCCACATCGCCTCGCTGCGCGCGGTGCTCGACGTCGTGGAGGACTTCGGCGTCGGAGTGACCTATTTCTTCGAGGGGGAGGAGGAAGCCGGTTCGCCCTCCTTCCGCCCGTTCCTGGAGAAGCACCGCGAACTGTTGGCCTCCGATGTGATCGTCGTGGCCGATTCCAGCAACTGGAAGGTCGGTGTCCCGGCCTTGACCACCAGCTTGCGGGGGATGGTCGGCGCCGAGATCGAAGTCCGCGTCCTGGACCACGCAGTGCATTCGGGCATGTTCGGTGGCCCGGTCCTCGATGCCCCCACCGTGGCCGCGCGACTGATCGCCTCCTTCCATGATGATGAAGGCAACGTCGCCGTCGAGGGTCTGCTGGCCCGCGACACCGATCCGGTGGACTACGCCGAGGCCGACTTCCGGGCCGATTCCTCGGTGGTCGAGGGATACCGCCTGGCCGGTACCGGCGCGCTGGCCGACCGGCTCTGGAACAAACCGGCACTGTCGGTCATCGGCATGGACATGCCTTCCGTGGATCTGTCTTCCAACACCCTGCAGCCGTCGACCCGGCTGAAGATCAGCGTCAGGTTGGCCCCCGGCCAGGATCCGCAGGAAGCAGCCGAGGCGCTGCAACGCCACGTGGAGTCACAGGACCTCTTCGGCGCCCAGGTCGACTTCACCGCCGTCGAACAGGGCAATGCCTTCTCCACCGACACCCAGGCGGCAGCCGCCCGGGCCAGCCTGTGGTCCTTGGAGAAGGCCTGGGGCGTCACCCCCGTGGAAACCGGCATCGGCGGCTCGATTCCGTTCATCGCCGATCTGCTCGATGTCTACCCGCAGGCCCAGATCCTGGTCACCGGGGTCGAGGACCCCGACTCGCGGGCCCATAGCGCCAACGAGTCGCTGCATCTCGAGGATTTCCGCAAGGCCGTCATCGCCGAAGCACTGCTTCTGGCGCGGCTTGATTCAGAAGGACTGAAATAAGGGTGCCTGTCGTACCATGGGACATGAGGGGACGGCACGCTACGGTGCCGCCCTCCGGAACAAGCAATATTGGAGGACCAGATGACCGCCACGACCAATGATTCGACCGCCGGTTCCACCGAGGAGCTCAAGACCCACGAGGTGCTTCTCTCCGATGTGGCCGCGGAAAAGGTCCGCAGCCTGTTGGAGCAGGAAGGGCGAACCGATCTCCGCCTGCGCGTGGCCGTCCAGCCGGGTGGCTGCTCCGGCCTGATCTACCAGCTCTACTTCGACGAGCGCCAGCTCGATGGTGATGCCGTGCGCACCTTCGAGGGGGTCGACGTCATCATCGACAAGATGAGCGTGCCCTACCTCGCCGGTGCCTCCATCGACTTCGAGGACACCATCTCCAAGCAGGGCTTCACCATCGACAACCCCAACGCCGGCGGCTCCTGCGCCTGCGGCGACTCGTTCCACTAGGACGCTGCCGACCTGAATCCCACGTCAACGTAACCATCGGTTGACACGGGGTTTCGGTCGGCATTCCGTCGTTCGAGAGGGTAAGCTCTACGATGAGTAGTAAAACTATTGGTCTCGAAGTGCCGGTGCCGGATGCCTTGCTGCGGCCGGAACCGAATCTGGCAGCTCCGAGACCACGTATCGCACCAACAAAGAGGAAGGGCCGTCTGTGAGTTCGCAAGACCGAACCAGCAGCAGTCGCAGGGGCAAGGCCAAGGTACTGGCCATCGCCGGCGCGGGGGCGCTGCTGCTGACGGGTTGTTCAGAACAAGTCCAGCGTGGCTGGCTCCCGAACGAATCCCGGGATATCACCAACCACACTGCAAGCATCCAGGATCTCTGGGTCCACACATGGGTCACCGTCCTTCTGGTCGGCATCATGACCTGGGGGCTGATGATCTGGTGCATCGTGGCCTACCGCCGCCGTAAGGGCGAAGTCGGTTTCCCACGCCAGCTCAGCTACAACCTCCCCATGGAGATCCTCTACACGGCAGTGCCGTTGATGATGGTCCTGACGTTCTTCACGTTCTCGGATAGCACCCAGACCGCCATCGAAGAACCCGTCGATTCCGAACTGGTCGTTGATGTCCAGGCGAAGCAGTGGGCCTGGGATTACAACTATTCCTACCAGGGCGAAGAAAAGTACGATGCCAGCGTTCAGGCCCACTTGGATGGTTCCAAGGGCAAGAACGATGAAATCGCCACGTTGTACCTGCCGGTCGACACCTCGGTGACGCTCGAGCTGAACAGCCGTGACGTCATCCACTCCTTCTGGGTTCCTGCCTTCCTGCAGAAGCTCGACATGATTCCGGGCAAGACCAATACGATCTACCTCACTCCGCAGGAGGAGGGCACGTACGCCGGCAAATGTGCCGAGCTGTGCGGCGAGTACCACTCCGAGATGCTCTTCAACGTCGAGGTCGTTTCCGAAGCCGAGTTCAAGTCCAAGCTTTCCGAGATGGAAGACGGACACATCGGCAAGGACTACAGCCGCAAGCCGGACGAGGTCAATTCCATCACCATTCCGGGAGAGGAAGGGGAGTAGGCCGCGATGACTACTTATGAATACGCCACGGACGAGGCCAAGCCCCTCGCCCCCCGGGTCGTGCCGGTCTCCAAGGGACGCATCGTCGTCAACTGGATCACCTCCACCGACCACAAGACGATCGGTTACATGTACCTGATCGCCTCCTTCATCTTCTTCTGCATCGGCGGCATCATGGCGCTGTTGATCCGTGCCGAGCTCTTCGAGCCGGGCATGCAGATCCTGCAGACGAAGGAGCAGTACAACCAGCTGTTCACCATGCACGGCACCATCATGCTGCTCATGT
>JAKDMV010000143.1 GCA_030452125.1 Micrococcaceae bacterium
GCGTTGACTGCCGGGAGTCGGCGAAATCGATCTGCATCCGCGTTCCTGACGTCGGTGGGCTATGAGTACCGGCCCAGTCTAGCGGCGGGCGCCGCGCACCGGGCACGGCAACCTCAGAGAGGCTTGACCTCGATGGCCACGCGGCGATCGCCGATCCTCGTGAGGACCAGGGTCGCCCGGCGCCTGGCCTTCTTGCCCACCCCGGCCAACAGCATCTTGCGTAGTTCCTCCGGCGCAACATCGAGCCCGCGCTTCTTGATGTCCAGCACGCCGATCCCTTCGGATTTGGCCCACATGCGCAACGCCTTGACGTTATAAGGATGGACCCGCAGCACTTCGTAGGCCCGGGCAAAGGGGGTCTGTACGTGTTCAGGGGCGCAGAAGTACGCAATATGCGGGTCCACCAGGTGGCCGCCGACCTGCTCAAGCGCCTCGGCCACCAGTCCGGCCCGGATCACCGCTCCATCGGGTTCGTAGAGGTAGCCTTCGATGTCGCCGACGGGAACCTCACCGCGCAATGAAGCCCCGGCGTCGTGGTCCGTGGACGAAGTCAGTTCGTGGGAACCCCCGGGGCCCAGCACCAGGGAGGCCCGGCGGATTCCGGCCCGGGCCAGGGGGCCGAACCAGAGTGTGACCTCGGTGACATCGCCGTTGACCGAGACCCACTGGGCTTCGCAGGTGGCCGGCAGGGATTCGTGGGGGATCCCAGGGCCGAGCTTCACCCCGACGGGCAGCCCGCGGTCGGCCAACGCTTCGACGTGGGACAACGGTGGGCTGAACGCCTCGGGATCAAACAGTCGGGAGGTTCCTGACGTCGAGGTGGTGCGTCGTGCCGGGTCCAGCCAGACGGCGTCGAAGCCCTCCAGATCGAAGCCGGTGGCATCCGTGTTGACCACGCGGGCATTGGGCCAGGGCATGAGGTTCACCGTGGCCGCTGCCGCGGTGGTCTCATCGAGTTCGACGGCGGTGACGTCCAGTTCCAGTGAGGCCATGGCCATCGAGTCGACGCCCAGCCCGCAACCAAGGTCGGCCACCTTCGAGAATCCGGCACCCACGAACCGCTGGGCATGCAGGGCGGCGATATTGAGCCGGGTGGCCTGTTCGAGCCCGGCGCGGGTGAAGATCATATGTTCGGCGAACGGTCCCAGCTTGGCGGTCCCCTGGGCGCGGAGACGGGCCTGGTGCACGACGGCGGTGACCAGTTCGGCCTCGTGCCCCTCCTTGCGCAGGCGCAGGTTCAGTTCCAACGCCTCTTGGTCGGTGGTCGCGGCGTCGGCGGGCAGGGAATTGAGCAGACCGAAACCCTCGGGGGAGAGGATGGTGGCAAGGTTTTCCGAGGCAGGAGCGGGGGAAGGCATGGAAACCAGCCTAGTCGCCGGTTGCCTCGTCCGATCGCGTTCAAGAAGGGTAGTGGGGTCGACGAGTCAACTGTGCTCGGTGCGCGCCATGGGGAGTTCTCCCCATGGCGTGGCCGCAGGAGGTGCGGATATCTTGGTGGCTGAGTAAGTTCGGGGACCGGCTGAGAACTCGGATGGTTGCCGGTATCAGGAGTAGAGGGGCAGATTCAGATGAGCGGTGTGCACGGGTACGAGATTGTCCCGGCGACGGTGCGCGGCGCGTTGCGACAAGTCAGAAGTGAACGGGAGGACCTGGATACTCAGCGCGAGGCACTTTTGGGACGGATGGAAGACCTGATGGAAGCGACGAAGATGCGGGCCGTTACTACCGCTTTGTCCTCGGTCTGGAACGATATGATCGCGATGCAGGCGGAAGCGGCAGGGACACGCATCGACAATGCGGTCACCGGCATGGAGGAATCGGTACAGGCCTTCGAACAAGGCGATGCCACGATGATGGACAGCGCACAAGGATCAATGCAGCAGAGTGTTGTTTTGGACATCGACGACGCACTGACCGTGGAGGAATAGGTATGGTCATTGACGCGACCGGGCTTGAGGGCTGGCCGGAGCCCGCAACTATCGACTCTGCTGCTTCGGCTGTCGCCAAGAAGGGCAAGGACCTCTGCGAAAAGGTGGAGGATTGCGAGACCGCGTGGAAAGGCTTGTACCCGGGGTTCACCACGAAACCCGAGACGGCGCAGGAAAAGGTCAGAGAGTTATTTGACCTGATCACGACCCACGGTGCGGCAGTCAAGGGTGCCACGTCCCTCGTCAAGGATGCCACGGAGGACTTCGCGTCGAAGATCCGCGAGTTGGAAACCCGCAAGACGGAGGCCCGTCTGCGCATCTCCGAACACGATAAACTCGTGGCCGCGGGAACGGAGGTCACCGCAGGCATCTACACGACGGACATGGTTCAGGAATACGTCAATATCCTCGTGGGAGACTTGGTGAAGGCGGCAGAGAACTGTTCCTCCACGCTGGAAGGCATCGACGGACAGGCCATTGAAAGCGCCGGGTTGTTGAAACCGGAATTGGGCGCGGGTGACTACGTCACCATGGCCGCCTGGACGACCTTCGACTCGGTCATTTACAACTACACGGTCCCCACCGCAGTCAGGATTCCCTTGTGGGACTACAGCACCACGGCCCCGAGCGCCGATTGGGTGGGCGACGTCGACGGCAATATCACTCGGGCACCATTCATCACCGGACCAGAACAGGTGGGGTCACGGGTAGAAATCCAGGACGTTGAGCATACCGGGACCAAGAAGGCTTGGACCGGCATGCGGACTCCCATCAACCAGTGGGCCTATGAGCGCTTTGATTGGTACAAGAACCGGGTCGATACCCATTCCACCCTCTATACCCAGGGTGGGCCTCGTTTCTGGGACGTGAAGGGACGGATCCTCGACTTCGAAGATGCGATGCGCAATGGTGGCAAGCTCACCAAGGCCCTGCGTGTGGCCGGACCGATTGCCACCGTTGCCACGATAGGACTCACCTATAAGGGCGAGTATGACCAGGCCGCGGCCGAGCTGGCCGCAGACCACCCTGATTGGACCGAGGACGAAATTTCAGCCCGAGCCCGCGAAATGGCTGGTGTCCAGGGAACGGTCCAGGTTGGTCTGGACATTGGTGCCGGGATGGCGGGCGCTGCGATCGGCACCGCGATCGGTGGCCCCGTGGGCACCGTGATCGGTTTCGGCGTCGGCATCGGCCTCAGTTGGGTCTTGAACGAATCCGGAATCGGGGATGGAATCAAGAACGTCGTCCAAGACATCTGGGATGGTGGCAAGGATCTCGTCGAGGGCGCAGGAGATAAGATCAGCGACGCGTGGAACTCGGTGTTCGGATAGCCTGTAGCCCGTCCGAGGAGGCGGGTAGCCCGGATCCAGAGCGTGGTCCGGCCACGTTGCCGACCGGCGGAACGAACGACAAGGAGACCACAAATGACCGCAGAACAATGGGCCCCCTGGGTGTCCTTCGTGTTCGGGCTGCTCAATTTCATCGCCGGGATCCTGGCTTACCGTGGCCGATACCAGGCCTGGCTGATGCTCAAGGGTTCCTTGATGCCCGGCTGGCCCGGACTGGCTTCCTTGTATCTCGGGGTGGCCTTCATGCTGATCGGCGTGGGGCCCCTGGTCCTGGGGTACGCGCCGCCCTTGCTCCAGCTGGCACATTTCTTCCTGTTATTTCCCAGTCTGGTCGTGGGCATCATCGCAGTATTCTGGCTGCCCTCCTTCATGCTTCCTGCCTGGATCAAGGAAACCCGCAGAAGAATACGAGCAGGCGAGGACCGGCTCTCCCAGGCACTCGCTCCTGGTGGTGCACTTCATGGCCGCCTCGGCGTCGACGCCCGGCACCACAACGGGGGACACGGTGGGCCCCGGGCTGCGAAACCCGATGCCGACGGAAGGAACCGATGAATACCGACACCACGATGGGGAGGTGGCGCCGGGAAAATCATCAGACCGTCAACCTGCCCTGCCCGATCGAATGGGTCAGACTCGCCGGGAAGGCCGACGCCATGGTGTTGGCCCATCCCGAGGTCTCCCTAGATACGTTCCGGCCGAACATCGTGGTGCGCAGCCATCCGACATCCGGTTCTCTCCCGGCGCTGGGCGCACAGTCGCTCGCCGGCATGCTGGGTGGGGTGCCCGGCTCCCATTGCATCGCACACGACCGCGGGGAGGTGGCTGATCGGCCTGCGCGTGGACAATTATTCACGTTCTCCACCGACGAACACACGGTACTGGTTGACCGCTGGTTGTTTTTCGCCGGGGCAAACGCCGTGGAAATCGCAGCCCACTACACCATGGAACAACAGGAGGACATTGCTCCGCTGTTCGCCGAGATCCTTGCCGGGGCGATCATCGATGACGCAGTAGCCGATGGGTCGATGCCCGAACCCCTGCGTGAACCGCCGCTGGACTCGTACCTCCAAGAAACCTCAGGAATCCGTGCCGAAGCCGTGGACCGGGTCTGCCGGATCCAGCCGTATCGACCGGCAGGCCCCGTGTTGACTGATGCGGCCTTCCGTCTGGTCATGGACCATGCCGGGCAGCGTCGGCTGGGGAAGATGCAGATGATGGCCGCTGCCGGGGAATGTGCCGAACTAGTGGCCGTAGGACTCATGGAGCCTGACGGCACCTTCACCCGTGCCTTCGAGCTGTTGTCGGTTCCCCTAAATTCGGCCCGACGACGGTTTGTCATCGAAGGCCAGTACGGTACCCAAACCACCCAGCTTGATGCTTGGGCAGGGGGAGGAGGGGTGCTGGTGGCCTCGCGGCCCTCACACGCACAACTGGTGCTCGGTGAGACGGAAAACGCCGTCCCGTCGGGGGCCGTACGCCTGGACGTGATTCGTGAGGGCAGCCTGCCCGGTGCCATCGCTGCCTGGGCCGGCCTGGGGCCCGCGTGGAGCGTGCTGGGAACCGTGGACCAGGTTCCCATGGGGGCCTTTGAAAACCGGGTTGAGGGTTCCGGGGCCCCGCCTGCGGGAGCGGATCGCGCTTTGGAGAGAGCATGGGCCCAACCTTGGTTCGTGTGGCGCTTTCGGATGCCGGATCTGGACATGGAACGGGCGTGGCTTAATGCCGGGGGTGCCGGACACTTTGCGATTGGCCGCTCCCCGGAAGGGACCATGAAGGTCCAGGCAACGCCTTCGGCACATGTCTGGAAAACCATGAGCCAGGAGATCGGGTTGGCTCTTCAACTTCACTAGCTTCCTCAAGGTCCGGGGGCGGCGAACTCCGGATTGTGCTGCGGTACGCTGCGTCCGGAGAAACAGAGAACGACGAGGAAGTGGACGATGTCAGCTGAAGAATGGTCGCCGTGGGTGG
>JAKDMV010000033.1 GCA_030452125.1 Micrococcaceae bacterium
CCGCGTTTCACCGCACGGGACACCCGGGAGGGATACCTGGCCAAGATCCTTGCCGCCCAAGCCCAGATCACCGAGGGCAACAGCTATGAGATCTGTCTGACCACCGCGGTGGAGGCCACCGTCGCCCCGGAGGCCTTCGACCCGTGGCGGACGTATCTGGCCCTGCGTCGGACGAGCCCCGCCCCGTTCGCCCACTACATCCGGTGGGGTGGCACCGTGGTGGCCAGCTCCTCCCCCGAACGTTTCCTGTCCCTGGACGCGGCCGGCCTGTTGCGGGCCGAACCGATCAAGGGCACCCGCCCGCGCTCGCAGGACCCGACCCTGGACGGCAGGCTGGCCCACGATCTGGCGACCTCGCCGAAGGACCGGGCGGAGAACATCATGATCGTGGATCTGCTGCGCAACGATCTCTCCCGCTTTGCTGTTCCCTCGACCCTGCGTGTTCCGCGCCTGTGCGCGGTGGAGAGCTACGCGACCGTCCACCAGCTGGTGTCCACGATCGAGGCCCGGCTGCTCCCCGACGCCCCGCGGGCCGAGGCCGTGGCCGCCGCCTTCCCGCCGGGGTCCATGACCGGGGCCCCGAAGATCTCGACGATGGCCATCCTGGACCGGCTCGAGGAGGGCCGGCCCCGCGGGGTGTATTCGGGGGCCGTCGGATACTTCTCCCACACCTCGGCCGCCGATCTGGCCGTGGTCATCCGCACGCTGGTCGCCCGACAGGATCCGGGGACCACCTCGGGGCCCGACGTCGCGCAGGCAGCCCCCGGCCCGTGGCGACTCGGCCTGGGACTGGGCGGGGCCATCACCGCCGATTCGGATCCGGCCGGGGAATGGGATGAGGTCACGACCAAATCCCGGGGCGTGCTCTCGGCCCTGGGCACCGGGTTCGACGCCGGGGACTGACCGCCTTGCCCTACTGCAGGGTTGCGGTCAGCCGGGCCACGTTGTCCAGGTAGCGCATGGTGCGTGGACGGTCCAGCCAGTCCTCCAGGGTGAGCAGGGTGCACTTTTCCTTATACGCGTCCTGGACCTTCTTGATCTCCCCCACGGCCCGGGATCCCAGCAGCATCAGGGACACTTCCAGATTCAGCGAGAAGGACCGCATATCCATGTTGGAGGACCCGAAGACCGCCACCTCGTCGTCGACGGTGAAGCACTTGGTGTGCAGAACCATCGGCTGCTGATACCGGTAGATCTTCACCCCGGCCTTCAACAACTGCAGGTAGTAGGACTGTTGGGCGTGATGGACCAACGCCTGGTCGCCGCGTTCGGAGACCAGCAGCTCGACCTCGACCCCGCGCTGGGCCGCGGTGGTGACCGCGTAGAGCATCGAATCATCCGGGACGAAGTACGGGCTGGTGATCGTCAGTTTCTCCGTGGCCGAATACATCAGCGTGTTGAACAGGCGCAGGTTGTTCTCCGACTCGAATCCCGGTCCGGAGGGAACGATCTGTCCGGTGGTCGTCCCGCAAGGCAGGGGGACACCGCCCTCGTTGAGGTCCTCCAGCAGGTACTCGTCCGTCTCCTGCGACCAGTCCGTGGCGAAGACGACGTCGAGGCCGGTGACCATCGGTCCTCCGACGCGGGCCATCAAATCGATCCATTCGCGGCCGAGCTTATGCGAGGACTTGCGCTTATAGCCGGGCTCGATGAGGTTCTGGCTCCCGGTGAAGGCGGTTTCGCCGTCGATGACCAGGATCTTCCGGTGGTTGCGCAGATCCGGGCGCCGCCACTTCCAGCGCAGCGGTGAGATGGGAAGCATCCGCCGCCATTCGATGCCGCTGCCGCGCAGACGCCGTAACAACTCGCGGTATCCCTCGGTGCGCATGGTGCCCAGATGGTCGAAGAGGAACCTGACGCGCACCCCGCGGTCGGCGGCATCCTCCAGCGCCGTCAGGAAGGGGCCGGTGAGCTCGGGATCGTCGCCCACGATGTAGAACTGGGCGTTGACGTAGTCCTTCGCCTGGTTGATCGCCTCGGTCATCCGGCGGATCGATTCGCTCGAATCGGTGATGAAATCGAACTGGTTTCCTTCCTGCAGGGGGAAGGCCCCGAGGTTGCGGTTCAGTTCGATCGCCGACCGGACCCACTCCGGGGCGTCCGGGGGGCCGTTGTCCACGTCCAGGGTCGCGGTGGCATCGATCACCCGTTGGTTGACGTCGGTTTGCCGGTCGATCCGGCGTTGCGAGAGCTTGAAGTTCCCGAACAGCAGGAACAGACCCAGTCCGACGACGGGGAAGAAGAAGATGGACAGCAGCCAGGCCATCGCGGTGGTCGGCCGCCGGTTCCCGGGGACGACACCGAGCATGACGATCCGGATCCCGAGGTCGACCACCCAGAGGAGCGACACCATCCATCCGGGAAGGTTCTGCCAAAGGAACAGCGATTCGGTCAAGGACGCACCTCTCAACGATGTCGGGACGGTCCAAGCCTAGTGGCAGGAACAAACCGCAAGGGTATTCTTGGCCCATGACAGTCTTGGTGTTCTTGGACCCCTCCAGGCCGGCCGGCCGCCTCGCCGATGCCTCCGCCGCGCAGTTGCTCGTCACCGATCAGGGGGTCATCCGCGGCGACGGGGTCTTCGAGTCCATGTTGTATACCGCCGGCGCCGTACGGAAACTGGACGCCCACCTCTCCCGGCTCAGGGGCTCGGCGGCCAGCTGCGACCTGGACCTGCCCGGGGAGCAGTCCTGGCGGGCGGCCATCGCCACCGCGGTGGCCCGGTATGACCAGGAGCGTACCGCGGACCCGGAGGACCCCGATGAGGCCGTGGTGAAACTGATCGCCACCCGGGGCCCGGAGGACCAGCCCCACGGCACCGCCTGGGTCACCGTCTCCCCCGCCCCGGAGTCCGGACGCCGCCAACGCACCGAGGGTGTCGCCGTCGTGCTCCTGGACCGCGGTTACGACTCCTCGTTGGCCGAACGGGCCCCGTGGCTGCTCCAGGGCGCCAAGACGCTTTCCTACGCGGTGAACATGGCCGCCCTGCGTCATGCCCACACACTGGGGGCGGAGGACGTCATCTTCACCTCCAGCGACGGACGCGTGCTCGAGGGGCCGACCTCCACGGTGCTGCTGGCCACCCGAGTGAACGGGGTCAAGCAGCTGGTGACCCCGATGGTGGAGACCGGAATCCTTCCCGGAACCACCCAGGGCGCGATCTTCGCGGCCGCCGAAGCCGCCGGCTGGACGTTGGGCTACGGCCCGTTGGAACCGGCGGACCTGTTCGATGCCGACGCCGTATGGCTGGTCTCCAGCCTCCGGCTGCTGGCCCCGGTCACCTCGATCGATGGCACCCCGATCTCCCGGGATCGGGCCCTGGGCACCGAACTGGCGGCCCTGCTCGAAGCCGTCGGCTAGGACCGGCTAGCCCCAGACGAGGTTCCAGGCGCCGGTGAGCAGGGCGGCCGCCGTGGCCACCGCCCCCAGGGACAGGCCTCCGGCCACCAGGGCCCCGTCCCGCCAGGAGAAGGTGGCGGTCCGCGCCCAGGTGCGGTGGGTCCCGCCGAAGCCCTTGGCCTCCATCGTGACCGCCAGCCGCGAGGCGCGGCGGATGGCCTGGACCATCAGCCCCAGGCTCTGCCCCGCATTGGCCCGCAGACGCTGCACGAATCCTCCTTGGGCGCCCACGCCCCGGGCCCGGCGGGCCATGCCCAACGTCACCCATTCCTCGGCCAGCAGCCCGATCAGGCGCATCCCGGCCAAGGCACCCAACACGAAACGGTGCGGAAGCCTGGCTTGTTGGGCCAGGGCATTGGCCAGATCGGTGGGGTCGGTGCTCGAGAGGACGATGACCGCGGGAACCGCTACCGCGAAGATCCGCAGTCCGGTGGCCACCCCGGAGACCAGGGACCCCTCGCTGATCGTGGCCACCCCCAGGTCCAGCAGGACCGCGCCGGCATCGTTGCCGACCAGCGCGGTGCCCCAGGCGGCAAACAGGGCCGCCACCAGTAAAGGCCACGCCCGCAGGAGGAAGCGTCCCGGGGCGATCCCCCCGAGCCGGAGCAGCAGCAGGCTGGCGAGGACGACGATGCTGGAGGTCACCAGGTCCAGGGAGGCGATCAACGGCACCGTGGCCAGCACCACCGCAGCAAGCTTGGCCAACGGGTTGCACCGCCCGAAGAAGCTCGCCCGGGCCCCGGCATCGGGTTCCAGCCCCGGCATCCCCCCGGAGGCCCGGGCGGTGGTGGGGTCCGGGCCCTGCGGTGTGGTCCTGCCCGGTTCCCGGCAGGGGCGTCGATCGGCGACGACCTCGACCGTGGAGGCCCCCAAGGCGGCGGCGAAGCCCGCATCGTGCGTGACCGCGACGACGGCGACGCCGTCCTGGAGTTGTTCGCGCAGCAACAGCGCCAGTTCCCTCCAGGTATTGGCATCCTGGCCGAAGGTCGGTTCGTCGAGGATCAGTAGTCGGGGGCGGGCGGCGAGCACGGTGGCCACCGACAGCCGGCGCTTTTCGCCTCCCGAGAGGGTGAACGGGTTCGCCTCGGCCAGATGCCTCAGCCCCAACCGGTCCAACAGCTCATCGACCCGTCCGGTGATTTCCTCGTCGGTGTACAGCCGGGTCTTCGACCCCGGTCTGCGGGCCCGTCGTGGGCCGAAGGCCAGTTCCTCGCGCACGGTGGCGGTGACGAATTGGTGCTCGGGCTCCTGGAAGACGGTGCCGATCCGGGCGACCAGTTCCCCGGCCCGCCACCGGTAGGGCCGGTCGGCGTCCCCGGGGTCGGAGGCCCCCGCGGCGCCCTGGTCGCCGCTGAGGCCCGGCAGGGCGGCGACGCTGCCGGCCCGTTCGGGCAGCAGCCCGGCCAGGGTCAACGCCAGTGTTGATTTGCCCGCCCCGTTGGCCCCGGTGATGCACAGCGCCTGCCCGGCGTCGATCCGCAGGTCAAGACCCGATACGGCGGCAGGACCCTGGGCCGTTCTGGACACGGCCAACCCCCGTCCCCTCAACAGGCCGGCGGCCGGTGCTGCCGGCTTCAGCCGGGCCGGCAGCACGGGAGTGTGGCCGGGAACCCAGACCCCGGCGTCGATGAGCCGGTCCCGGATGGGTCCGGGGGCGAAGAGCCGGGCCGGTGTGCCCTGGTAGGCGATGCCGCCGCCGGGCTCCAGGACGATCACGCGGTCCACGGCGTCGGCCCAGGCCGCCAGCCGGTGTTCGACGATGATCATCGTCGCCCCGCTGGCGCCCACGGCGTCGATCACTGCGTCACGGACCTCCAGCACCCCCTCGGGGTCGAGGTTCGCGGTGGGTTCGTCCAGCAGGACCAGTCCCGGGCGCATGGCCAGGATCCCGGCCAGGGCCAGTCGTTGCTTCTGTCCCCCCGACAGGGAGGAGGTGGGGTGGTCCAGGGGCAGGCTGAGCCCGACGGCGTGCAGGGATTCGATGACGCGGGGCCAGATCAGTTCCGGATCCACCGAAAGGTTTTCCGCCCCGAAGGCGACGTCGTCCCCCACCCGGGCCTGGACGATCTGGGTCTCGGGGTCCTGCTGCATCAGCCCGGTCCGGCCGTGGGCGGCCGCGGCGGGTCGGCCATCGATGAGCAGTTCCCCTGCGGAGGCGTTGTCCTCATCGTCCTGCAACACCCCGGCCAGGGCATGCATGAGGGTCGATTTACCGGCCCCGGACGGGCCGACGAGCAACACCTTCTCCCCGGCGTCGATGTCCAGGTCCAGCCCCAGCACGGCGGGCTCCTCGCGTCCGGCATGCTGCCATCCCCAACCGCTGGCCCTGACCGCCGCCGCGCGGACGTCGCCGACCCCGGTGGCCGGTGAAGGGCCCCGGGCCCCGGTCGGTGCATCATGTGTCATCGGTTCAACCCAGGACCCGTTCCTGGGCGGCCTTCCGCGACGCCATCGAGGACAAGGCCCCGGTTCGCGACAGGGCCCGGGTCAGTGCCCAGGATCCCAATCCGGCGATGACCAGGCCCGAAATGGCCATGAACACCACATAGGCCAGTTTCATGCTCTCGGTGTAGTCGGGGAACCAGGAGAAGACGAAGGCGTCGTTCACTCCACCGAAGATCCCGGTCAGCAGCCCGGCGAACAGCGCCACCGGCAGCGACCAGCGGCGGTAGAGCAGCACGGCGAAGACGATTTCGGCGCCGAGGCCCTGGATGATCCCCGAGGCCCAGACCGTCCAGCCGTATTCGGAGCCCAGGAGCGAGGAAACGACCGCGGCTACCATCTCGCAGAACAGTGCGGCCCCTGGTTTGCGGATGATCAGTGCCCCCAGGACGGCGGGGAAGAGCCACATTCCGGCCAGCAGGGCGGATGAGGGCGGGAAGGCCACGAAGATGAAGTCGAAGGCGTGGTGGGTGGTGTTCCAGGCCCAGAAGATCACCCCGGAGGCCACGGCGATGACGGAGGCGACGACGATGTCCACGACGCGCCAGGTGTAACGGGCGGTCGGTGCCGCCGAGAGGGTGCTGCTCATGTGGTGTTCCTCCTTGGGTCCAAGGAGGGGAGGACCCCGCGGCGGTTCCGCGGGTCCTGAGATTCTCGACTCCCTTCGCCGGTACGAGCCGGAGCAGGTTCGAGGGTCTGCGGTGTTCCGCACTCTCAGCGTCGAAGATTCCGGCCGTGGCCGGTCGGCGACGCTCCCCTGTCGTAGGTGATTCAGTAGGGCCGAGTCTACAGCGCGTTATGCTGGGCAGGTAATCACCTACCGACGGGAGAATCGTTCGTGAACGCATTATTGAAGATCGTCGGCGCGGTCGTGTCGATCGGCGCCGGCTTCGTCGGCGGCAAGCTCGTGGACACCATCTGGTACAAGGTCACCGGAGAGAACCCCCCGAAGCCGAACGACAAGGAAGCCCAGGCCGAGGCATCGATGCGTCATGCGCTCGGGTTCGCTGTGGTCTCCGCCGTGGTGTCCGCAGTGATCCAGGTCCTGACCAACCGTGGCACGCAGCGGGCCATTGCCCGCTTCAACCACACGGCCGACGAGGTCTGATCCTCGTCAGCGGCCTTCGTCCAGGCGGCGCTGGGCCTCGGAGACCACTTCATTGAGGTCGTCGAGGACCAGCGTCTCCTGTTTGAGGTGCCGGGTCCGGTAGCCGGCACGACCGACCATATGGGCGGTCACCGGGGCGGTGAGCAGCTGGAAGAACCAGGCCAGCACCAGTATCGGCACCGCGGACCAGGCCCTGATCTGCAGGGCGACGGAGAGCAGCATCAGGAACAATCCCAGGACCTGCGGTTTCGTGGCCGCGTGCATGCGGGAGAAGAGGTCCGGGAAACGCAGCAGGCCGATGCCTGCGGCCACGGACAGCAGAGCCCCGGAGACCATGCTGATCACCACGATCCAGTCCAGGACCTGGTCCAGCGTCCCGCCCTCGGTCAGTCCAAGCACGATCATTGCCCCCTCCGATCGGTGACGTAGCGGGCGATGGTGACCGAACCGATGAAGGCCACCAGCGACCCGACGACGATGAACACGATGTGGTTCAGATGCCGGTTCACGACCATGTCCACGCAGAGTCCGCACAGGATGATGATCAACAGGACGTCCAGGGCCAGAGTCCGGTCCAGGATCGACGGGCCCCTGGCCAACCGGATCAGTGCCATGACGGCGCCAAGCGCCAGGGCGACCCCGGCGATCCAGGCAGCGACGATGATCATGGGTGCTCCTTCATCGATCGGTTCGCTCGTGCTGCGGGGTCGGGGCCTGCGGGGCCCTCGGCGTCCAGGGCCGCCAGTTCCTCCCGGCTGCCCATCATCCGGATGATCCTCGCTTCGATGGACCTGACCTGCCGCCGGAAGTCCTCGGCCTCCTGGACGGTGTTGATGTCCAGCACGTGCAGGTAAAGCGTGGAGGTCGTCCGGTCGATCTCCACGACGAAGGACCCCGGGATGAGGGTCAGCACATGCCCCAGGACCGTGGCCATGAGGTCTTCCTGGCTGCGCATGCGGATGCCGATGACCGCGTTGCGCACCTTCGGCCCGCGCCGGAGGACCACGAGCACCACCTGGATGCTCGCCCGCACGATTTCACGCAGGAACAACACCGTGAACACCAGCCCCTGCCAGGGGTTGAACCGGCCGGAGAGCTCCACGGGAGGCAGTTTGAAGGTCGTCACCACCCCCAGGGCGATGACGAACCCGAAAATCAGGTTCCCGGGGCTGAAGTCCCGCCAGAGGGCGCCCCACACCAGGACCAGCCACAACATCAGGGGAAGTTCGATCAGGAAGCGGGCACGACGCCGTCGTGCCCTGGCCCGGGCGCTGCGGGCCCCGGTGAGCAGTTCCGAGGGCCGTGCCGGACGCGGATGCCGGTGCGGGCTCATCGTCCGCCTCCCGTCTCGGAGGCGCCCAGGACGGCCTCGATGTAGGGCGTGCGTTCGAGCATCTGCTGCGAGGCCTGGTCGGCCAGGTCGAAGAGCGGCCCGGCGAAGATGGTCAGGGCCACCCCCAGGGCCACCAGCACCCCGGTGGCGAAGACCATGGTCGGGGGCAGCACGGCCGCATCCCCCCGTCCGCTCAGGCGATGTGGCTGGGTTTTGACGCCGGTCGTCCCGGTGGCGGGACGGCGGGCCTCCTCCGCGGCGATCAGCAGGATCGGGTCGGCGTCCTCGGCGTCCTCGGCGCGACGCCAGAACGCCCGGTTCCAGACCCGGGCGACGGCCAACAGGGTCAGCAGGGAGGTCACCAGGGCCCCGGCCAGCAGGACCCAGGCCAGCGGGGTCCCCAGGTCCACGCCGCCGCGCAGCAACCCGACCTTGCCCAGGAACCCGGAGAACGGCGGGATGCCGGCCAGGTTCATCGCCGGGATGAAGAACAGTACCGCCAGCACCGGTGACAGCTTGGCCAACGACCCGAGCCGGTCCACGTTCGAGGTCCCGCCCCGGCGTTCCATCAGCCCGGCGACCAGGAACAGCGAGGTCTGCACGATGATGTGGTGGGCCACGTAGTAGACGGTGGCCGCCAGGGCGACGGCGCTGCCGGTGGCGACCCCGAACATCATGTAGCCGATGTGGCTGGTCAACGTGAAGGAGAGCATGCGTTTGAAGTCGGCCTGGGCGAGGGCGCCGAGGATCCCCACGAGCATGGTCAGCAGGGCGACCACCAGCAGCGCCGTGTTCAGCCGGCCCCCTGGGAAGAGCAGGGTTTCGGTCCGGATGATCGCATAGACACCCACCTTGGTCAGCAGGCCGGCGAACACGGCCGTCACCGGCGCAGGAGCCGTCGGGTAGGAGTCGGGGAGCCAGAAGGACAGCGGGAACACCGCGGCCTTGACGCCGAAGGCGACCAGCAGCATCACATGCAGGATCTGTTGGGTTCCGGGGTCGATCTCGGCGAGCTTGCCGGCCAGATCGGCCATGTTCACGGTCCCGGTCGCGGCGTAGACCAGCCCGATCGCCAGCAGGAACAGGATCGAGGAGACCACCGAGACCACCACATAGGTGACCCCCGCACGGATCCGGGCCGTGGTCCCGCCCAGGGTCAGCAGCACGTAGGAGGCGGTCAGCAGGATTTCGAAACCGACGTAGAGGTTGAACAGGTCGCCGGCCAGAAAGGCGTTGGACACCCCGGCGACCAGGATCAGGTAGGCGGGGTGGAACACCGAGATGGGCCCGTCCTCGTCCCCGTCGGCCATGCCTTGGCCGGTGGCGTAGAGCAGCACGGTCAGGCTGACCGCCGTGGAGACCACGAGCATCAGTGCGGAGAACTCGTCGACCACCATGGAGATCCCGAACGGTGGGGCCCATCCGCCGATGACGACCGCTTGCGCCCCATGTCTCCAGGCCGATACCAGGAGCCAGGATTCCAGGGCGAGGGTCAGGCACAGGGTCCCGATCGTCGCGGTGCGCTGGGCCAGCGGGTGCCGTCGCAGCACGAAGGCCAGGGCGGCGCCCAGGATGGGCAGCAGCACCGCCAGGGGGGCGACGTCGATCGCGGCCAGGTCGTCCATCATCGGGCCTTCCTGTTGCGTCGTTTGTTGTTGGTTCCCGCACTCTCCTCGGAGGAGGCCTGCCGCAGTTCGCTGGCCAGCCGTTCCCCGGCGACCCGGGCGGCCGCCGCCCTCCGCGATTCCTCGGTGTGGACCCCCTCCCCCTCGTCATCGATATCGGCCGGGAACTCCGAGGTCTCCAGCTCGACTTCGGAGTCCTCCTCGAAGTCGAAGGTGTCCTTGGAGGCTACCCGGCGGTCCTCGGCGTCGTCGGTGAGTTCGTCCCGGCGGGCGATGACCCAGGACCGGTAGATCATGGCCAGCAGGAACGCGGTGACCGCGAAGGTGATGACGATGGCGGTGAGGATCAGCGCCTGCGGAAGCGGGTCGGCATAGTCCTCCGCCGGGGTCCCCGCCTCGTAGAGGGGGGCGAGCCCGCTGCGCCCGCCGGCGGCCAGGATCAGCAGGTTCACCCCGTTGCCGACCAGGATGATGCCCAGCAGCACCCGGGTCAGACTGCGTTCGAGCAACAGGTAGATCCCCGCCGCGAAGAGCACGCCCATCACGATCAGCAGGGTCATGTTCACACTCATTGCCGGTCCCCCGCCCGTTGGACGACGGGCCGGCGAGGCCGGCGCACCCCGCCGGAGAGCAGTCCGCGCTTCTCGGTCTTCTCATCGATCTCCGAGCCGAGGCTGCGCAGCACGTCCACGACCAGCCCCACCACCACCAGGTACACCCCGATGTCGAAGAACGTGGAGGTGACGAATTTCTGCTCCCCGAAGACGGGCAGGGCGAATTCAAGGACCGCGGTCTGGAACAGTTGGCCGCCCAGCAGCAGGGGGACGACGCCGGAGAGGGCCGAGGTGGCCAGACCGAGGCCCAGCAACGTGCCGGGGCTGATGGGGGTGGCTTCGGCGAGTTCGAACCGCCCGCCGGCCAGATAACGGATGGTCAGGGCCAGTCCGGCCAACAGCCCGCCGGCGAATCCGCCGCCGGGGGAATTATGTCCGGCCAGCAGGAGGTAGATGGAGAAGATGATGATCGTGTGGAAGACCAGCCGGGCAACCACTTCGAAGATGATGGACCGGCGTTCGGGGGCCAGCGTCTTGCCGGCCACCAGCCAGGCGTCCTTCGCCGACTGGGCGAAATGCCGGGCGGTCGCCAGGGCCGCCGCGGCGCGGGTGCCGCCGGGCTGTGGTCTGGCCCGCCCCACGGATCCGGGTTCCGCCTCGACCACCCGGTGCCTGATGTCGCCCCGGCCGCGGACGAAGATCAGCGAGGCCACCCCGGTGGCGGCCACGGCCAACACGGTGATCTCCCCGAAGGTGTCCCAGACACGGATGTCCACGAGGGTGACGTTGACGATGTTCTTGCCGGCCCCGCCGAAATAGGCCAGTTCCGGGAAGGACAGCGACACCGGGTCCGCGGTACGTGAGGCCATGGCGGCTGCGGCGATGCCGATCATCGCCACCCCGAACCCGATCCCCAGCAGGGCCCGCGCCATGCGGTGCCCCGTGGGGTTCAGCGTCCAGAGCGGTGGGGGAAGCACCCGCAGCGCCAGCACCATCGCCACCAGGACGATCGTTTCCACCAGCAATTGGGTCAGCGCCAGGTCCGGGGCACCCTGCAGGGCGAAGATGAAGGCCATGCCGTACCCGGTGACGGAGACCATCAACACGGCCAGGAAGCGCCGGTTGGCCCGGATGGCCGCCAGGGCCCCGACGATCATGCAGAGTCCGGCGATCAGTTGGGCGGGGGTGTCGAACCAGACGATGTTCTCCGGCAGGGGTGTCTGGTTGGTCAGCCCCGCGACCGCCGGGACCACCAGGGCAACCAGGAGGATGACGCCCAGGTAGAACGGCAGCGAACCACGCTGGGTCCGCCCGGTGGTCCAGACGGAGACCTCGTCGACCGCGTTCAGCGACCACTTGTACACCTGCTCGGCTTCGAGCAGTGCCGGGACGCGGGACTGCAGGGCGCCGAATCCGGCCCGCCACCGATGCACCAGCAGCCCGGCGGCGATGACGAGCACCGAGAAGCCCAGCACCGGGGTCGGACCGTGCCATAGGGCCAGCTGGACCGGGTGCTCGGAGGCCGGGAACAACGAGGCGAATCCGGCCGCAGCCTTCCCCAGCGGCGTCGGGAGGAACCCGAACACCACTGTTGCCGCGGTCAGGACCGCCGGCGCCGCCAGGAAGGACCACGGGACGGCCTTGAACGCCGTGGCCGGCATGCCCGGTTTGGAAGCGAAGCCGCCCCAGATGAATCGTGCGCTGTAGGCGACGGTGAAGACGGAGCCGAGCAGCACCCCCAGGAACACGATGATCCCCGCGATGTCATGAGCACCGGCCAATAGGACCTCGAGCACCGATTCCTTGGCGACGAAGCCATACAGCGGTGGGATGCCGGCCATCGAAGCCGCCGAGATCACCGCCACGACGAACAGTTTCGGAGCGGTCCGCCACAGTCCCGACAGCAGTCTCACGTCGCGGGTTCCCGCCTGGTGGTCGATGATCCCCACGACCAGGAACAATGCCGCCTTGAAGAAACCGTGGGCCAGCATCAGGGCCAGCCCGGCGAGGGCGGCATCCGCGGTGCCCTGCCCCACCACCAACATGATGAAACCCAGCTGGGAGACGGTCCCGTAGGCCAGCACCAGTTTGATGTCGGTCTGTCGCAGGGCCCTCCAGCCACCGACGAGCATGGTCGCCAGCCCCAGCCCGATGATCATCCCGTCCCAGTAGGTGGTCCCGGAGAATCCGGGGGCCAGGCGGGCCACCAGGTAGACCCCTGCTTTCACCATGGCGGCGGCATGGAGGTAGGCGGATACCGGGGTTGGTGCGGCCATGGCACCGGGGAGCCAGAAATGGAAGGGTACCAGTGCCGATTTACTCACGGCCCCGAGAAGCACCAGGGCGATGGCGATATCGATGAGGGTTCCGCGCGAGGCCAGTTCCGGGGCCATGGCCATGATTTCGGAGAGCCGGTAGGTGCCGGCGGTCTGGCCGATCATCACCAGGCCCAGCAGCATGGCCAATCCGCCGAAGGTGGTCACCAGCAGCGCCTGCAGGGCGGAGCGGCGGGCGAAGATGCGGGTCCGGGCGAAGCCGACCAGCAGATAGGACAGGATCGTCGTGATTTCCCAGAAGATGAACAGCAGGATCAGGTCATCGGCGATCACCAGCCCGAACATGGCCCCGGCGAAGGCCAGCAGCTGGGCGCCGAAGGGCCCGATGTTGGCGTCCTCGTTCTTGAAATAGCGCGCGCAGTAGAACAACACCAGCGCACCGACGCCCAGGATCAGCAAGCTCAGGACCGCGGCCAACGCATCCATCCGGAAAGCCAGGTCCAGTTGCAGGACGGGGATCCAATGGAGCAGTAATCCAGGTGGCGCATTCGGTTCCCCGGCGGCCGCCGATTGGTCGGCGGAGATGAAGGAATCAAAGTTGACCAGCAGCCACACGAATGCGGCGGCGGGGACGGCACCGAGGAGATAGAACGAAGCCCGGCCGAAGCGGCGGAACAAAAGCGGCGCCACGGCGCTCACCGCAAAGAGCGCGATGAGGACCACGGCCACGATGTTCTCCTGAGGGGTTCTGGGCCACGCATGGTTCGACACTGCAGCACTCGGTCAGGTAATTAATTTAGTTTAACAGTTCATCAATCCGATTCCGTAGAAAGCACCTTAATAGGCCGGTAATTTCGCGCAGGGCGTTACGCTTCAGGAATGAGCCCGAACGCCACGCCCACGGCGCTGCCCGAGCGCGGAGCACGAACGATCTCGAAACAAGTCATTGCCTGGGCCTCCTGGGACTGGGGCGCCTCGGCGATCAACGCGGTGATGACGACCTTCGTGTTCACCGTCTACCTGACCAGTTCCGCGTTCGGGGATACCGATTCCAACACCTCCGCGCTGTCGCTGGCGCTGACCGTCGCCGGTTTCACGATCGCCCTGTTGGCCCCGGTGACCGGCCAGCGGTCGGATGCGGGCGGCCGCCGCCGCTTCTGGCTGGGCGTGAACACGGCCCTGGTGGCCCTGGCCACCGCCGCCGCCTTCTTCGTCTTCCCCGATCCGCGCTTCCTGGTGCTGGGGGTCGGTCTCATCGCCGCAGCCAGCGTCTTTTCCGAATTCGCCGGCGTCAACTACAACGCCATGCTCCCGCAGATCTCCACCCCGAAGACCATCGGCAAGATCTCGGGCTTCGGATGGGGCATGGGCTACGTCGGTGGCATCCTGGCCTTGTCCCTGGTCTTGTTCCTCTTCGTCCAGCCCGTGGTCGACTGGCCGGGTTCCAACACCGACAACGCCTTGAACATCCGGCTGGTCGCGGTCTTCTCCGCCCTCTGGTTCTTCGGTTTCGGGCTGCCGGTGCTCTTCGCCGTCCCCGAGGTCTCCCGGCGGCAGAAGATGGCCAAGGTCAGCATCCTGGAGTCCTACAGACAGCTGGGCCGCAACGTCGCCTCGCTCTGGCGCACCGAGCGGAACACGGTCTTCTTCCTCATCGCTTCGGCCGTGTTCCGCGATGGGCTGGCCGCCGTCTTCGCCTTCGGCGGGGTGATCGCCGCCGGAACCTTCGGCTTCGAACTCTCCGAAGTGATCGTCTTTGCCATCGTCGGGAACCTCGTGGCTGCCGCGGGCGCCCTGGTCGGTGGGGTGCTGGATGACAAGATCGGCCCCAAGGCGGTCATCATCGGCTCCCTCGTGGGCCTGCTCGTCGCCGCTGGGGGGGTGTTCCTTTCCCCCGACGCCACCGGCTTCTGGATCTTCGGCCTGATGCTGACCCTGTTCGTCGGGCCCGCACAGGCCTCGTCCCGCGCGTTTCTGGCCCGGCTGGCCGCCGAAGGCCGCGAAGGCGAGCTCTTCGGCCTGTATGCCACGACCGGCCGCGCGGTCTCCTTCCTGGCCCCGGGCTTCTTCACCCTGGCCATCGTCCTGGCCACGAGCCACGTGGCTGAAGGCGGCGCCCAGCGCTACGGCATCCTCGGGATCATGCTGGTCCTGCTGTTCGGATTGCTCCTGCTGCTGCCGGTGCGCAAACCCACCCCCTCAACCGATCAGGAGAACGCATGACCATCCCCCCGAACACCCCGGAATCAACCGTCCGTGTCGCCGTCGTCACCGGTGCCGGCTCGGGGATCGGCCGGGCCGTGGCCCATGAGCTACTGGATCACGGCTGGTACGTCGCGCTGGCAGGACGACGGTCCGGGGCCCTGGAACAGACGGCACGGGCCAACGACCGGGCCCTGGTCGTCCCCACGGACATCACCGACCCCCAGCAGGTCGAGGCCCTGTTCTCGACGGTGACCGGAACCTGGAACCGGGTGGACGTCCTGTTCAACAACGCCGGCGCCTTCGGCCCCCGCGCCTCGGTCGACGAGATCCCGCTTTCGGATTGGAACGACGTGGTGGCCGTGAATCTGACCGGCAGCATGCTCTGCGCCGCAGCGGCCGTCAGGGCGATGAAGTCCCAGGATCCGCAGGGCGGCAGGATCATCAACAACGGGTCGATCTCCGCCCACGCACCGCGACCGCAATCGGTGGCCTACACGACGACGAAACATGCCATCACCGGGCTGACGAAGTCCATCGCCCTCGATGGGCGCACCTCACGGGTCACCGCCTCACAAATCGACATCGGCAACACCGCCACCGAATTGACGGCGGGATTCACCACCGGGACCCTCCAGGCCGACGGCAGCACGAAGAACGAGCCGGTCTTCGACGTCCATCATGCGGCCCGGGCGGTGAGGCAGCTGGCCGAACTCCCCTTGGAGGTCACCGTCGACTCATTGGTCATCACGGCCACCGGCATGCCGTTCACCGGTCGCGGCTGAGCCGGTTCAGGCCTGCAGGTCGGTGCGGTGGAAGTTCAGGTGGCTCCGCGACGCCGTCGGACCGCGTTGGCCCTGGTAGCGGTTCCCGTAGGGTCCGGAACCATAGGGGTGCTCCGTCGGCGAGGTGAGCTTGAAGAAGCAAAGCTGGCCGATCTTCGATCCCGGCCACAGTTTGATCGGCAGGGTCGCCATGTTCGACAGTTCCAATGTCACATGCCCCGAGAAGCCTGGATCGATGAAGCCCGCGGTGGAGTGCGTGAGCAGTCCCAGCCGGCCCAGCGATGACTTCCCTTCGAGCCGGGCCGCGACGTCGTCGGGCAGCGTGACCCGTTCGTAGGTCGAGCCGAGCACGAATTCCCCCGGGTGGAGGACGAACGCCTCGGTGGGGTCGACTTCCACCAGGCGGGTCAGCTCCGGTTGGTCCTGCGAGGGGTCGATATGGGCGTATTTGTGGTTGTCGAAAAGCCTGAAATAGCGGTCCAGGCGGACGTCGACGCTGGCGGGCTGGATCATCCCGGGCTCATACGGGTCCAACCCGATGCGCCCGCTGTCCAGTTCGGTCCGGATGTCGCGGTCAGATATCAGCACGGTTCCCAAAATAGCCTATGCCGGGCCCCCGGCGTTATCCTGTAGCTCGGTGGGTCGAACGGCCCTGCGAGGTCCGCAGGCTGCTCCACGCACCACACACACCATGATGACTACACCCGACACGCTCCGCCGTCTTCCCGCAGTGGCGACCAGCATCGCGCTCGCGGCTGCCTTCCTGCTGCCTGCCGCCACGGCCCAGGCCTCCCCCGTCGGTGACCTGCAAAGCACCCAGGCCACGCCCTCCAGCGCGGCCACCGCAGAGGCGACGCCCGGGAAGAATTCGAAGTCCTCCACCTCCGATCACCAGTACGCCGCCTACAGCACCGACCCCGCCTCCCCGTTGGTGCTGGTCAACAAGGATCATCCGTTGCAGCCGCGCGACTACGCGCCCAAGGATCTGGTCTCGGTCTCCGGAAACGGCACCGAGATGGTTCCCCGCGCCGCCAAGGCCATGAAGAAGCTCATCGCCGGCGGCGCCCGGGATGGGCAACGACTCACGGTCATCAGCGCCTACCGCTCCTATGACCACCAGCTCGCCCTCTTCCAGCGGTACACGAGGAAGTACGGCAAGGACTATGCCGCACGCATCTCGGCCAAGCCGGGAACCAGCGAACATCAGCTCGGGCTTTCCGCCGACGTCGGAGCCGCCAGTGGCCAATGCGCCCTGAAGGCCTGCCTGGCCGATCTGCCCTCCGGCAAATGGATCGCCGCCCATGCCGCCGACTACGGTTTCATCGTCAGGTACCCCCAGGACGAGCACGAAACCACCGGCTACAACTTCGAGCCGTGGCATCTGCGCTATGTCGGCACCAAGGCGGCACAACGGATGGACCAGCAGGACATGGCCACCTTCGAAGAGTATTCCGATCATTTGGTGGCCGACCGGAAGAAGCAGAAGTCCAAGACCGCGAAGAAGGAAGCCGCGGCAGAACGGCAGGCCGCCCGGGAAAAGGCGGCCCGCGACGCCGAATGGGAGCGTCAGGAGCGCCGCGCCGAGGAAACCCGCTGGTGGCCCGACTGGGCCCGCAGCGCCTTCACCGAGTAGCCTTCCGGCCCCGGTCCGGGGCGCCTAGCCCGCCCGGACCGGGATCGCGGTGAAGGTCGGGGTCAGGGTCTCGGCGAAGAAGTCATTGCCCTGGTCGTCGACCACGATGAAGGCCGGGAAGTCCTCCACCTCGATGCGCCAGATGGCTTCCATCCCCAGCTCCTCGTACTCGAGGACCTCGACCCGGCGAATGCAATCCTGCGCCAACCGGGCCGCGGGGCCGCCGATCGAGCCCAGATAGAAGCCGCCATGCTTCTGGCAGGCATCGGTGACCTGCCGGGACCGGTTGCCCTTGGCCAGCATGACCATCGAACCGCCGGCCGCCTGGAACCGGTCGACATAGGAATCCATCCTCCCCGCCGTGGTCGGGCCGAAGGACCCGGAGGCCATGCCCTCGGGGGTCTTCGCCGGGCCGGCGTAGTAGACGGGGTGGTCCTTCAGGTACTGCGGCATCTCCTCCCCGGCATCCAGTCGTTCGCGGATCTTCGCGTGGGCGATGTCGCGGGCCACCACCAGCGGACCGGTCAACGACAGGCGGGTCTTCACCGGGTGTCTGGATAGTTCGGCGAGGATCTCCGGCATCGGACGGTTCAGGTCGATCCTGACCACCGAGGAGCCACCGGTCCCGCTGACACCGTCGGTGTCGCCGTCGTGCGCGGCGACCGCCGGGTGATCCGTTTCGGGCATGAAGCGGGCCGGGTCGGTTTCAAGCTGTTCGACGAAGACGCCTTCGGCAGTGATCTTCGCCAACATCTGGCGGTCGGCCGAGCAGGAGACGGCGATCGCCACGGGAAGCGAGGCACCATGGCGGGGCAACCTGACGATGCGGACGTCGTGGCAGAAGTATTTGCCCCCGAACTGGGCTCCGATACCGAAGTGGCGGGTCAGCTCCAGGACCTTCTCCTCCAGGTCGATGTCGCGGAATCCCCTTCCGGTCATCGCCCCGGTGGTCGGCAGGTGGTCCAGGTATTTGGCCGAACCGTATTTGGCGGTCTTCAACGCGAATTCGGCGCTGGTTCCCCCGATGACGATCGAGAGGTGGTACGGCGGGCACGCAGCGGTGCCCAGCGAGCGCAGCTTCTCGTCGAGGAAGGCCAGCATGGCATTCTCGTTCAGGATCGCCTTGGTCTCCTGGTAGAGGAAGGACTTGTTCGCTGATCCCCCGCCCTTGGCCATGAACAGGAACTTGTACTGTTCCTCGTGGCCGGGCTCGGTGTCGGCATAGAGCTCGATCTGGGCCGGCAGGTTGTTCCCGGTGGAGGTTTCCTGCCAGGTCGTCAGCGGGGCGAGCTGCGAATAACGCAGGTTCAACTGGGTGTAGGCATCGTAGATGCCCTGCGAAAGGGCCTTCTCGTCCGGGCCTTCGCTGAGCACCTGCTGGCCCCGCTTGCCCATCACGATCGCCGTGCCGGTGTCCTGGCACATCGGCAGGACCCCGCCGGCGGCGATGTTCGCGTTCTTCAGCAGGTCAAGCGCCACGAACTGATCGTTCGCGCTGGCTTCCTCGTCGTCGAGGATGTTGCGCAACTGCTGCAGATGGGCAGGACGCAGGTAATGGGAGATGTCATGCAGGGCGGTGCGGGCCAGATGCGCCAGGGCCTCGGGGGCGACCTGGAGGAAGCTCCGTCCCCCGGGGCCCTCGAGGCGGCGGACCCCCTCGGTTCCGATGAGGCGGTAGGGGGTGTCGTCCTGGCCGATCGGCAGCAGGTCCTCGTACTGGAACTCGGTCATGGGGCATCCTTGGCATCCGGTGGGTTGGTTGCCGCCCAGTCTAATTCGGCCCGCGTCCGAACCCCGAACCGCCAGCTACTTGATCCGGGGCACGGCTTGCACATCCTCTACGGGCGTGATCGGCTGGAAGGCATGAGCGACGAGCCAACGCAGAACCCATCCGAAAATCCGGACCCCGACGAACCGCAAACGCACCTGGAGACCGTGCTACAGCAGGGCCAGGCCGATGAGGCCATGGCCGGTCAGGTCATTGCGACCTTCCTGTCCGAGGAAGTCTTCTTCCTCAGCCGCGAGGAAGTAACCGAGGAGACCGACAACGTCCAGCCGCTGCTGCTGCAGAACAAGGACGGCGAGCCCGTAATCGCTCTGTTCACGCAGGTGAACCGGATCCCCGAGGCCTACACCACCGAGGCCCCCTACGCCGTGCGCGTGGTCGGCGCAGCGGTCGTCGACAACCTCAACGGTGCCGGTGTGGTCCTGAACCCGGGCCACCAGCTCGGTTTCGAGATCCCTGCCGAAGGCGTCGACGCCATCCGCCGCGATTTCGCCCCCGATGGTTCCCCGGCACCGCAGGAGCCCACCGAGGGCACCGCCGACGGCGAAGCAACCCCGGAGGCCTGAGCCCCGACACCACCATCACCCAAGGGCCGTCGCCGGAACACCGGCGGCGGCCCTCTGTGTTCGGTGCCCCGGGGCTGCCAGGGACTGCCCCGGGGTCTACGCTGGTGTCATGAATCTGGAAGAAACGCCCCTTCCGGGCATCGGCACGCGCCGCGACGTCATGTTGGCCACGGGACGACGCGTCGGCGTCGTGATCAAACGCGAGGGCGGCATGGAGCTGATCATCTCCGAAAAGCAGGACCCCGATGCCTGCCAGGCGGCCATCCCGCTGACCTCGGAGGAAGCCGCGGCGATCGGCGGCCTGCTCGGTGCCCCGCAACTGGTCTCCGATCTTTCCGCGGAGCATCGCGAACTACCGGGGGTGAACACCCAGCAGTTCGTCATCAGCCAGGACAGCCCCTACGCCGACCACACACTGGGTGACACCCATCTGCGCACCCGCACCCACGCCTCCATCGTCGCTATTTCCCGTAGTGGCCAGGTATTCGCCTCCCCCTCGCCATCATTCGAACTCGAAGCCGGTGATGTCGTCATCGTGGTCGGCACGGCCGAGGGCCTCGACAAGGCCGCCCACCTGCTGAATCACGGATAGGGCCTGCCCGTGGACCCCACCACCATCGTCCTGATCGAACTCGGCGCCGTCTTCCTCGGCCTCGGGCTTCTCGGACGTCTGGCGGCCCGGGTCGGCATGTCACCGGTCCCGCTGTACCTGCTGGGCGGGTTGATCTTCGGCCATGGCGGCCTGGTCCCGCTGTCGGGGATCGAATCGTTCGGGGACGTCGCCAGCGAAATCGGCGTGGTCCTGCTGTTGCTGATGCTGGGGCTGGAATACACCGCCAAGGAGCTGGTCACCGGTCTGCGCCGGTCCTGGTTGGCAGGTCTGGTCGACCTGGTCCTGAACTTCGTCCCCGGTGCCGCCCTGGCCCTCATCCTGGGATGGGGGGTCATCGGCGGTCTGGTCCTCGGCGGGGTCACCTACATCTCCTCCTCGGGGATCGTGGCCAAGGTCCTGACTGATCTGGGGCGGTTGGGCAACCGCGAGACCCCGGTAGTGCTGTCCATCCTGGTGCTCGAGGACCTCGTGATGGCCGTCTACCTGCCCATCCTCACCGCGGCCTTGGCCGGGGTGAGTTTCTGGGGTGGGTTCCGGGCCGTGGGCGTCGCCCTGCTGGCCGTGACCCTGGTGCTGCTGCTGGCCCTGCGGTATGGACCCCAGATTTCCCGGCTCGTCCACTCCCCCGATCAGGAGAACTTCCTGCTCAAACTCATCGGCGCCGCGCTGCTCGTGGCGGGCCTCGCCGCGGCCTTGCAGGTCTCGGCGGCCGTGGGCGCCTTCCTGCTGGGCATTGCGATCTCCGGTTCCACGGCACATTCCGCAGCCAAGGTCCTGGCCCCCCTCAGGGATCTGTTCGCCGCCATGTTCTTCGTCCTGTTCGGCATCAACACGGACCCGGCGACGATCCCCCCGGTCCTGGTCCTGGCCCTGGCTTTGGCCCTGGTGACCTCGGTGACCAAGGTCCTCACCGGGGTCTGGGCCGCCCGTCGGGCCGGGATCGGCGTACCGGGCCGGATCCGCGCCGGCACGGCACTGATCGCCCGGGGCGAGTTCTCGATCGTGATCGCCGGACTGGCCGTCGCCGGTGGAGGTGCCTCCCCGGAACTGGCCGCCCTGGCCACCGCCTATGTCATGTTGTTGGCCGTTCTGGGCCCGATTGCCACCAAGCTGGCCGAACCGGTGGCGCGGGCCCTGACGGGCCGCCCGGGCCGGTCCCCCCAACGGGCGGGGCATGATTAGCACGCCGGGTGGGTGGAGTTCCAATATGCATGTGAACGCCCATTGGGCTATGCTGAGATGCACCCGCGGGTACGAACGGACCGGCGGGTGTTTTGCGGGCGTAGCTCAATGGTAGAGCGCCAGCTTCCCAAGCTGGACACGCGGGTTCGATTCCCGTCGCCCGCTCTCTTCATGCCAGGGCCGGGAGTCCAACCACCGCACGGCGCGTAGACTAGGAGTGCCATGAAACGCACAATGTTCAAGTCGAAGATCCACCGCGCCACTGTGACCCATGCCGATCTGCACTATGTCGGTTCGGTGACCGTCGACCTCGATCTCCTCGAAGCCTCCGACATCCTTCCCGGGGAACTGGTCAGCATCGTCGATGTCACCAACGGCGCCCGGCTCGAGACCTACACCATCGCCGGGGACCGCGGAAGCGGGGTCCTGGGGATCAACGGTGCCGCCGCACATCTGGTGCATCCGGGCGATACGGTCATCCTCATCAGCTTCGCCGAGATGGAGAATGCCGAAGCACGCAGCTATGTGCCGCGCATCGTCCATGTCGACGCCAACAACACGATGATCGCCCTGGGGAGCGACCCCTCCGAGTCGCTGTCCACCAATGCCGTGCGCCCACCGCACGCCATCGCCGGCTCCGCCGCGGACTCCTAGGACCGTGCTCGGGGTCCTCTCGGGATTCTCGATCGTCTGGGCCGTCATCATCGTCGGCTACCTCGTCGGACGCACGGGGGTCCTCGGACCCGAGGCCCGCTATGTCCTGAATCGACTGACGTTCTTCGTCGCCAGCCCGGCCCTGCTCTTCGTCACCGTCGCCGACGCCGATCCCCGCGCCGTCCTGGGGCCCAGCCTGGCCGTGGCGGCCATCAGCGCCACGGGTGTTGCCCTGCTTTATTTCGGTGTCACCGGCTGGTGGTTGCCCCGCGGGCGCCCCGAACGACTGGTCGGGGCCATGAGTGCCTCGACGGTGAACTCGGCGAACCTCGGGCTGCCGATCGCCGCCTATGTCCTGGGCAGCACGGCGCATGCGGCCCCGGTGATCCTCTTCCAGCTGGCCCTCTGGAGTCCCGTCTTCCTGTCCCTGCTGGATTCAAGCACCTCGGGCCGACGTACCACCCCGACCGCCCTGGTGCTCAGCACCCTGCGCAACCCGATGATCGTCGCCTCGTTGGCGGGACTGTTGTTCGCCGTCTTCGACTGGACGCTCCCGCAGCCGATCGCCGACCCCGTCGAGCTCATCGCCGGTGCATCCATTCCGGCGATGCTCCTGGCCTTCGGCATTTCCCTCGTGGGTTCCAAACCCCTGGAAAAAGCCACCCACCGACGCTCCGACGTCCTGATCGGCACCGGGTTGAAGCTGATCGCCCACCCGGTGCTGGCCTGGCTCGCCGGGGCCCTCCTGTTCCGGCTGCACGGGGCGGAACTGTTTGCCGTGGTCATCATGGCTGCATTGCCCTCGGCCCAGAACGTCTTCGTCACGGCTTCCCGGTATGAGCAGGGCCTGGTGGTCGCCAAGGACACCGTCCTGCTGACCACGATCGCCGCCGTCCCGGCGATGATGCTCGTTCCCTTGCTGCTGAACTCCTGAATCAGCCGGTAGGGGAAAGAGGGTGCGGCGGCTTCGGAAGGCCACCGGCACCCGGGATAATTGATGCGTGGCTAGGAAGCGTCTTGAAATCAGTTGGATCGGATCGGTCGGCTCCGCCTTGGGCGCCGTCACCTCCGCGGTGGTGTTGTCCACCTTGGGTGTGGGCGGAACCATCATCGGGGCCGCGCTGGGTAGCTTGGTGATCACCGTCGGCGGGTCGATCTACTCGCAATCCCTGCAGCGGACCAAGGACCACGTGGGCGAAAGGGTCAACGTCGGGCGCCCCAAGCCCCGGCCGTCCAACGGCGCGCAGCCACCACATGCGACAGCGCGGGACGCCGGCCCTGTTGGAACGAGCGTCGATGAGGTCGACAAACCATCGAAGGACGCCGGGCGCGGAATCCTGCAACGGTTGCCGTGGAAGCACATCATCGGCGTCACCGTCGCCCTGTTCGCCATCACCATGGCCCTGATCCTCGTCTTCGAGCTCTCTGCCGGGCGCAAGGTGTCCTCGTTCACCGGCGGTACCAGCGGAACCGGCGGCACCTCGATCCCGGGGATCAGCGGGACCACCCACCAGAGCGATGACTCCGGAACCATCAACCAGGACCCGGACGCCCCGGCAGGAGACGACGCGCCCGACCAGGAACAGCAGCAGGAACCGAACCAGGAGCCCGCACCGCAAAACCAGGAACCCGCCGCCCCCGACGCGCCGCAGGAACCCGCCCCGGCCCCGGCACCGGATCAGCCTGTGGAGCCGTAGGCCACCAGCTGCCAGCGGAATCTGGACGGGACGTCCAGTACCGGAAAGCCAGCAAACTCCGACGGGGCTCACAGTGCGGTCAAAGGACCGTTTCCTAGTATTGAAAGTGCCTCATCAAGGTGCGAGTGATGCATAAGGTCCCAGCCGTTCCCCCTCGGCTGGGACCTTTTTGCGTGTCACGGCGCCGCGAACCTGGCCCCTAGGGTGCCGGCGGCCGGTGCAGGTCCTGATCGTTAGCCCGGTGGCGCCCCTTGGCCGGTAGCTCGGCTGGGGCGGCAACGTCCTGCGCCTCGGACCGTCCGGGCTCCTCAACAGAGGGGGATTCCTGAGCCGGTTCCGCCCCTCCCACCTCGGTACGTAGTGCCTGTTTATGAATGAACACCACCAGGACAAGCCCGGCCAGCATGACCGGAACGCCGTAGAGGAACAGAGGCGGCAGTGCCTCGGCGAACCCCTGGGCGATGAGTTCCTGGACCGGGGCCGGGAGCTGGGCCAAGAGTTTCGGTGTTAGTGAGCTGACGGAGTCCGCGCTGAAGCCCCCCTTTCCGGCGCTTGCCGGAAGCGATGAGAAGGCATCGGTCAACCGGGAGACGAAGAGCGCCCCGAACACCGAGATGCCCAGCGAGGCCCCGATCTGACGGAAGTAGGACGCCGAACTGGTGGCTACTCCCACGATCCGGTGGGGGACGCTGTTCTGTACGACGACGACGAGGTTCTGCATCGAACACCCCACCCCGAGCCCGACGACGAACATGGCCAGGGCGGTGTACCAATACGGGACGCCCACCCCGATCTGCGCCAGCATGAACAACCCCGTGGCACCAATGGCGGGCCCGACCAGCAGCCACACCTTATAGCGCCCGGTGGAGGAGACCAGCCGCCCGGTGGTGATCGTGGCCAGGAGCATGCCGGTGGTCATCGGGATCAGCATGAGGCCGGATTCGGTGGCGTTGACCCCCTCGACCATCTGCAGGTAGGTCGGCAGATAGGCGATGGTGGCAAACATAGAGATGCCGATGGTCACCCCGGCCAGGGCCGGGAGGATGAAGTTGCGTTCGGTGAACAGGGTCAACGGGATGATCGGCTCGGCGGCCCGACGTTCGGCCAGCACGAACACCACCGCCGACACGACTGCCACGGCGCCCAGGACCAGCACCTGGACGCTGCCCCAGGCGTAGGTGGTTCCACCCCAGCTGGTGATGAAGACGGCCGCCGCGCTGAACACGGCCAGAGTCAGGGTGCCCAGGACGTCGATCCGTGGTGCTGCCCCGGAGGGCCGGGGCAGGTGCAGGGCGAAGATCACGGTCCCCAGCGCCGCCAGGCCCAGCGGGATGTTGATGTAGAAGATCCACCGCCAGCCCATGTTGTCGGTGAAGAAGCCGCCGATCAGCGGCCCCGCGACGGAGGCCAGACCGAATACGGCGCCCATGAAGCCCATGTATTTTCCGCGGTCACGGGGGGAGACGAGGTCGGCGATGATGGCCTGCGCTCCGATCATCAGGCCACCGCCGCCAATGCCTTGGATGGCGCGGAAGATGATCAGCTGGATCATGTTCGTCGCGGTCCCCGACAGGATCGAGCCGGCCAGGAAGACGACGATGGCGAACACGAAGACCGATTTGCGCCCGTAGAGGTCACCGGCTTTGCCGTAGATCGGTAGGCCTATTGTTGCCGCCAGCATGTAGGCGGTGATCACCCAGGAAATGTGCTCGAGCCCGTTGAGGTCGCCGACGATGCTGGGCAGGGCCGTCGCAACGATCGTCTGGTCCAGTGCTGCCAGGAGCATGGCCAGCAGCAAGCCGGTGAAGGCCCAGACGAACTCGCGTTTGGTGCGGACCGGTTGCCGGTCGTCACGAGCTGGGGATTCTTGTGCCGTGTCGTGTGCCATGTGGGTTCCTGCGGTTCTGGAGGGGAGGTACGGGTGGTGTTGCCGGCCTCCCGGACAGTGAAAGCGTCTAGCAGGAGGGAGACGGTGTCGAAGCAGCCGGGGCGCCCGGCCAGCCGTCGGCACTGAGCAGGACCTTGAGCAACAGTCGTCGAAGTTCGACGCGCTCGTCCTCGGCCAGTCCCGAGAGGAGGTTCAGCTCCGCCTCCGTGGAAGCCGCGGCAACGTCGCGAGCGATCTCAGTTCCGGCACTGGTAATGGCGACGATGATGCGTCGTCGATCCGTGGGGTCGGGGCGTCGTTCAATGAGACCGCTGCGTTGGAGGGATTCCACGTAGGTGCTCACATGAGATCGGTCGGTGTTCAGCCGGGTCGCCAACTCGTGGGGAGCCAACGGGCCGAGATCCACCAACGCCATCAATACCGCGTAGTGAGGGAAGCCCAAACCGCGGTCTTTGAGCGTGGCGACCATGCCTGCTTTACCCAGTCGGGCCAAGTTTCCGGCCAGATAGGTCGTCCGGGACATGAGCGATGGCGGTGGAAGACCGACCTGCTCTTCAACTTGAGGCATGGGACCATAATAGCGCGATGCCACTACCGACGAACAGGGTTCTGGACTGCTGGATTCAAGCCTCGCGGTTCGTCAGGCCCCGGGTCCCGACCTACCGGAACCAGCCGTGGCCGTCCCCGTTACCGAGCTCATCAGCCACGCCCGGGCTACCGGGCGCCCACCGGCACGCG
>JAKDMV010000034.1 GCA_030452125.1 Micrococcaceae bacterium
GGCGCAGGACAACGACCCGGATCCGGGGTTCCGGCCCATGATGTCGAGGTCACCGACGCCCTGGTCCGTACCCTGCTGTTCGAACAGCACCCCGGGTTGGCCGGGTTGGACCTGGTCCGGGTGGCCAACGGCTGGGACAACATCGTCTACCGGCTGGGAGGGGAGCTGGCCGTGCGCCTGCCCCGGCGGGCCAGCGCCCACCAGCTGCTGCTGAACGAAGTCAGGTGGTTGCCCTTCCTGGCCCCGAGGCTGCCGTTGCCGATTCCGGCCGTGGTGCGCCGCGGCCGCCCGGGAAGCGGCTACCCCTACCACTGGGCCGTGGTGCCCTGGTTCGACGGGGAATCCGCCGCAAACCGTCCGGCTGCCGACCGGGATGGCTATGCCGCGGCCCTCGGCCGGTTCCTGCGCACCCTGCACGTCCCGGCCCCGGCAGACGCACCGCGCAATGCCGTCCCGGGCACCGCCCTGGCCACCCGGGCCGAGGCCTTCACCCGGCGACTGGCGGAAGCGGGCCGGCCGCTGCCCGGGCCCTGGCATGAAATCTTTGCCAACGGGGTGCAGGCGCCCGAACACCACGGCCCACCCCTGTGGCTGCATGGGGATCTGCATCCGCATAACCTCGTGACCGTGCCGGGTTCCGGCCCGGCGACGATTTCGGCGGTCGTGGACTTCGGGGACCTCACCGCCGGGGACCCCGCCTGCGACCTGGCGGCTGCCTGGCTGCATTTCACCCCGGCAGGCCGTGCCGCCTTCATCGCCGAACTCCCCCACGACGCGGACACCTGGGCGCGTGCCCGGGGATGGGCGGTGCACTTCGGGACCTTGATGGCCCTGATGCCCGAGGGCGACCCGCTGCACTCCGTGGGCCGGCATGCGCTGGGGCAGTTGGCAGTTGAGTGTGTCTGACGTGCATCATGGGAAGGGCAACGCATTCCGGCGTGGCCGGCACCGAACAGGAGAACACCAGCGGTCATGGCAACCCTAGATCCTGCTGTCGACTCCGGAATACGCAACGGTCGTGGTCATCGCGGCGATGATCTGCGGCGACTCAATACCGCGGCCGTCATGAAGCACGTCTTCGACCACCCCGGACTGTCTCGTTCGGAAGTCGCCCTGCAACTGGGGTTGAGTGCCGCATCGGTCACGAAAATGGTGGCGCAGCTGCTCGAAGCCGGCTTGTTGCGGGAGCTGGCACCACTCTCGGGCACCCAGGGGCGTCCGCGGGTGCCGTTGCAGGTCGATACGAAGACCCCGCTGGTGATGGGCATCCATCTGGGGCCTCGCACCACCGGCGTCGTACTCATGGGCCTGGACGGCAGCGAACATGCCTCGGTGTTGGTTCCCCATACCGGGATGCCACCGGAGGAGTCAATGGATTTGATCGTCGCGGCCGCCGATGAGCTGCTTGCGGAGGATACCCGCGGCCGGGTCGTCATCGGGACGGGGATCGCGACTGGCGGCATCGTGGATCGTGCCGCGGGACTGATCATCGACAACCCCGGCGCCGGGTGGAAGAACGTCGACGTCATGGCCCTGCTCGAGGGCAGGTTGCCCGGGCCGCTGATCCTGGAGAACAACGCCCGCGCAGCGGCCCAGTCCGAATTGCTCTACGGGCACGGGCAGCGGACCAACGACTTCGTGTTGATGGTGGTGACCGCCGATATCGGCTCGGTCATGGTCGATGCCGGCAGGATCCGGTCCGGGTTCAGCCAAACCGCTGGACAGATCGCCCATCTCTCCGTCGACGACGGTGCCCGACCCTGCCCCTGTGGCCGGACCGGATGCCTGGCGGTCATGGCGTCGGATGACGCCGTCGCAGACACCGCGGTGGAGCGAGGTCTGCAGGGGTCGCCGAACATCGACGAGATCCTGTTCCAGGCGGCGGAGGGGGAGTCGGGGGCCATCGCCCTGCTGGAGCAACGCAACCGGTGGGTCGGCCGGGCCGCAGCCCAGCTCATTGACATCCATGATCCCGAGCTGCTGGTGGTGGTCGGCACCCCGGCGGAATCACCCCTGGTGTTCGCTTCTCTCGTCGATGAAGTGGCCCGGAGGGCACAGACGGGTAAGAGAGCGGCCGAACGAGTGGTTCTTTCCACGGACCACGTCTTTTCGCTCTCCCTCTTCGCCGCGTCGACGCTGGTTGCCGCGGTGCTGGCGGACCCGTTGGGGATCACCGGGCTGGCCACTCCCGACCCGGTATAAGGCCGAGCCCAGGAATCGTGCAGGGCAGGACCGTGTCACTCGTTGCCGTGCACCGAGCCGGTTTCAGCTGTCGAAGCCGCCGGTAACCTCCTTCGCCATTTGAGGTACTTCCTTGACAGGCTCTGCCGTATCTGATTTATTTTAGAGCATAAATTAACTAGGTGAAGCGGATCACATCTTGTCGTGCTCCGCCGGAGACCACCTAATCAGCTCGATCACCACAGATCATTTGAACGGGAGTGGAGCATGCCGAAAAAGAAGATGTTTGCCTTGGTCGCGGCATCATCAGCGTTGATGCTGATGGCCAGCGGCTGTGCATCCGGTGCGGGGAACGCAGCGGGGGCCGGGGAGGAAAGCGCCTTGTCCTTCCAACTCAGCGAACCCAAGTCATTGGTGCCGCATGAGGATCCGGGCAGCCAGGTCGCCATGGCCACCTGCGCGAACCTGATGGAGGTGAACACCGAATCCCAGGAACTGGAACCACTGGCTGCGACCTCGGTGACCAGTGATGATGCCCAACACTGGAAGATCGAGCTGCAGGACGGATGGACGTTCCAGGATGGCGCACCGGTGACTGCCGACTCGTTCGCCAAGGCCTGGAACAAGACGGCCACCGGTTCCAATGCCTGGCAGGGCAACGGCTCCTTCACCGCCTTCGAGGGGTATAAGGACCTGAACCCGTCGGACGGCTCCAAGCCCACGACGGATGAACTTTCCGGTGTCGAGGTCGTTGACGACCAGCACCTGGAAGTCGCACTCAACGCACCCAATGCCGACTTCCCCAAGCTCCTGAGCACCTCGGCCCTCTGCCCCTTGCCGGAACAGGCGTTCAGCGACCCGGAGGCCTATGAGGAGAACCCCGTGTCCAATGGGCCTTACCAGTTCGTCTCCTGGAACCACAACGAAGAAGTAGTGCTGGAGAAGTGGGACGGCTTCAAGGGGGCCGATGGCTTCTCCGGCGGCGCCGACAAGCTCACCGGCCAGATCTATACGGCGGTGGACGCGGCCTACACCGATATGACGGCCGGAAACCTGGACATGATCCGCAACGTGCCCGCCACGATGGTCTCCAAGGCCAAGAGCCAGTTGGGCGAGGATTCCCTCTACGAGGTCGAAACCGGCTCCAAACAGTACACGTTGCAGATCCCGGAGTACATCAAGGATTTGCGCGACCCGGATCTGCGGAAGGCCATCTCGATGTCCATCGACCGCGAATCCATCGCCAAGTCCCTATTGCAGGGCTACGCCTCGGCGTCGGACTCGCTGGTCCCGCCGTCGCTGGATTCCTATGAGGAAGGCGCCTGCGCTTCGTGCACCTTCGACGCCGACGAGGCGAAGAAGCTGCTGAAAAAGGCCGGTGGATTCGACGGAACCCTGGTGATCGAACACAACTCGGCATCCGACCAGCAGCTGGTCCAGGCCATCGCCAAGCAGATCAAGGAGAACCTGGGCATCAAGGTCCAGCTCAAGCCGGTTCTGGGTACCGAGCTGCAGTCGCGTCGCAACAACCAGGAACTCGATGGAGCCGTTTTCGGCCTCTGGGGCTGGTCCTATAAGAGCCCGGACCAGTACCTGAGCCAGTACGAAACGGGCGGCGACGGCAACGAGACCACGGGATATTCCAGTAAGCCGGTGGACAAGCTGGTCAGATCGGCACGGGCCTCGCAGGACGAAGCCACGGCAGCAAAGACGTACGCCGAGGCCGAGTCACTGATCGTCAAGGACATGCCGGCCATCCCGCTGTTCATTCCCACCGACTTCGGCTTGCACACCGAATGCGCTGATATGAAGGAAGTCCAGGGGGATCTGCAGTTCTACCGCGCGGGGTATGGCTGCTAGGTAGTGAATCATCCACGGGTCCGATGCGTCGCTGAGCAGTAGACACCGGCGCATCGGACCCCGTCCCACCACTCCCATCACACCGCGAAAGGACCATCCGCATGCTCGGCTACACCATACGCCGCATAGGGCAGATGATTCCGGTGGTCATCGGCGCCACCTTCCTGATCTACGCCTTGACCTTCCTCATGCCCGGAGACCCCATCGCGGCGTTGACCGGCGCCCGCCCCCTGCCCGAATCAACAGTGGCCCAGATCCGACAGGCCTACCATCTGGATGACCCGTTCCTGGTGCAATACGGAAACTACATGTGGGGCCTGTTGCACGGGAACTTCGGGATTGACTTCTTCGGTCGACCGGTTTTGGGCCTGATCCTGGAGCGACTGCCGACGACCTTCGCCCTGGCCCTGACGGCGTGGGTCCTGAAACTGGTGATCGGACTGGCCATCGGCGTCTACGGCGGGCTGCGTCACGGGCGTGCCGGGGACCACTTCGCACTGGTCTTCACCGTCGTGTTCCTCGGTGTGCCCGGATTCGTGATCGCCCTGGGCGCCCAGACGGTGTTCGGTGTCCAACTGGGCTGGGTCAACCCGGCGGGAATCAGTGCCGGGTGGCCGATGGCCTTCATCCTGCCGGCGTTGGTGATGGCCTTCGAAGCAGCCGCCGGCCTGGCACGACTGACCCGCACCTCGCTGGTGGGAGTCCTTCGGTCGGAGTACATGCGTACGGCACGAGCCAAGGGCCTTTCCCCGCGACGGGTCATCTGGGGCCATGCCCTGCGCAATGCCATGATCCCCGTGGTCACCTATCTCGGGCTGAGCCTGGCCGGGATGCTCGGCGGCGCAGTGATCATCGAGGCCATCTTCAACATTCCCGGCATCGGCGGGTTGATGGTGACCTCAATCAACAACAAGGAGGGGACCATCGTCGTGGGCATCGCCACGATGCTCGTATTGGTCTACCTCTTCTTCAACCTGCTCGTGGATCTCCTCTACGGCGTGATTGATCCGAGGGTACGAGTATGAGCCAGACCACCGAGCCGACCGCTTCCGCCGTTGCCGCCGGCGAACCGGCCACCTTCCCGCCGCGGCGGCGCAAGAAGACGAACCGGGGGCCCATCTGGTTGAGGCCGCGCTTCCTGATTTCAGGGACGATCGTGGCGCTGATGCTGCTCATGGCTGCTTTCCCCCAGCTCTTTGCCGGGTTCGGCAGCGACCCCAACGCGAACTGCAACGTGATGGAAACAAACCAGGCGCCCAGTAGCGAGCACATCTTCGGCGTCGACATCCAAGGATGCGATTACTACACGAACGTCATCTATGGTGCCCGCGCCTCGATCCTGGTGGGCATCGTGGTCACCGCGATCTCCTTCGTCGTTGCAGCCATTCTCGGAGCCCTTGCCGGCTACTTCGGCGGTTGGGTCGACGTCATCATCTCGCGGGCCTGCGACATGGCCTTCGGCCTTCCGTTCATCCTGGCGGCCATCGTCGTGTTGCAGCTGTTCAGCGAACGTACCGTCTGGACGGTGATCTTCGCGCTGGCCCTGTTCAATTGGCCAGGTGGCGTCCGCTTCATGCGCTCCTCCGTCATGGAGGTACGCAACCGAGAGTATGTCCAGGCCTCGATGCTGCTGGGTGCCAGCAAGACCAGGATCATCAAGTCCCACATCATCCCGAACTCGTTGACCCCGTTGCTGGTCCTGCAGACACTCGGAGTCGGCGGAGTGATTTCCGCCGAAGCGGGGCTGACCTTCATCGGCATCGGCCTCACCCCGCCCTCGGTGTCCTGGGGACTGCAACTGGCTGCGGCACGCGACTACATCTCCGCCGCCCCGCACCTGCTGGTCTTCCCGGCACTGTTCCTGACACTCACGGTGCTCGGCTTCGTGCTCTTCGGGGAAGCACTGCGCGATGAATTCGACCCGAAAGGCAAGTAAGTGAGAACGCAACAGACGCAACAACCCGACCCGGCGGGGGACCACCCGCTGCTCCGAGTCAGGGACCTCGACGTCGAATTCGACACTTCGAAGGGCATTGCCACCGCCGTCAGCGGCATGAACTTCACCGTCCAGCGCGGTGAGGCGCTGGGCATCCTGGGTGAATCCGGATCCGGGAAATCGGTCACCGCCCGAGCGGTGATGGGCATCCTGGACATGCCACCGGCCAAGGTCCCGCGTGGAGAAATCCTGCTTGAAGGGGAGGACCTTTTGACGATCAGTGCCAAACGGCACCGTGAACTGGTCGGATCCAGGGTCTCGATGGTCTTCCAGGATGCCCTGACGGCACTGAACCCCGTCCACCCGGTCGGACGCCAGATCGGTGAGTTGTACCGGGTCCACCGTGGATACTCCCGCAAGGATGCCAAGGCAGCAGCAATCGACATGATGGACCGGGTGCGGATCCCGGCCGCTGCTTCTCGGGTGAATGACTATCCCCACCAGTTCTCCGGCGGCATGCGTCAGCGCATCGTCATCGCCATGGCCCTTGCCCTGGACCCTGTGCTGCTGATCGCCGATGAGCCTACTACGGCACTGGACGTCACCGTTCAGGCACAAATCCTCGAGCTGCTCAAGGAACAACAGGTGGAGAGGAACATGGGGCTGATCCTCATCACCCATGACATCTCGGTGGTCAAGGAAGTCACCGATCAAGTGGCGGTGATGTATGCGGGACGCATCGTCGAGCATGGAGCCACCGATGAGGTGCTCAACCACCCGGGGCACCCCTATACCCAGGGACTCCGTGCATCGGTTGCCGGCGAGGAGCTGAAGGGGCAACGCTTGCCGGCGATTCCGGGCACACCACCGGATTTGCTGCGTTTGCCCGACGGGTGCTCCTTCGCCAACCGGTGCCCCTTCGTCACGGACGAATGCCTGGAACAGGTACCGCCGTTGGAGTCGGTGGGCGCCGGGCGTCAGAGCGCTTGTTTCCACACCGAGGAGGTCTTGGACCATGTCACTGCCTGAAGCAACGATCCAGAACGGTACGCCCGGGAGGGCGGCCGCCCCGTTGATGGAAATGCAGGGGATCAAACAGCACTATCCGGTACACCGCCATCTCCCGATCGGACCACAGAAGGTGGTCAAGGCCCTGGACGGGGTGGACCTGGACGTGCGTCCCGGGGAAACCATGGGCGTCATCGGGGAGTCGGGCTGTGGAAAATCAACGTTGGCCCGGGTCATGTCGGGTCTGGAAAAGCCGACCGAAGGGCGGGTGCTTTTCCGGGGGCAGGACATCAATGAGCTCAAAGGGGCGGAAAAGCGCGAGATGCGTCGGAACATCCAGCTGATCTTCCAGGATCCGTTCTCCTCGCTCAACCCGCGCATGACCGTTGAAGAGCTGGTCGGTGAGCCCTTCGCGATCCATTCCGAAATCGAGCCCCGGGCCGGGCGACGGAACAAGATCCGCGAACTCCTGGAGCTGGTCGGTTTGAACCCCGACCATGCGGACCGATACCCGCATAACTTCTCCGGAGGCCAGCAACAACGCATCGGGATTGCGCGGGGAATCGCGCTGAACCCCAAGATGCTCATCTGCGATGAACCGGTCTCGGCACTGGACGTCTCCGTCCGGGCCCAGATCGTGAACCTGCTCGACACGCTGCAAAAAGAGTTGGGCCTGAGCTACCTTTTCATCGCCCACGACCTGCAGATCGTCCGACACATCTCCGACCGGGTCGCCACCATGTACCTGGGCAAGGTCGTGGAACTGGGCCGCTACGACGAAGTCTACGACCGCACGGGCCACCCGTATACCCAGGCGCTACTCTCCGCGGCGCCGGAATTGCGCAAAAACGACGGTGCCGACCGCGAACGCATCGTGCTCCAGGGTGACCCGCCCTCGCCCATCGACCCGCCGTCGGGGTGTCGGTTCCATACGCGGTGTCCGCTGGCCCAGGCGATGTGTGTCGACCAGGAACCCGAGCCCGTCGAAATTTCCGGAACCCATGCCGCCCGATGCCATTTCGCCGACACAGTGTCGGCGCAGTGAAGGCAACCGGCGGCACCTGCGGCGACATTTTCATCAATAATTAAGGAGTTAGATTCGTGGATCTCAAAGTAGGAGTGGTCGGTTTCGGCCTGCGCTCGGGACTGTTCCGGCAGGCGCACCGCCCCGGTGAAGGGTCGGTCGTCACCATGGTGTGCGATACCAGCGAACGCGGCCGCGCAGATGCGGCAGCCAAACTGCCCGAAGCCACCGTCACCGCGGACCTCGATGATCTGTTGACGGCCGGACTGGACGCCGTTTTGGTACTGACCCCGGACAACCAGCATGCCGCCGTGGCTACGCGCACCCTGGAGGCAGGCATCGCCACGTTCTGCGAGAAGCCGTTGGACGTCACGCTCGAGGCCGTGGATTCCCTCCTCGACACTGCTTTCCGGACCGGGACCAAGCTCTACGTCGGACACAACATGCGCCATATGCCGGTGATCCGCCAGATGCGCGAGATCATCCAGGCGGGAACGATCGGGGAAGTCAAGGCCGTCTGGTGCCGTCATTTCGTGGGGAACGGCGGTGACTACTACTTCAAGGACTGGCATGCCGCGCGGGCGAACAGCACCGGTCTGCTGCTGCAGAAGGGCGCCCACGACATCGACGTCATCCACTGGCTGGCCGATGCCTACACGGAACGCGTATCGGCCGTCGGCACCCTGGCGGTCTACGGCGATGTGACGTCACGGCGGGATAATTCCGACCGGCGCATGGGCGACTGGTTCTCGCTGGAGAACTGGCCGCCGTCCGCGCAGCAGGACCTCAACCCGGTCATCGACGTGGAGGATGTTTCGATGATGAACATGGTGCTGGAGAACGGCATCCTGGCGTCCTACCAGCAGTGCCATTTCACCCCCGACTACTGGCGGAACTACACGGTGATCGGTACGCGCGGTCGATTGGAGAACTTCGGGGACCATGCGGGGGACCGGATCAAGGTGTGGACCAGCAGGACCCAGGACGGCTACGTGGAGGCCGACCAGGAGGTGGTCATCGCCGACGCCGATGGTGGGCATGGCGGGGCCGACCCGTTGCTGATCGGCGAGTTCCTGCGTTTTGCCACCGAGGGCGGCCCGACGGAGACCTCGCCGGTCGCCGCCCGGGCTGCCGTCGCGGCCGGGGTCCTGGCGACGGAGTCGTTGCGCGGGGACGGGGCGGCACGGGAGGTCCCGCCACTGGACGAAGGCTTGCTGCGGTATTTCGCGGCCAACCAAGAGCGGGAAACGGCGGATAAGTTCGCCCTGTGAAGTAGCCCGCATCTGTCCTAGGCTGGAAAACCGGACGAAAGGAGCACGACATGAAGAAGATCCTCATGGTCCTGACCAGCGTTTCCGAACTCGGCGATACGGGTGAAAAAACCGGATACAACGTCGCCGAAGCAGCGCATCCGTGGAAGGTGTTCGCCGATTCCGGTCATATCGTGGACTTCGCGTCCATCCAGGGCGGGCACCCTCCGCAGGACGTGGTCGACAAGGAGGACCCCATCCAGGTGGCCTTCACCGAAAGCGAGACCACGCGGGCCGGGCTCTACAACACGGCCCGGGTCTCGGTGGTCGATCCCGAGCAGTACGACGGCGTCTATCTGGTGGGCGGCCACGGCACCATGTGGGACTTCCCGGACAGCGAGGGCCTGCAGCAGCTGGTGGCCGGTGTCTATGATGCCGGCGGCGTCGTCGGGGCCGTCTGCCACGGACCGGCCGGACTGGTGAACGTCGAATTGGCCGATGGTTTCCGTCTGGTCTCCGGACGCAAGGTGGCGGCTTTCACCAACGAGGAGGAAGTCGCTGCCGGCAAGGACAAGATCATCCCGTTCTTCCTTGCCGACCGGCTCGAGGAGCAAGGGGCGACCCACGTCCAGGCCGACGTCTTCGAGGAGAAGGTGGTCGTCGATGACCGGCTGGTGACCGGGCAGAACCCGGCCTCGGCCGGCGGGGTGGCCAAGGAGATGGAAAAGCTCCTGGCCAATGTCATCCATCAGGAGAAGGCGGAGGAGGAATTCGAGGCCCACGCCCTGCGCGAAGCCAAGGACGCGGAGAAGGCCGCCGAGAAGGCCGCTGCGGAGGAAGCCGGGCACTGACACGTAGAGCTGACCGGAACACGGGGGACGGGCTGTCTGGAGGGCTCTCGGTCCCGTGACCATCCGATATGGGTCGATGGCCCCCCCGCACCCGTCGGCGTGGGGGCCATCGCCGGCTCTGCCGGCTACCTCACTTCCGTGGGGGAGGGCGCAAGAGAATGACGGCTGTTCCCAGGATCGTGGTCAGGACCGCCAGTGCGGAGGTGAGCCAGACCTGGTACGGCTCGTGCGTGCCGAATAGCGGGGGAATCGTCAAGATGAGGACCGCCGCAGCCACGGCGAATGCAAGGATGGCTCCTGGGAACAACCAGGTGGGTTCATGGCTCAGGGCGGCTCCTTGGAATCAGCTGGGAATGCCCATGATGCCCAGCATGGATTTGAGACAGGGACCAGGGTCTCGACGTCAGGTGGACCCTACCATGGCCGCAGGCCGTGGCCCTTGGGCTCGGAGCATGTGCGGAGGCCAGGCAGCAAATCCCGAGGAGGCAGCCGCCCTCCTCGGCAGTACGAACCGGGAGGCCGGGCGGGAGTGCCTTCGGCAATCAATGATCGTGGGTCTCCGCGGCGCGTTCGGCCATGGTCTCCCTCAGGGCGTCGGCGACCCGCCGTACCGAGAGCCGGCGCAACGACTCGGGACGGGCCAGCAGGTCGATGCGGCGCCGGTTGGCGATGCCCTCCAGTGGCAGCAGCACCACTCCCTGACCTACCGAGGCGCCTGCCGTGTAACGGGGGATGACCCCCAAGACGTTTCCGGTACCGACCAGCTCCGCGACGGTGGCGTAGTCGTTGATCCGGTGGACTATTTCGGGGGCACCGCCGGAGACGGCGGCAATGGCCCCCAGGATGTCCGCGGGGGAGTACCCCTCGCGGCTGACCGCCCATCGCTCACCCCTCAGGTCGGCGGGGGTCACGCTCCGGTGTCCTGCCAGCCGGTGTCCGGTGGGTACGGCGATGTCCAGCGGCTCGTGGGCCAGGGGCACCACGGAGACTTGTTGTCCGGGCCAGGGTGGGGTGTGGTCCATCCGGTGGGCCAGGACCAGATCATAGCGGGACGTCAGAGCCGGGAAATCGTCCTGGGCGACGTCCTCGTCGGAGAAGAGCAATTGCGGCCCCTGGGCCGCCTTCAACCGGGCCAACAGCGGCGCGAACAGGGACTGTCCGACCGAGTGGAAGCCGGCGAGGGTGACGGGGGCGGCGGCGTCGTTCTGGTAGTTTCCGATCGCCGCCCGGGCCTCGGCCATCGAGGAGATGACGGCGGCACCGGCGTTGGCGAGGATCCGGCCGGCCTCCGTGAGCACCAGGGTCCTGCCCTCCTTGCGGGTCAACGGGACGTCGACACCGCGTTGAAGCAGGGCCAATTGCTGGGACACCGCGGAGGGGGTCACGAACATCGAGGCGGCGACGGCCCGGACGCTGCCGAGGTCACCGAGTTCGCGGAGGATCTGCAACTGATGGACTTCCATTAGACCATCCTAAATCGTCGCTTCAGATAATGTCGTATGTTCTTAACCGTTGAAGTCGTCCTCCCGGTGTCAGACTGGGGACGGAGGCGGTGTTCGACTGCCGCCCGACGTCTGTAGCCAGTAAGGATCCCATGAAGGCACTGTATAAATCCGGTCCGCACGAGGGCCTGGAGCTTGTTGATCGTCCCGAACCCGTCACCGGCCCGCATGAGGTCAAGATCCGGGTGGAGACCGCCGGCATCTGCGGCACCGACCTGCACATCCTGGCCTATGACGATGCCGCCCGCTCCATGATCGACGCCCCGCTGATTCCCGGCCACGAGTTCTACGGCGAGGTCGTGGAGGTCGGCGAACTGGCGACCCACGTCCAGCTCGGCGACAAGGTCTCCGGCGAGGGCCACGTGGTCTGCGGGATGTGCCGCAACTGCCGCGCCGGACGACGACAGATGTGCATCAACACCGTCTCCGTCGGCGTCCAACGCGACGGGGCCTTCGCCGAATACGTGGTGATCCCCGAAACCAACGCCTGGGTCCACCGCGACGAATCCATCACCCCCGAACTCGGTGCCATCTTCGACCCCTTCGGCAACGCCGTGCACACCGCGCTGGCCTACCCGCTGGTGGGCGAGGACGTGCTGATCACCGGGGCCGGTCCGATCGGGCTCATGGCCGCCGAAGTCGTCCGCCATGCCGGGGCCCGCAAGATCGTCATCACCGACGTCTCCGCCGCCCGGCTGGACCTGGCCCGGAGCATGGGCATCGATCTGGCCGTGGATGTCTCCGCGAACCGGATCCGTGAGGCGCAACAGGAAATGGGCATGGTCGAGGGCTTCGACATCGGCCTGGAGATGTCGGGTCACGCCACCGCGCTGCCGGAGATGATCGACAACATGAACCACGGCGGCAAGATCGCCATGCTCGGTCTGCCCAGCACCGCCATCGACATCAATTGGGGCAAGGTCGTCACCCATATGCTCACGCTCAAGGGCATCTACGGACGGGAGATGTACGAGACCTGGTACGCCATGTCCGCCATGCTCGGTTCCAATGCCCAACTGCGCGAGCGCATCTCCTCCATCGTCACCGACCGGCTTCCGGCCACCGAATGGGAAGCCGGATTCGAAGCCGCCCGGGCCGGCCAAGGCGGAAAAGTCATTCTCGACTGGACCGTGTTCAACTAAACGTCTGTTCCGAAAGGAAGAACCATGTACTCCACCCTCAAGGACCAGCTCACCGCCGAACTGGCGGAAATCAGCGACGCCGGAACGTTCAAGCACGAACGCCGGATCGACTCCGCCCAGTCCAGCCACATCGCCGCCGGGGCCCTTGGCGCCCCGGCGCGCGCCGTGCTGAACTTCTGCGCCAACAACTACCTGGGGCTGGCCGATGACCCCCGGCTCGTCGAAGCGGCCAAGACCGCGCTGGATGAGCGCGGCCTCGGCATGGCCTCGGTGCGCTTCATCTGCGGCACCCAGGACCTGCACCTGGAACTGGAAGGGAAGGTCTCGGAGTTCCTGGGCACCGAGGACACCATCTTGTTCTCCAGCTGCTTCGACGCCAACGGGGGAGTGTTCGAATCCCTCTTCGGCCCTGAGGACGCCGTGATCTCCGATGCCCTGAACCACGCCTCGATCATCGACGGAATCCGTCTGAGCAAGGCAAAGCGGTTCCGCTATGCCAACCAGGACATGGACGACCTGCGCGGGAAGCTGACCGAGGCCGCGACCATGAACGACGGGGCAGGGCCCCGCCGATCGGTCATCGTCACCGACGGGGTCTTCTCCATGGACGGCTTCCTGGCCCCCCTGCAGGAGATCTGCGACCTGGCCGACGAATTCGGGGCCCTGGTGATGGTCGACGACTCCCACGCCGTGGGCTTCATGGGGGCCACCGGTGCCGGGACCCCGGAACACGCGGGGGTGTCGGAGCGGGTCGATATCTACACCGGGACCTTCGGCAAGGCCCTCGGCGGTGCCTCCGGCGGCTACGTCGCCGGTCGCTCCGAGATCGTGGCGATGCTGCGCCAGAAGGCCAGGCCGTACCTCTTCTCCAACTCGTTGGCCCCGGCCATCGTCGCCGCGACACTGAAGGCGTTGGAACTGGTCGTGGATTCGGGGGAGCTGCGCACCCGGCTGTTCGAGAACGCCGCACTGTTCCGTCGGCGGATGACCGAGGAGGGCTTCGAACTGCTCGACGGCGAACACGCGATCATCCCGGTGATGTTCGGTGACGCCGCGAAGGCCGCCGCCGTGGCCGACACGATGCTCGAGCACGGGGTGTACGTCACGGCGTTCAGCTTCCCGGTGGTCCCCCGCGATGCGGCCCGCATCCGCGTCCAGCTCTCGGCAGCGCATTCACCGGAGGACATCGAGGCCTGCGTGCAGGCCTTCATCTCCGCCCGGTAGCCGGGGCACCGCACCATGAAGGAGGCCGATCCGCAGTAGCGGATCGGCCTCCTTCGTCCCTGCCTACGGGTGGGTGGCGGTGTTCGGTGGCAGATCCGGCTCAACCGGGGCCGCGTGGACTCCATGCGGCTTCGCCTTGGCTGCCTTGCGTTGTCCACGCTTCTCCAGCCGGCCTTCGACCAGCTGGTACAACACCGGGACCAGGATCAACGTCAGTGCCGTGGAGGAGACCAGCCCACCGATGACCACGATGGCCAGGTCCTGGGAGATGAACCCGCTGGATCCGGTCACGCCCAGGGCCATCGGCGTCAGGGCGAAGATCGTCGCCAGCGCGGTCATCAGGATCGGACGCAACCGCTGCCGGGCCCCGTTGATCACGGCATCCCGGACGCTTTGGCCCTGGCGTCGGTACTGGTTGACCAGGTCGATCAGCACGATCGCATTGGTGACCACGATGCCGATGAGCATCAACAAGCCGATCATCGAGGCCACCCCCAACGGCTTGCCGGAGGCCAGCATGAGCAGGATCGCCCCGGTGGCCGCGAACGGGATCGACACCAGCAGGATCAGCGGCTGGAGCAGGGACCTGAACTCGGCCACCATCAGCAGGTAGACGATCGCGATGGCGACCAGCATGGCCAATCCCAGCTGCTTGAAGGAGTCCGTCTGCTGGGCGCTGACCCCACCGATCTCCACCGAGGCCCCCGCCGGCAGGTCGATGTCATCGACGGCGTCCGTGACCGAGGAGGTCACCGCTCCGAGTTCGCCATCTTCGGGGGTCAGCGAGACGGTGGCCACGAGCTGGCCGCCCTGGCGGCTGACCGAGGCGGGCACGCTGGTGGATTTGATGTCGGCGAGCTGGGAGAGCTTCTTCATCCCCGTGGCGCTGGGGACCGGGGAGTCCTTGAGTTCCTTCAATGTGGACACCGAGGTCCCGCTGTCGACGTAGACCGAGAGGTCCTTGCCGTCGAGCCGGATGCTGTCCACGGCCTGCGGGTTGGCGGCGGAGGCCACGATCCCCGAGACCTGCATTTCGGTCAGCCCGGACTTCGCGGCCTTCGCGCGGTCGACCACGACCTCGATCGTCGGTTGGTCGGCCGCCAGGTCGCTGGCGATATCCGTGGTGTGGGCGGTGTCCTTGAGCGCGGAGAGCACCTGGTCGGAGGCCTTGGTCAGGGCCTTCTTGTCGTCGTGGGCCTTGACGATCACGTCCACCGTGCTGCTGCCGTAGGCGGCAGCTTCCCCCACGGAGATGTCCTCGCCGTCGGGCAAGGCATCCAGGCGCTTCCGGATGCCCTCGCTGATGGCGCTCTGGTCCCCATCCGGATCGGTGTTCACCGTGTACGACGCCGAATCGGCGCCACCGCCGAGCATGGCGGCCAGGCCTTCGCCGCCCACCCCCGCGGTGAGCAGGACGCTCTCGACGCCGTCGGAATCCAGCAGGGCCTTTTCGGTGGCCTCGGCCTGGCTGCTGATCGTCTTCAGATCGGCCCCGGTCTCGAACTCCTGGGTGACCTGCAGGCTGTTCTGCCCGGTGCTGCCCAGGAAGTCGACCTTCAACAAGGGCAGGATGCCGGCGGTCAGGACCAGGATCATCACGGCGCCGACCAGTGTCCAGACCGGGTGGCGCTGGGTGCCACGCAGGATCGGCAGGTAGGCGCGCTGCAGCCGGCTCTTGCGTTCCTTCACCTCGGAGGCGGCGCGGACCTCTGCGGGGTCGACGTCCTGCTGGGGCTGGTGCATGAACCAGTAGGCGAGGATCGGGACGATGGTCAGCGCCACGAACAGCGAGGAGAGCATGGCGATGGCGACCGTGAGGGCGAAGGGCCTGAACAGTTCCCCGACCACATCGCCGACCAGGGCGATGGGAAGGAAGACCATGATCGTGGTCAGGGTCGATGCGGTGATCGCCCCGGCCACCTCCTTCACCGCGGTCAGGATGGCGTGGCGTTTCTCCTCGCCGTAGCCCAGATGTCGTTTGATGTTCTCGATGACCACGATCGAGTCGTCCACCACACGGCCGATGGCGATGGTCAAGGCGCCCAGGGTGAGCATGTTCAGCGAATAGCCGCCCACATTGAGTCCGATGAACGTCACCAGCACGGAGATCGGGATGGAGATCGCGGTGACCAGCGTCGAACGCACCGAGAGCAGGAAGACCAGGATGACGATGACGGCAAAGGCCAGTCCCAGCAGGCCCTCAATGGCCAGGTGGTTGATCGACTGCTCGATGAAGGGCGCCTGATCGAAGATCGGGGTGATGGCGGCGCCGGCGCCCAGCGCGTCCTTGAACCCATCGAGCTTGTCGTTGACCGCGTGGGAGATGGAAACGATGTCGGCATCGGGCAGCGCGGTGACCTGGACGGAGAGGCTGGGCTCGCCGTTGGTCCGGGTGATGGAGGTCTGCTTTTCGTTGGTCACCTTCACCGAGGCGACGTCGCCGATGGTTTTCACCGGCCCGCTGGCGGGGGCCGCGGGGGCGGCAGGGGCCTGGCCCTCCGGGGCCTTCGAGTCCTGACCCGGGGCACCCTGACCCGGGGCATCCTGCCCCGGACCCTCCTGGCCGAGGGCTCCCTGGCCGTCGGCACCGGCGGCCGGGGCGGAGGGCAGCAGGGGCAGTGACTTGAGCGCATCGAGGGATTCGATCGCGTTGCCGGCCTGGACCGACACCGACTGGTCGTCCTCGACGATGGTGCCTGCGGGCAGGGTCGTTCCATTGGCCTTCAGGGCGGAGGAGATCGCCTGCTGTCCCAGCCCGGCGGCAGCGAGCTTCTTGGCGTCGGGGTCGATCGTGATCCGCTGTTTCGTCTCACCGCTGAGCTGGACGTCACGGACCCCCTCGATGCCCTGGATCTCCGGCAGGACTGCCTTCTCCAGGCTGTGGCTCAGGTCTTCGGCGGAGGCGTCGGAGGACGCCGTCAACATGACCACCGGAATATCCGAGGTGCTGCCGGCCAGGATCTCGGGGTCGGCCCCTTCGGGGAGTTTCGAGGAGACCGAATCGATGGCCTCGCGCAGACTTGATTCGACCTTGTCCTGGTCCAGGCCGTATTCGGTGGACACCGTGATGGTGGACACCGACGGGGCCGAGGACGCGGAAACGGTTTCGACCCCGCTGACGCCCTTGACGGCCTTGGACAGCGGCAGGCTGATCTGTTCGTCGATCAGCTCGGGGCTGGACCCGACGGCGGTGGTCAGGATCGTGGTCTGGGGAATGCTGATCGGGGGGATCAGCTCCTGCTTCAGCGAACCCATCGACACGAAGCCGGCCACGGCGATGATCAGGGTCAGGAGCGCGACGACAGCCCGGTTGGCCAGACTGAGGCGGGCGAGATGGTGCACGAGTGGATCCTTCGGCAGGCAGGGGGACGATCAGCCGGTAAGCTGTGACCGAATAAGCATAGCTTGTGGCTAAGCATCAATGGGTATGGATGCTGCGGTCCAGGACGGAACGAGGGGCATGGACGAGCGGGAAGCACTGATGGGACGCATCGAGGCGCTGGAATCGAATGCCGACAGGATGAGTCGGGATGCCTCCCTGGAGGCGCTGCTCTCCCTGCCCCTGACCGTTCAGCAGCTCAAGGCCCTGGCCGTGGTGATCACCGCCAACGGGGATGCCACATCCCAGCGGATGTCCGAGATCCTCCACGTGTCCCTGGCCACGGTATCGGGGATCGTGGACCGGCTGGTCGGCCACGGGGTCGTGGAACGGATCCGCGATGAACGCGACGGCCGTTCACGCCGGCTGGTGGCCACCGATAGTGGCCGGCAGATGCTCCACTCGGTGATCATCGACGCCGACAGGTATCGCAAGGCCGCGATGGCCCGGTTGGCGGTCCCCGATCTGCGGGCCCTGGTCCAGGGGCTCGAGGCCCTGGCCGCCGTCGCCCTGGTCGACGGGGAGACCCCGCCGGGATCCCTCTAGCGGCGGTCGTGGGAGACGACGGCGAGGAAACCCCGCCCGGAGATCTCCGGGGGCGCCGCATCGTTGCCGATGACGGTGTCGAGCCGTTCAAGTCCGAGGGGTTCCTCCCCCGGACCGCCCGACACCACCGCGTTGCCGTGGAGGAACACCGCGTGCTGGTCGTCGAAGACCGGGTGCGGGCGCTTCTTCGACAGTTCGAGGATGACCACGTGGCCCCGGTGGCCGGGCCCGGTGATCAGGTTCAGATCCCTGATCGGGCCCTCCGGCAGGGTGGCCCCGGTGTCCGCCCCGCCCTCGAAACGGAACGGCCGGTACTTCTGCAACCCGTGGTCGACGCCGTCGATGGTGAGCAGCATGAATTCCCCCTCGATGACCGTCAGGATCCTTTCGCACCCCGGGAACGCGGAGAAGGCGCCTGCGCGGGAGACCTCGGCGACGCTGAGACGCCAATTCCAGTCGGTACCGGGGGCCGGGGCCCCGGTACCGGATCCCGGCGGCTGTGAACGGGCGATCTCCACGGTGGAGCCACCCCCGTTGCGCCAGCGTTCGGCGCACAGGGAGGCGAAACGGATCAGGTGGGCCGGGGTGGGGGTGCTCATGCGCAGGTCCTGACGTCGGGGGTGTGGCGACTACTGTAGTGCCGACTCCGCGGCACCGTTGGCTGCTGCCAGCACCGTACCGTCGGCGACCAGGGTGTGGACCGCCTCGATTTCGGGGGCGAGGTAGCGGTCGGTGCCCGGGCCTTCAACCACCTGGCGGATCGCCGTGCGCACGGCGTCGACGACCGGGGAGGACTTCGAGGTCGCCAGACCGCCGTCGCGCATGTCCAGGGCGCGGGCGCTGGTGAGCAGCTCCACGGCCAGCACCCGCTGCAGGCCGTCGATCGAACGGCGCAGCTTCAACCCGGCGGACCACCCCATCGAGACGTGGTCCTCCTGCATGGCCGAACTCGGGATCGAGTCCACGGAGGCGGGGACGGCCAGGCGCTTGAGTTCGGAGACGATTCCGGCCTGGGTGTATTGGGCGATCATGTGCCCGGAGTCCACCCCGGGATCATCGGCGAGGAAGGCGTTGAGCCCGTGGCTGCGGGCCTTGTCCAGGAACCGGTCGGTGCGTCGCTCGGCGATGGAGGCCAGATCGGCCACGGCGATGGCGAGGAAATCCAGGACGTAGCCGACCGGGGCGCCGTGGAAGTTGCCGTTGGATTCGACCCGTCCGTCGGTGGTGACCACCGGGTTGTCGATGGCCGAGGCCAATTCCAGTTCGGCCACGGATTCGGCGTGGGCCAGGGTGGCGCGCACGGCGCCATGGACCTGGGGGGCGCAGCGCAGCGAGTAGGCGTCCTGCACGCGGGTGAAGGCGTGCGAGCCTTCCTTCTGTTCGGCAATCAGTGTTGAACCGGACAGTACGGCGCGCATGTTCGCGGCCGAGGTGATCTGCCCCGGATGCGGGCGCAGGGCGTGCAGATCGGCGGCGAAGACATCGTCGGTGCCCAGCAGACCCTCGATGCTCATGGCCGCGGACAGGTCGGCGGTGGCGACCAGGCGGTGCAGGTCCTCGGCGGCCATCAGCAGCATCCCCAACATGCCGTCGGTGCCGTTGATCAGTGCCAGGCCTTCCTTTTCGGCCAGTACGATCGGTTCGAGGCCGGCGGCGGCCAGGGCCTCGGAGGCCTCGACGCGTTCCCCGGCGGCGTTGTGGACCTTGCCCTCGCCCATGACGGCCAGCGCGCAGTGCGACAGTGGCGCCAGATCCCCGGAACAACCCAACGAACCGTATTCCCCCACGACCGGGGTGATTCCGGCATTGAGCACTGCGGCGTAGGCGCGGGCGACCTCGGGGCGGACCCCGGTCCGCCCGGTGGTCATGGTGTGCAGGCGGTTGAGCATCAGTCCCCGCACGATCTCCCGGTCGACTTCGGCGCCGGAGGAGGCGGCATGGGAGCGGATGAGTGAACGCTGCAGCTGGGCCCGGAGCTCGACCGGGATCTGCTTGGTGGCCAGGGCGCCGAAGCCGGTGGAGACCCCGTAATGCGGCCGGGTGTCGGTGACCAGCCCGTCGATGACCCGACGGGATTCGGCCATGGCGGACAGCGATTCCCCGGAGATCTCGACCCGTGCCTCATGACGGGCGACCTGCACGACGTCGTGGGCGGCCAGTGGCGCTGGGCTCAGGGTGATGGTCTCTGCCATGGGGTGTTCCTCTCGTTGGGTGCCTCCCGGATAGAAGGGCTTGCCAAGTAGTGGCATTCACGTTTCAATAAGTGAAACGTAAATTTTGTCTGGTGGCAAGACAGTGAACCGTCTGATCCACCCGGAGGCAACGAACCAGGAGGAGACATGGCCGAACCGTCCACCCGCACGGTGGAGCGGGCACTGCACCTGCTCGGTTCCGTCTGCGACGCGGGGCATCTCAGCCTCGCCGAGGCGGCCCGACAGACCGGGCTCTCCGCCTCCACCGCCCTGCGCTTATTGCGCACGCTGGAATCCAGCGGATTCGTCCGCCGCGAACCGGAAGCCGGCTACCGGCCGGGAATGCGGATCGTCCAGCTCGGTGCCCAGGCGCTGAGCCACGAATCCCTGGTCTCGCTGGCGATGGAATCCCTCCGTCATCTGGTGGCGGCCACCGGGGAGTCCGCCTATCTCAGCGTCCCCTCGGTCGGCGGAACGGCGGCGCGGCACAGCATCTACATCGCGGTGGAGGAGGGGACGCATTCGGTGCGCCACACCTCCTGGGTCGGCCGGAGCGTCCCGCTCGACAACAGTGCCGTCGGGGCCGTCCTGCGGGGCAGGACCCCAGCGGCCGGGTACGTGGTCGTGGACCGCGGCGTCGAAAAGGACGTCACGGCGATCGCCGCCCCCATCACCGTGGGCCGCGGGGACGAAACCCGGGTGATCGCTGCCCTGTCGGTGATTGCGCCGTCGTACCGGATGGACCCCGAACTGGTCACCCGGATCGGCCGCCAGGTCGCCGCCGAAGCCCACAGCATCCTCACCACCCACCAACTCGACACCGAAGCCGGCGACGACGCCGACAGCAAGGAGCAGACGGCATGAGCCAGTCCTTCACCCAGCACGACCCCGCCCGCACCATCCGTGCCGCCCGCGGGACCGGGCTGACCGCCAAGTCCTGGCAGACCGAGGCGCCGCTGCGCATGCTGATGAACAACCTGGATCCCGAGGTCGCCGAACGCCCCGAGGACCTGGTCGTCTATGGCGGCACGGGACGGGCCGCCCGGTCCTGGGAGGCCTACGACGCCATCACCCGCACGCTGGAGACCCTGGAGGACAACGAGACCCTGCTGGTCCAGTCCGGCAAACCCGTCGGGGTGTTCACCACCAATAAATGGGCCCCGCGCGTGCTGATCGCCAACTCCAACCTGGTCGGGGACTGGGCCACCTGGCCCGAATTCCGCAAGCTGGAGGCCGAAGGCCTGATGATGTACGGGCAGATGACCGCCGGCTCCTGGATCTACATCGGGACCCAGGGGATCCTGCAGGGCACCTACGAGACCTTCGGGGCCATCGCCCGCAAGCTCACCGGGGACCAGGACGGTACCTTGGCCGGCACGCTGACCCTCACCGGTGGCTGCGGCGGCATGGGCGGGGCCCAACCGCTGGCCGTGACGCTCAACGGCGGGGTCTGCCTGATCGTGGATGTCTCCGAGGAGAGGCTGCGCCGCCGCGAAGGCAAACGCTACCTCGACGAGGTGGAGACCGACCTGGACACCGCCCTGGCCAAGGTCCTGGCCGCCCAGGCCGAGCAGCGTGCGCTTTCCGTCGGTTACGTCGGCAACGCCGCCGAGGTCTTCCCCGAGCTGCTGCGCCGACACCGGGCGGGGGAGCTGAGCATCGACATCGTCACCGACCAGACCTCCGCCCACGATCCGCTGTCCTACCTGCCGGTGGAATACACCCTGGAACAGTGGGACGCCGAGGCGCAGGCCGATCCGATCGGCTTCACCAAGAAGGCCCAGGAATCCATGGCCGTCCACGTCGAGGCGATGGTCGGATTCCAGGACGCCGGAGCCGAGGTCTTCGACTACGGCAACTCCATCCGCGACGAGGCCCGCCAGGGCGGCTTCGCCCGGGCCTTCGCCTTCCCCGGTTTCGTCCCGGCCTACATCCGTCCGCTCTTCTGCGAGGGGCTGGGCCCCTTCCGCTGGGTCGCGCTCTCGGGGGACCCGGAGGACATCCGCGTCACCGATCAGGCGCTGAAGGAACTCTTCCCGGACAACGCCCACCTGCACCGTTGGCTCGACGCCGCCGCCGAGCACGTGGAGTTCGAGGGCCTGCCCGCCCGCATCTGCTGGCTCGGCTACGGCGACCGGGCCAAGGCAGGGCTCCTGTTCAACCAGCTGGTCGCCGACGGCAAGGTCTCCGCCCCCATCGTCATCGGCCGTGACCATCTCGACGCCGGGTCGGTGGCCAGCCCCTACCGCGAAACCGAAGCCATGGCCGACGGCTCCGACGCCATCGCCGACTGGCCGCTGCTCAACGCCCTGACCGCCGCCTCCTCGGGGGCCACCTGGGTGTCCATCCACCATGGGGGAGGGGTGGGCATCGGCCGCTCGATCCACGCCGGGCAGGTCTCCGTCGCCGACGGCACCGAGCTGGCCGCCGCCAAACTCGAGGCCCTGCTGACCAACGACCCGGGCATGGGCGTCATCCGCCACGTCGACGCCGGCTACGACCGCGCCTCCGAAGTCGCTGCCGAACGCGGCGTGCGCATCCCGATGGCGGAATAGCATGAACGAGATCAGCACCGTCAATTCACTGATGGCGGCCATCGCGGACACCGGACGCGATCGGCGCCGCGGCGGCTACACCCGCCCCGTCTACTCCACCCCCGAGCTGGAACTGCGTGAATGGTTCACCACCGAGGCCACCCGCCGTGGTCTCGCCGTCGAACGCGATCCCAACGGCATCATCTGGGCCTGGTGGGATCTGCCCGGCGCCGCATCCACCGAGGGGCGCCGCGGGGCCCTGGTCACCGGTTCGCATCTGGACTCGGTCCCCGGCGGCGGGGCCTTCGACGGCCCGCTCGGGGTCGCCTCGGCGCTGGCCGCCCATGACGTGTTGGCCGCCCGTGAAGCCGCGGGGGACCTGCAGCGCCACCGGGCCATGGCCATCGCCGTGTTCCCCGAGGAGGAGGGCTCCGCGTTCGGGGTCGCCTGCCTGGGGTCGCGGCTGCTCACCGGGGCGATCGAGCCGACGCGGGCGCTGAACCTGCGCGACGGATCCGGCACCACCTTCGCCGAGGCCTCGAAGGCCCAGGGGCTGGACCCCGCGGCCATGGGACGCGATGAGGCGGCACTGGCCCGGATCGGCGACTTCGTCGAATTGCACGTCGAGCAGGGGCTGGGGCTCAATGGTGAGGACCATGTCGATGCGGCCGGCCGCGGACCCGCGGTGGCCGTGGCCTCCTCGATCCTCGGACACGGCCGCTGGCGGTTCTCCGTGTCCGGGCAGGGAAACCATGCGGGAACCACCTTGATGACCGACCGGGCCGATCCGATGGTCGCTGCCGCCCAGATGGTGTTGGCCGTCCGGAAGACCGCAGCAGGCCAGACCGGGGCGCGGGCCACCGTCGGACGATTGGAACCACTCCCCGGCGGGACCAACGTCATCGCCTCCCGGATCGATTTCTGGATGGATGTGCGCCACCCCGACGATGCGGTCACCGCCATGCTGGTGGAGCGGATCCACGGCCAGGCACAGAAGATCGCCGCCTTCGAAGGCTGTTCGGTGACCATGACCGAGGAATCCTATTCGGGCACCGTGCATTTCGATGCCACCCTCACCCGGACCCTGCAGAACTCGGTGCGCCGCACCACTGCTGCGGCCCCCGCCCTGTCCACCGGTGCCGGGCACGACGCCGGGGTGCTGGCTGCCGAGGTCCCCACCGGGATGCTCTTCGTGCGCAACCCCTCGGGCATCAGCCATTCGCCCGAGGAGCACGTCGAGGACGAGGACGCCACCGCCGGCACCGTGGCCCTGGCCGACGCGCTGGAGGACCTGCTGTGAGCGGGGCCGCGGAAGACCTCGTGAAGGTGCCGGGCCCGGTGAACGCGCATTCGCATGCCTTCCACCGGATCCTGCGCGGGCGCACCCATGAGGGGGCGACCGGTGGGGCCGGGGACTTCTGGACCTGGCGCGAACGGATGTATGCCGCCGCCGACCAGCTGGATCCGGCCGGCTACGAACAGCTGGCCACCGCGGTGTTCGCCGAGATGGTGGTCAGCGGGTTCACCGCCGTCGGCGAATTCCATTACCTGCACCATGGCCCCGATGGCACCCCCTATCCCGACCATGACATGGAACGCGCTCTGGCCCGGGCCGCCCGGGCCGCGGGAATCCGACTGGTCCTGCTGGACACCTGCTATTTGTCCGGCGGACTCGATGCCGAGGGGGCCCCGGTGGAGCTCAATGCCACCCAACGACGCTTCTCCGACGGAGACGCCGCCGGGTGGGTGGGCCGCCATGCCGCCTTGCGGGCGGCCCTGGCCTCCGAGGAACCCGCCACCGGGGCCGACGGGGCGGGCCTGGTGACTCTGGGCGCGGCCCTCCACTCGGTACGGGCCGTCCCTCTCCAGGCCCTGCCGGTCATCGCGGCGGCCCTGGAACCGGGCGAGCCGCTGCATGTGCACCTCTCCGAGCAGCCCGCGGAGAACCAGGGGTGCCTGGCCGCCCACGGGGTGAGCCCCACCGCCCTGTTGGCCGGGCAGGGGCTGTTGGGTCCACGCCTGTCGGCGGTCCATGCCACCCACCTCACCGAGGCCGATATCGCCGCCCTGGGGGCCGCCGGCTGCTCGATCGTGATGTGCCCGACGACGGAGGCCGATCTGGCCGATGGCATCGGCCCGGCGCGGGCCCTGGTCGACGCCGGGGCGAACCTCGCCCTGGGCACCGACCAGCATGCGGTCATCGACCCGTATCTGGAGATGCGGGCCCTGGAATACGGTGAACGCCTCCGCAGCGGGATCCGCGGCCGCTTCGCCCCGGCGGAGCTGTCGGCGGCTTCGCGGGCCGGGGGGCTGCGCAGCCTGTCCCTGCCCGGCAACGACGACCACCTCCTGGTTGACGCCGGTAGTCTGCGCACCGCCGGTAGCCGGGTGGCCCAGCTGCCCTTGACGGCCACCGCCGCCGACGTCCACGCTGTGGTCATCAATGGCGTCGAGGTCGCCCGGGAGGGAATCCACACCCGGCTCGGCGATCCTGCCGCCTTGTTGAGGACCTTCATCTACGAGCATCGGGAGTTCGCATGAGTGCCACCTTGGTGACCAATGTCGGGGAATTGACCACGCTGGACCCTGACGCACGGGTATTGGCCGGTGCCGCCGTGGTCATGGACCGGGGGCGTATCGCCTGGATCGGGCATCCCCGCCAGGCCCCGGCGGTGGATACCGTGTACGACGCCGGGGGCCGGGCCGCGCTGCCGGGCTGGGTGGATTCCCATACCCACCTGATGTTCGCCGGGGACCGGGCCGCCGAATTCGAGGCCAGGATGGCCGGCGCCGACTACGCGGCCGGGGGGATCAGCGTCACCATGGAGGCGACCCGGACCGCCACCGATTACGAACTCACCCGACTGCTCATGGGCCGGGTGGCCGAGGCCGCCGCCGGGGGGACGACCTACCTGGAGACCAAGACCGGCTACGGCCTGGATGTCACCGAGGAAGCCCGCCACGCCCGGATCGCCTCCACGATCGTGGACCAGGTCACCTATCTGGGCGCCCATCTGGTCCCGCCGGGCGCCGACGCCGAACAATACACCGATCTGGTCTGCTCCGACATGCTCTCCGCCGTGCGCCCCTACGTGAAATGGGCGGATGTGTTCTGCGAACGCGGCGCCTTCACCGAAGACCAATCCCGCAGGGTCCTGGCCGCCTCCCGTGATGCGGGCCTGGGCCTGCGGGTCCACGGCAACCAGCTCGGTCCCGGGCCGGGGGTGCGGTTGGCCGTGGAATTCGGGGCCGCGAGCGTGGACCATGTGAACCACCTCGACGAGGCGGATGTCGACGCGCTCGCCGGATCCTGGTCCGGTTGGGATGCCGCGAGCGGAACGGGGGAATCCGGGACCGTGGCGACCTGCCTGCCCGCCTGCGACCTCTCGACCCGGCAGCCGCTGGCCGAGGGGCGCCGGCTGCTCGACGCCGGCGTCCAGATCGCCCTGGCCTCGAACTGCAACCCGGGGACCAGCTACACCAGTTCGATGGCCTTCTGCGTTTCCACGGCGGTGCTGCAGATGCGCCTGTCCCTGACCGAGGCCCTGCAGGCCGCGACGATGGGCGGGGCCCTGGCCCTGGGGGTGCAGGACCAGGTGGGCAGCATCGAGGTCGGCAAACGGGCGGATCTGCAGCTGCTCAACGCACCGTCGGCGGCCCATCTGGCCTACCGACCGGGCATGCCGTTGACCGGGGCCGTCTGGCGGGCCGGGCAGCGGGTGGATCGGACCGCCGTGGGGTCCGCGCCACTGGCCTAGT
>JAKDMV010000144.1 GCA_030452125.1 Micrococcaceae bacterium
GCTAGCCCACCGGTACCTCGGCGTCCACCTTCTCTAGCCGGACAAGGACCGCCTTGGAGACCGGGGTGTTGCTGGCTTCTGCCACCAGGGACAGCGGGACCAACACATTGGCCTCCGGATAGTAGGCGGCCACGCAGCCCGGGGTCGTCGGGTATTCGATCAACCGGCAACCGCGCATGACCCGGGACACCCCGTCGTCGTGCACCCCGTGGACATCGGCATGGTCCCCGTCCTTCAAACCCAGCTGGGCCAGATCGGTCGCGTTCACGAAGACCACCTGACGGCCCTTGCGGACTCCGCGGTAGCGGTCGTTGTTGGAGTAGATGGTGGTGTTGAACTGGTCGTGGGAGCGAAGCGTCTGAAGGATCAGCGTGCCGGTGGGACGGGACAGGTATTCCAGCTCGTTGACCGTGAGCATGGCCTTGCCGGTGGGGGTCGGGAAGGTGCGGGTGTCTCGCGGGCCGTGGGCGAGGATGAACCCGCCCTCGCGCCGGATCCGCTGGTTGTAGTTCTCGCAGCCGGGGACCACGCGGGAGATGTGCTCGCGGATGAGGTCGTAGTTCTTCTCGAACCCGACCCAGTCGGCGTCGATCCGCTCGCCCAGGACCGCGTGGGCGAGCCGGCTGACGATCGCCGTTTCGGAGAGCAGCTGATGCGAGACCGGTTCGACGTTGCCCCAGGAGGGGTGCACCGCGCAAACGGTGTCCTCGACGGAGACGAACTGTTCCCCGGACTCCTGGATGTCGATTTCGGTGCGGCCCATGGTCGGCAGGATCAGGGCAGCGGCACCGGTGACGGTGTGGGAGCGGTTGAGCTTCGTGGAGATCTGCACGGTCAGGTCGGTGCCGGCCATGCCGGCTTCGGCCACCCCGGTGTCCGAGACCGCCGAGACCAGGTTTCCGCCGAGGGCGACGAAGACCTTGACCTTGCCCTGCTGCATCGCCTCGAAGGTCTGGACCGAGTCGAAACCGTGGTGGCGGGGAGGATCAAAACTGAACTCGCGGGCCACGGCATCCATGAACGAGTCGGGCATCTGCTCCCAGATGCCCATGGTGCGGTCGCCCTGGACGTTGGAGTGGCCCCGGATCGGGGAGGCCCCGGCGCCGGGTTTGCCGATGTTCCCGCGCAGCAACAGGAGGTTCATGATCTCCTTGATCGTGTCGACCCCCTTCTTCTGCTGGGTGATCCCCATGGCCCAGGTGATGATGACGTTCTCCGCCGCCATGTACCGGTGGGCCAGTTCGTCGATCTCCGCCGATTCCAGGCCGGTGGCCTCCAGCACCGTTTCCTCATCCAGCCCGGCCAGGTGTTCTCGCAGCTCCTCCAGCCCCTGGCAATGCTGGTCCAGGAAGTCATGGTCCAGCACGGTGCCGGGGTGGGCAGCCTCGGCGTCAAGGACCCGTTTGGAGACCGCCTGCATCAGGGCCATGTCCCCGCTGAGGCGGATCTGCAGGAACTGGTCGGCGATGTCGGTGCCCCGGCCGACGATGCCACGGACCTTCTGCGGATTCTTATACCGGCGCAGCCCCGCTTCGGGCAGCGGGTTGATGGCCACGATGTGACCGCCGTTGAGTTTGCAGTTCTCCAATTCGGTGAGCATGCGGGGGTGGTTGGTCCCCGGATTCTGGCCCATGATGATGATCAGGTCCGCGCGTTCGAAGTCCTCGAAGGCCACGGTCGCCTTGCCGACGCCGATGCTCTCGCCCATGGCCCACCCGGAGGATTCGTGGCACATGTTCGAACAATCCGGCAGGTTGTTGGTTCCGAAACCGCGGGCGAAGAGCTGGTAGGCGAAGGCCGCCTCGTTGGAGGTGCGCCCACTGGTGTAGAACACCGCCTCGTCGGGGGAGTCCAGGGACTTCAGTTCGGTCGCCAACAGGTCGATGGCCCCGGACCAGGAGATCGGGCGGTAGTGGTCCTCGCCGGCAGGCTTGTAGACCGGCTCGGTCAGCCGGCCCTGCTGTCCCAACCAGTATTCGGTGCGGGAGCGTAGTTCGGTGACCGAATGCTCGGCCCAGAAGGCGGAGTCGATGAGGATCGGGGTGGCCTCCCAGGTGACGGCCTTGGCCCCGTTCTCGCAGAATTCGAAGGTCTTGCGATGGTGCGGGTCCGGCCAGGCGCAACTGGGGCAGTCGAAACCGTCCTTCTGGTTCAGCTTCATGACGGTCTTGGCGGTCCGCGTCGGCCCCATCTGCGCCAAGGCAGGACCCATGGAATGCGTGACGCCGGGGACCCCTGCCGCCCAATCCTTCGGCCCGTCGTCGACCTCCAGTTCGGATGCCGTCGGCTCGTGTGCTTCCTCGCCATGCTTGGCCACGATGGACCCACCTTTCCGCGACCCATGGGACGGCGTCCGCCGTCGTGGGCTGACACCCTCAGGACTACCAGTGGGGCCCGCGCTTCGCAAGGGGTCATGACCCATTTGACGTCGTCATCTACCGGTGGAAGGGCGCTCAGTTGTTAGGCTCGACGGGTGAGTGAATCCAAGGCGGATGCCGGGCCGCAGATGGTTCCCGGCCGGAGTGTTTCTGATGGTTTCGTCAGGGTCCGCGGGGCCCGGGAGAACAACCTGGCCGAAGTGGACGTGGATGTCCCGCGGGACAGCATCGTCGCGTTCACCGGGGTCTCCGGTTCGGGGAAATCCTCGCTGGCCTTCGGCACGATCTTCGCCGAGGCGCAGCGCCGTTTCCTCGAGTCGGTGGCCCCCTATGCCCGCCGGCTCATCCAGCAAGGCAACACCCCGAAGGTCGAATCGATCACCGGGCTGCCCCCGGCCGTCGCCCTGCAGCAGCGGCGTGGCTCGCCGAGCTCACGCTCGAGCGTCGGGACCCTGACCACGTTGTCGAACTCGCTGCGCATGCTCTTTTCGCGGGCCGGCAGCTACCCCCAGGGTGCCACCCGGCTGGATTCCGACGCCTTCTCACCCAATACCGCCGTCGGCGCCTGCCCGGAGTGCCACGGGTTGGGTGTCTCCCATACCGTCACCGAGGAGACCCTGGTCCCGGATCCGTCGCTGACCATCCGCGAGGGGGCCATTGCCGCCTGGCCGGGGGCCTGGCAGGCAAAGAACCTGCGGGACGTGGCCACCGAACTCGGGTACGACGTCGACTCCCCCTGGCATATGCTGCCGCAGCAGGACCGGGACTGGCTGCTGTTCACCGATGAACAACCCGTCGTCCATGTCACCCCGGAACGCGACCGCATCGCCAAACCCTATAAGGGCCGCTTCTGGAGCGCGAAGTCCCATGTGATGCACACGCTGGCCGAATCCAAATCGGCGACCATGCGGGAGAAGGTCCTGGGGTTCATGGTCTCCGGGCCGTGCCGTGCCTGCGGCGGGACCGGTCTGACCGCCGAGGCGCTCGCCGTCACCTTCGCCGGCCGGTCGATCTCCCAGATCAACCGGCTCCCGCTTGGAGAGCTGGCCCAGCTACTCCAACCCACGGCCGGGCTGACCGAGGAGGATTACGAATCCACCGCGGCCCCGTCCTCGGGGTCCTCGGGCGAGCACAGTGAGGTCGCCGCAACGGTTGCCGCCGATCTGGTCGAGCGGCTCGACGTGTTGATCGGGCTCGGGCTCGGCTACCTGAGCCTTTACCGCGGGACCACCACACTGTCCCCGGGGGAGATGCAGCGGCTGCGGATCGCCACCCAACTGCGCTCCGGACTGTTCGGGGTGGTCTACGTCCTGGACGAACCCTCCGCAGGACTGCATCCCGCCGATGCCGAACCGTTGCTGGCCGTGTTGGAAGAACTGAAGGCCGGAGGCAACTCGGTGTTCGTCGTCGAACACAACATGGATGTGGTCCGCCGGGCCGGGTGGATCGTCGACGTCGGTCCACGGGCCGGTGAAGGCGGGGGAGAGGTGCTCTACTCCGGGCCGGTCGACGGGCTGAAAGCGGTGAAGGGCTCGATCACCAGGTCCTTCCTCTTCGACGCGGAGGACCGGCCCCGTCGGGGTTCCGCCGGGAGGAGGCCCGAAGGGGAACTGGAACTGCAGGGGGTGGGGCTGCACAACCTGGTGGACCTGGATGTGCGCATCCCGTTGGGGGTGCTCACCGCGGTCACCGGTGTCTCGGGGTCGGGTAAATCGACGCTGGTCAGCCGGGTGCTCGCCGATGCGGTCGGTGAACTGGTCCGGACCCCCGCCGTGGAACCGGCCGACGACGATGGCGCCGCCGGGGCCGATGAGGAGACGCTGCATGTGAAGGCCATCCTGGGGGCCGAGCGCATCGGACGGCTGGTCAAGGTCGACCAGAAGCCCATCGGACGGACCCCTCGATCGAACCTGGCCACCTATACCGGCCTCTTCGACGCAGTCCGCAAGACGTTTGCCGCCACCGAGTTGGCCCGGAGCCGCGGCTACGGGGCCGGACGGTTCTCCTTCAACGTGGCCGGCGGCCGGTGTGAGAACTGCCTGGGCGAGGGGTACATCGCCGTCGAACTGCTGTTCCTGCCCGGAAGCTACGGCCCCTGCCCGGTATGCCACGGAACCCGCTACAACCCCGAGACGCTCGAGGTGACCTATCGCGGGTTGAACATCGCCGAGATCCTCGCCCTCAGTGTCGATGAAGCCACCGACGTCCTGGCGGAGGTCCCCGTTGCCGCGCGCAGCCTGGAGACCCTGGTGCAGGTCGGGCTCGGCTATCTGCGGCTGGGGCAACCGGCCACCGAACTCTCCGGCGGGGAGGCGCAGCGGATCAAGCTGGCCACCGAACTCCAGCGGGCCCGCCGCGGCCATACGCTCTACCTGCTCGACGAGCCGACGACGGGACTGCATCCGGCCGACGTACAGCTGCTGTTGGCCCAACTGAACCGGTTGGTCGACGCCGGGAACACGGTGGTCGTGGTCGAACACGAGATGGATGTGGTGGCCGCCGCCGATTGGGTGATCGACCTGGGTCCCTCCGGCGGTGATGCCGGCGGGAAGATCATGGCCGAAGGCACCCCCGCCGACGTCGCGGCGACGCCGGGCAGCCGGACGGCACCCTATCTGCGGGCCCAACTGGACCTGTAGGCCTTGCTGGCCGGTGGGTCTCAGCTGGTGTCTCCGGGCAGCGGTGGTGCCTGGGACC
>JAKDMV010000145.1 GCA_030452125.1 Micrococcaceae bacterium
CCCCCCCCCCCCCACCCCGCCCCCCCCCCCCGGGGGGGGGGCCCCCCCCCCGGGGCCCCCGGGGGGCCCCGGCGCTCCCGCCCCGGGCCCCTCGGTCGTTAAGGCCCGACATCGTCGGCGGCCCATGTGCCTCCGGCTGTGGCCCCCGGGAGGCGATCTTGCGAAATATTGCGGAGATCTTTGACCCCGGGGACCCACCGGCCCTAGCGTGGACCATGAATCAAGAGCGCCACCTTCCAAGCCCTGGCTGGGTGGCCGGCAACCCTCTCACGGTAGTGGGGTGCTCCAGGTGATGATTCGGCCGTCCGGCTCCCCGGGCGGCAAGTACCGCACCCCGTGTGGATCCCGGGATCCACCGGTGTGCCATACGCCGGAAGCAGAGCAGATGACACTGTCCCATGATCTTCAACCCGACGCACTCCGCCAGGCCTTCGCGCGCCACCCTTCGGGAATCGCCGCCCTGTGCGCGATCATCGATGGCGAGGCCCAGGGCCTGGTCGCCTCCTCCTTCACCGTCGGGGTCTCCATGGACCCTCCGTTGGTGATGTTCGCGGTGCAGAACAGCTCCCGGACCTGGCCCATCGTGCGGGCCGCGGGCCGGATCGGCGTGTCGGTTCTCGGCGAGGCCCATGAGCGGGTCTGCCGGCAGATCGCCTCCAAATCGGGTGACCGGTTTGCCGGGTTGCGGCTGGACTCCACCGATGAAGGGGCCCTGTTCCTGAACGAGGCCTCCCTGTGGTTGGACTGCAGCGTGGAACGCGAATTCCCCGCCGGGGACCACCATGTGGTCCTCCTGCGGGTCCACGGCCATGCCGGACACGACGGGGCCCATGACCCGTTGGTCTTCCACGGTTCGGCCTTCCGCACGTTGCAGGCGGAGGCCCTGGTCTAGGACCGCTGGGGGGGGGTGGCTACATGCCCCGCAGGGTGTCCACGTATCGTTTGGCCTGGAGCAGCCCCAGGCCGGTGTCCTGCCTGATCTTACGTACCGCGCCGACGTAGTTTCCTTGATTGATCAGCTGCATGACGCGGTCGAAATTGGGGTTTCCCGGACCGGGCGCCATCCCCGGGGGATGTTCGAGGTCGAACCCGGTGCTCTGGCCGGTGCGTCCGGGGGAGTTGCGGGCGGCCTGGGCCGCCCGAGCCGTCGTCGCCGCCCGGAGCTTTTCCGCCTTCTCCGTGTCGATCTGCTGTTGGTGGGCCGCCGTGGCATTGAGGCGGGCGATGTATTGCTCGGCATCGCTGGGGTGGCCCGAGGGTCGTGTCTTGAAGATCCAGGTCAAGGCACCGAACACCGCGAAAAGGACGACGATCGCGACGATCGCCGTCAGCAGTTCGGAACCGCTGATTTCAGACATGTCCCCTCCTGGGGTTCGGGGCCGCCGCGCGGGCGACGGTCTTTCCTCCATTATTTCACGTGCCTTGGCTCCGGACCCGTTCAGGGCTGGTGAAGTTCGGTCATCACGTGGTGGTGTCCAGTATCCATGAGTTCACGCAGGATCCCGAGCCCGACGTCGGCCAACTTGTTGACGTAGAGGCACGAAGCGCCCAGTCGGTGCTTGCCGAGTCCAGCCGGGAGCCCGGCCGCGGCCGGGGGGTCCGTCAGCCCGTAGAGGGCCAGCGAGGAGGCGCGGGGAGAGCACCCGATCGCCGGGGTATCTCCTTCACGCCCGCTGGGGTAGCGGTAATGGTAGGAGCCGAACCCGACGATGCTGGTTCCCCACATCATCGCGGGCCGACCGCTGGCTTCCTGCATCATCGACAGAAGTGCGTGGGCGTCGTCCCGCCGCGCGGGGTGCTCGATGGCAGCGAGGAAATCACGTGGATCCACCTCTGTCGGTCGGGTCTTCGCTGCTGACATCGTGCCAGCGTGCCAGTGCGATTCGGCGACGGCAATGGATGTCCCGGCCCGGCCCGAGGACGCGAAAGTCAAAGCTACCCACAGCTGGCGGCGTGTCTGTGGAGAACCATGGCCAACTTGTGGATAAGTGGCGCCTGCACACATGTGTGCTGCTTGGCAACCTGCAAGTAGGGGGTGAATGTTGACGAAAAGTTTTCTTCCATCAGTTGTTATCCACAAGTAAAATGCCTAGTCAGAGCAGGGTTATTGAAGGAAAATAAAAGTAATCCACAAGCCCGTCCCCAGACTGTGCACACAACACGCCGCGTCACCCACAGGTTCTCCACATGGGCTGTGGATAACTCTCTTTGGTTCTGCCCGTCGGGGGCATAGGGTGACAGGGTCCCCGGCTCCAACCGGGCTGGATTCCCCGTTCGTCACCCGCGGCACCATTGTGTCGGTGGGTCGCATTCACTGGGATACTAGAGGGACGTGGCTGCGCCGCATCACCGGCGCCGCGCTGAGAGGGAAGGAACCGGACGTGACGCTCACGCACACCGAATCAGGGTCGTCGAATTCATCGGACATGGGGCGGACCCCGCCCCAGGACCTCGTGGCGGAGCAAAGCGTGCTCGGTGGCATGATGCTCTCGAAGGATGCCATCGCGGACTGTGTCGAGGTCCTGCGGGGCGTCGATTTCTATCGGCCCGCGCATGAGGCGATCTACGAGGCCGTCGTGGACCTCTATGGCCGGGGCGAACCCGCCGACGCGGTGACGGTGTCCGACCACTTGACCAAACGCGGGGAGATCTCCCGTGTCGGAGGACCCGCCTACCTGCACACACTGATCCAGTCGGTGCCGACCGCGGCCAACGCCGGGTTCTACGCGGAGATCGTCCGTGAACGGGCGGTATTACGCCGGCTGGTTGAAGCGGGCACCAAGATCGTGCAGATGGGCTACAGCCAGGACGGCGAGGTCGACGCGATCGTCAACGATGCGCAGGCCCAGATCTACGCGGTGGCCGAACGACGCACCTCGGAGGACTACGTCCCGCTCCGCGACATCATCGAAGGCACCGTAGACGAGATCGAATCGGCGGGCCAGCGTGGCGAGGGAATGATCGGGGTGCCGACCGGCCTCTATGAACTCGACGAACTGACCCAGGGCCTCCACGGAGGACAGATGGTCGTGGTGGCCGCCCGACCCGCGGTGGGCAAGTCGGTCTTCGCCCTGGACATCGCCCGTTCGGCATCCATCAAGAACAACATGACCACCGTGGTCTTCTCCCTGGAGATGGGGCGCAACGAGATCGCCATGCGTCTGCTGTCGGCCGAAGCCAGCATCGGATTGCAGGATCTGCGCAAGGGCACCATCAAGGACGAGCAGTGGGGCAAGATCGCCACCACCATGGGGCGGTTGAACGAGGCGCCGTTGTTCATCGACGACTCCCCGAACATGTCACTGATGGAGATCCGGGCCAAGTGCCGGCGCCTGAAGCAGCGGCACGACCTGAAGCTCGTGGTGCTGGACTACCTCCAGCTGATGAGTTCGGGCAAACGCGTGGAATCGCGCCAGCAGGAAGTCTCGGAGTTCTCTCGGGCACTGAAGCTGTTGGCCAAGGAACTCGATGTTCCCGTCGTCGCCCTCTCGCAGCTCAACCGTGGTTCCGAGCAGCGCACCGATAAGAAGCCGATGGTCTCGGATCTGCGTGAGTCGGGCTCGATCGAGCAGGACGCCGACCTGGTGATCCTGTTGCACCGCGAGGATATCTACGACAAGGAATCCGCACGCGCCGGCGAAGCGGACATCATCGTGGCCAAGAACCGCAACGGTCCGACCAAGAACATCGTCGTAGCCTTCCAGGGCCATTACCAGCGCTTCAACAACATGGCCACCGAAGGCGGCGGGGGGTTCTAACCCGCAAGGGCGGGTTGCCGCTCCCCCTAGCTCCGCGGTTTCAGCCGGGCGTTGGGCATTTCCGGTGCCGGCAGAGCCGCTGGCTGCCCGGCTGGGAAGGGTCCGAAATCGTGGCCATCTGACGACCACTGAGAGGCTTCAGGGTCGATTTGCTGCTGCCACGCGGTCCGGAAGTCGACGAGTTCTTGGTGTGAACGCCCCACGAAGTTCCACCACATCACGATTTGTTCACCCAACGGTTCCCCGCCGATGAGGAGCAGGCGGGCCCCGCCGTCGAGCCCCCGCAACGACATCGATGTCGAACCCTGCGGGAGGTAGGCCAGATGGCCCATCGGGACCTCGGTTTCATCTACCAGGAGGCTCCCGGCGTCGAGCAGGAGCCCGTATTCGAAACCCGGTTCCGTATCTACGACGAGCGTGGCGCCTTCCTCGAGCCGGAGCTCGGCGCCCACCAATGGGCGGTGCACGGCGCTGGGGGCGCTGTCACCGAGCAATGATCCGAGAAAAACCCTGGCGACCCAGCCCTGACCCGAAATGGGGTCGGGGCGGTAGTGCTCGAACGCGGGTGCGGTGTCGCGGGAAGTATTCGGTAGGGCAATCCAAAGTTGGGCTCCATGCAAGATGGTGGTCTCGGGCGTGGAGAACTCCGAATGGCTGATGCCGCTGCCGGCCGTCATGAGATTCAGTTCCCCGGGGCGGACAACGGCCAGTGTTCCGGTGGAATCGCGGTGTTCGATTTCCCCGGAGAATAGCCAACTGACGGTTTGCAGGCCGGTATGCGGGTGGCGGGGAACGTTCATTCCCTGGCTGTCCGTCAGATCCCGGGGACCGTAGTGGTCAAGGAAGCACCAGGAGCCGATGAGACTGCGGCGGCGTTGGGGGAGCGTCCGTCGCACGTTCATGCCTCGGGGCCCTCCCAGGGGGACGTCGCGGGGAACCAGAAGTTCGGGTGTGGTGGTTCCGGACCCGGTGGTGGGACGGTCCGCGCAGAGGATTTCCGGGGGGTCCTTCTCGAAGTTACTCACGGTATGCCGGGTTCTTGGACCGGCGGCGTGGGTTCCCCGGGCGGCGTGCGCAGCCACCGGGCCGCCGCGACCACCA
>JAKDMV010000035.1 GCA_030452125.1 Micrococcaceae bacterium
CCGGTCGGGACGGTGGCCCCGGCGCTGGGCCAGCCGGTGCATGGCGATCCGGCGGGCCTTCATCGGCAACCCGAACCTGCGGTGGGTGTAGATGATCAGCCCGAGGGCGAAACCCCCGGAGGCCATGATCGACAGGGCGGTCCCCCAGCCGCCGATCAGCCACCAGTCCTCGGGCCACCGCCACCACTCGGGGGCCGGTGGGCGCAGCCCCCACACCACGCCGCTGGCCAGCAACAGGCTCGCCCCGGTCGAGCTCCAGAAGATCCGCCAGCGGGTCTTCACGCTTTCGGCGGCCAATTGGTAGGCCCTGGCCTTGACCGGGTGCATCAGCTTCTGGGCCCACCAATAGCGGGTGGAGAGCACGGCCAGTCCCGCCACGATGCACAGCAGCCCGGGGCCGGGCAGGACCAACGCCAGCACTCCGACCACCAGAAGCAGCCACCCGGCGATATTGACCGCCAGGGGCTTGAGCCAGACGTGTACGAAGGTGGAAGCCATTTCCGCTAGTTTACCGGAAGTACCCGGGGTCCAAGGGGTCGAGGCCGGCTCGCCGCGTTACGGGCGGTAACCTGTGGAAGGGCCCACGAAACCCGTCGCCGGCGCAGTACACCGGTGCCCGTGGCCCTCGAGGCGCCAAGCAATCCAAAGGACGAACACATGGCAGTCACCGACCCGCAAACGCCCGCTCCCGGCGCGGGACTCATCCGGGGTGCCGACGGGCTGCTGCGCCCCGTCTGGGCCACCGAGGGGATGATGCGGCAGTACTACGACACCGAATGGGGTCTGCCGATCCGCGATGAACAGGGCCTGTTCGAACGCCTCAGCCTGGAGGCCTTCCAATCCGGCTTGTCCTGGGCGACGATCCTGCGCAAGCGGGAGAACTTCCGGGCCGCCTTCGCCGGATTCGATCCCGATCGGGTGGCCGCTTTCGGCGAGGACGACGTCGAACGCCTGCTGGGCGATGCCGGCATCGTGCGCAACCGGGCCAAGATCCGGGCCACCATCGGCAATGCGGCAGCGACCATCAAACTGCGCGACGAGGAAGGACTGGCCGGGTTCATCTGGTCCTTCCAGCCTCGGACCACCCCGCGTCCGGCCACGATGCAGGAGGTCCCCACCACCTCGCCCGAATCCATGGCCCTGTCCAAGGCACTGCGCACCAAGGGCTTCTCCTTCGTGGGCCCGACCACCATGTTCGCCCTCATGGAAGCCGTGGGCATCGTGGACACCCACCTGCTGGGCAGCCACCGGCGTGGCAGTTCGGGCGTATGGCCATGAGCCGTGCTTCGGCACCGGACTGGCGTCACCTGGGCCTGGTCGTCGTCGGGGGGATGGTCGGCACCGCGGCCCGCGAAGGCCTCACCCTGGCTGTCCCGGGAATCAACGGGCTCCCCACCACCATCTTGATGATCAACATCATCGGCGCCTTCCTGCTGGGGCTGCTGCTGGAATCGCTGCTGCGTGCCGGCAGCGACGAGGGCCCCCGCCGGATCATGCGCCTGATGCTGGGCACCGGATTCTGTGGCGGGTTCACGACCTATAGCGCCTTCGCCGTCGATGCCCTGCTGCTCTTCAACGGCCAGGGGCCGGTGGGTGGTCCCGGGGCCGGCCTGGCCCTGATCGCCGCCACCGTACTGATCGGGGCCGCCGCCACCTGGGCCGGGATCGCGACCGCCGGCCTGCGACGCCCCCGCCGGGAGGCCAGGCCATGACACCGCTGCTTTTCATCGCGCTCTCGCTGGCCGGAGGTCTGGGGGCCGGCACCCGGCTCCTGGTCGACGGCTTCATCAAGTTCCGTACCCCGGCGGCCTTCCCGGTGGGCACCCTGCTCATCAACGTCTCCGGTTCGTTGGTGCTGGGCCTGCTGCTGGGACTGTCGCTGTCCTTCATCGTTCCCGAGCCGGCCTATCTGGTCGCCGGCACCGGGTTCCTGGGCGGTTATACGACCTTCAGCACCGCCAGTTTCGAATCCGTGCGCCTGCTGCAGGAACGTCGCTACCTGGCCTCACTGGCCAATGGCCTGGGGATGGCGGTGCTCTGCGTGACGGCGGCCGGCGGCGGATTCTGGCTCGGTTCCCTCGCTTAGGCGTTGCCGGTAGGCTCGGGCCTTCATCCCCGAAGACCGTACCCGAGCCCTGTTGGAGGCCACCGATGTCAGCGACCTTTTCCCCCGGCGACCACGTTGGCTGGAACTCGGAAGCCGGACCCGTCAGTGGGATCATCCTCAAGAAACACACGCAGGACGTCGAATACAAGGGCCATATGCGCCGGTGCTCCCCGGAGGATCCGCAATACGAGATCCGCAGCGACAAGACCGACCACATCGCCATGCACAAGGGGCCGGCGTTGACCAGGATCAAGAAGTAGTTCCGACCCCGTCCAACCCCGGCCCCATGGACCCGATCAGGCTCAGCTGTTGGCGATGGCGTCCTTGAGCGAGCCGAGGATCAGCGCCACGGAATCCATGTTCGCGTTCGGGCCCATCAGGCCGATCCGCCAGACGGTCGCGGCATACTGTCCGACGCCTCCGCCGATCTCCACGCCGTAGGTCTTCAGCAGGTACGAGCGCACCGCAGCCGAATCGACCCCCTCAGGCACCTTGACGGTGGTCAGCTGCGGCAACCGGTGGCCTTCCGCGGCGAAGAGCTCCAGCCCCATGTCCTTCAGGCCTTGTTGCAAGGCGGCGCCAGCCGCCTGGTGGCGTGCGGTGACGGCCTCGAGGCCTTCGGCCAGGACCCGATCGATCCCTGCCTCCAGGGAGGCGACCATCGCGACCGGGGCCGTGTGGTGATAGGTGCGCTGACCTCCGGAGGAGCCGGTGGTGGCGTAGCCACCGAGCAACCCCAGGTCCAGGTACCAGGACTGCGGCTTCTGCACGCGGCGTTCGAAGGCCCGGTCGGAAATGGTGAACGGGGCCAGTCCCGGGGCCACCCCCAGGCACTTCTGTGTACCGGCGTATCCGACATCGATGCCCCAGGCGTCGGCTTCGATCGGCATGCCACCGATGGAGGTGACGGCGTCGACGATCAACAGGGCGTCCCCTTTGATGGCGCCCAGCGCGGCAATGTCGGAGACGACGCCGGTGCTCGTTTCGGCATGGACGGCGGCAATGACCTTCGGGGTCGGGTGGGCGGCGGCCACCCGGTCGGCGTCGACGGGTGTCCCGTATTCGTGGTCCACCCGGACCACCTCGGCGCCGACGCGGGAGGCGACTTCGCACATCCGCTCACCGAAGAGCCCGTTGACGGCGATCACGGCCACGTCACCGGGGTTGATGGTGTTCACGAAGGCGGCTTCCATACCGGCCGACCCGGTGCCACTGAGCGGAAGGGTCCGGGTGTTCTTCGTTCCCCACAGCGTCCGAAGGCCTTCGCAGGTCCGGTCCATCCGGGCGATGAAGTCCGGGTCCAGGTGTCCCAAGAGCGGCAGGCCGAGCGCTGCGGTGGCCTCGGCGTACGGGTTGCAGGGGCCGGGTCCGAAAAGATGGCGGGTGGGGACGATCTGCTGCATGGGGACTCCCTGGGTTCGATGGCGCGGCACTGGCCGCAGGACAAGGCCTTCGCCTTCCACCATAGGCACGAAATGTCGCTCAACGGAATCCGACTTCCACGCAGGTGGTTCCAAAATGTCGGAGGCGGCTGGTGACTTGGAGGCACTGGAAGTGACGGCTTCCGGTCATCGACACTGCACCGCAACCGCGGCGCACCATTTTGGGGAGGAAACATGAATACGAAAACCATCTGGGCGGCCCTGGCGCTCGCCACCGGACTGGCCCTGACCGGCTGCACCACCTCGGGCGGCCCGGAGGCCGGCAGCGGGGCCGATGAAGCCTCCGCCCCGGCCGCCGACGCCGTGGCGGAGACCACCGGGGACCAGTCCACCCAGGGGGTGGCCGACTTCGGGAGCGCGTGGACCTGGGACGACGGGCTGAAGCTGACCGTCAAGCCCGCCGGGCTTTCCACCGCCGGTGAATACGCCTCCGGTGCCGAGGCCTCCGATGGAAAGATGTACGTCTTCGATGTCTCCCTCCAGAACGGAACCTCCGAGGTCTTCGACCCGGCGATCCTGACGGCATCGGTGGCCTACGGGGACGAGGGGACCCAGGCCGAAGGCGTCTTCACCGAGAAAATCGATGGTTTCTTCGAAGGCAAGGTCCTGCCGGGCAAGAAGCAGAGCACGCGGGTCGCCTTCGGCATCCCGGCCGGCGAGCTCGACGACGTGACGCTGACGTACCTGGTCGATTTCGACCATGAGGACGCGCTCTTCTCCGGCGCCCTGGCCAAATAGCGCCACGGCAGCTCCGGTGGCCGGATCCGTGGCCGGAAGGCCCCGGATCCGCCCGCCGGCGGGGACCCCTTTACGCTGCCGAGCGACCCGGTTACGCTCGGCCCATGGCAGTGCGAATCAGGACCATCCAAACGGCTCTACCCGAAACGGTCCTGCATCAGGACCAGGTCCGCGATGTCTTCGCCGACCAACCCGACCTCACCCGGCTGGGACAACGGCTGATCACCACCTCCTTCAATTCCTCGGCCATCTCCACCCGCCGCACTGCGTTGACCGAACTGAGCCTGGAGCAGACCGAAACCACTCCGGTGTTCTTCGATGCGGCCACCACCCGGCTGCTCAGTCCCAGCACCAAGGTCCGCAACGACGTCTTCACCCGCGAAGCCAAGGCTCTATTCACCGAATCCGCCCGATCCGCGCTGGCCGCCTGCCCGGATCTGGGCCCCGAGGACGTCACCCACGTCATCACCGTCTCCTGCACCGGCTTCTACAACCCGGGACCGGACTACCAGATCGTCAGGGCCCTCGGCCTGCCCGCCTCCACCCAGCGCTACCATCTGGGGTTCATGGGCTGCTATGCGGCCTTCCCCGCCCTGCGCGCCGCCAAAAGCTTCTGCGAGGCCGAACCGGACGCCGTCGTCCTGGTCGTCAGCACCGAATTGTGCACCTTGCACGTACGCAGTTCCAACGACCCGGACACCATCATGGGCTCAGCACTCTTCGCCGACGGCGCCGCCGCGGCAGTGGTGACCGCACGTCCCGCCCCGGCGGGAACGACGTCCCTGGAACTCGACGCCTTCGAAACGGTCCTGACTCCGGTCGGTGAGGAATCGATGGCCTGGAACATCGGCGACGAGGGGTTCGAGATGGTCCTGGGGACCTATGTCCCGCATATCATCGACGAGCATATCGTCGGGGCGTTGGCCCCGTTGCTGGCCCACGATCCCTCGATCGGGGAAGACTACGCGGACCTCACCCATTGGGGCATCCACCCCGGAGGCCGGGCCATCCTGGACAAGGTCCAACACCGTCTGGGGTTGGACGAACGCCAGCTGGAACCGGCCCGCCGGGTGCTCAACGACTACGGCAACATGTCCAGCGCCACCGTCCTGTTCGTGCTCAAGGACATCCTGGAAGGCGTCAGCGAGGCCGACGATCCCGCCGGCGAGCGCGTCTGCTCCATGGCCTTCGGGCCCGGGTTGACCGTGGAGACCGCGTTGATGACCGTGGCCCGCACCGGGGCGTAGTCCAGCGATGCGCCGCGCCGAGACCGCGACCGAGGAAATGGACCGGCCCGACTGCGATCCGGTGCTGTTGTGGCGGACCTACCAGCAGTTCCCGCTGGTCAACGCGCTGGTCTCCGGCTGGCGCGGGGTCTATCGCGACCTGATCCGCCCGGCCCTGCCCACCACCAACGCCACCATCCTGGACATCGGTTGTGGTGGTGGGGACATCACCCGCGCCCTGGCCCGGCGGGCCCGCGCGGACGGGTTCGACATCACGGTCACCGGCATCGACCCCGATCCGCGGGCCTACCGTTTTGCCTCCCGGACTGCCACGGGCCGGCCCGGGGCCGAGGTCGTTTTCGAACAGGCCAGCAGTTCCGATCTGGTCGCTGCCGGGCGCAGCTTCGACGTCGTGGTGTCCAACCATGTGCTGCATCACCTCTCCCCCACAGGACTCGACGTGTTGTTGGCCGACACCGAGCAGCTCACCCGGGCCGTGGCCGTGCACGCCGATCTGCGCCGTTCACGCCTTGCCGGCCTCCTCTTCGGTGCCGCGACCCTGCCGCTGGCCGGGACCTCCTTCATCCGACGCGACGGGCTGACCTCCATCCGGCGGAGCTACCTTCCCGCCGAACTGCGGGCCGTGGTCCCCGGGGGATGGCGGGTCCAACCTCGGCGTCCGTTCAGGAACCTGTTGATCCACCGGCCGGACCCCCTACCGTGATCGACGTGCTCATCGTCGGCGGTGGCCCGGCGGGGCTGACGCTGGCGATCCTGCTCACCCGAGCGGGCCTCACCGTCCGCGTCGTGGAGGCCCGGGATACCCCGCAGGAGCATTCCCGGGCCATCGGCCTGCATCCCCCGGCCGTGGACGTGCTGCACGCGGCGGGCATCGCCAAGGAGGCCATCGCCTCCGGGGTGCCGATCCGCCGGGGTCTGGGACTGAGTTCCGGACGTCGCATCGCCGCCTTGGACTTCGACGTCCTGACGGGTCGGCATCCCTTCATCCTCTCCCTACCCCAGGCGACCACGACCGAACTACTCACCGCACGGTTGCGCGAACTCGACCCACAGGCCCTGCTCGTAGGCCACGCACTGACCACTTTCCGCCAGGACGATCGCGGCATCCACGCCACGATGACCGGGCGGCCGGCCCCGATAACGGCCCGCTACCTGGTGGGCGCCGATGGCGTCGGGTCCACGGTCCGCCCGCTGGCCGGGCTGCCCTTTGCCGGAAGCCTCTACCCCGACCACTACGTGATGGGGGATTATCCGGACACCACCGGCTTCGGGGCCACCGCCGCCCTGCTGCTGCACCCCGAAGGGATCGTGGAGTCCTTCCCCCTGCCCGGGGGCCTCCGCCGCTGGGTGGCCTGGCACCGGCCGGCCGATGCCACCACGCTCCCGTCACTTATCGAACGACGTACCGGCTACCGGGTCGACCCCGATGCGGCGACGATGCACAGCAGGTTCCGGTGCTCGCATCGGGCGGTCGCGCAGATGGTGCACGGACGGGTCATCCTGATCGGCGATGCCGCCCACGAGATCAGCCCCATCGGCGGGCAGGGCATGGCGCTGGGGTTGCTCGACGCCGCCGCCCTGGCCCCGCTCCTCACCCGGGCCGGTACGAAGGGTTCAACGCCCGCCGATCTGCTGGCGGCCTTCTCCCGGGACCGGTTGCGTGCCGCCGCCCGGGCGGGACGGCAAGCCCACCTGAACATGGCCTTGGGGCGCCCCCTGCCCCGGGTGCTGGATCAGGTCAGGGCCGCTGCGATCACGGCCGTGGCCCGCAGCAAACCACTGACCGACGCCGTGGCCCACCGGTTCACGATGAGCCGGGGTTTCCGCTGAGGCTCCCCGCTCATGCCTGCGCGGTGGAGTCCTCCGGTGGATAGGTGATCGTGGTTCCCACCACGTGGGCGAAGGACGTCAAGGCATGCGCGGTGGCCTTGGTCGGGCTGAATATATCCAGCACCTCGAAGCCGCGGACGAGCATCGCGTCCCCGATCATCGAGCGGTGGCAGCGCCAGGGGACGGCTTCGGCGCACATGATGGCCACGGACCGTTCGGTGGCGCTGGCGATCAGCTCCTGGATCCCGGCGTCGAACCCAGGGGTCTGCATGTAATCCGCATAGCCCCGGAAGGAGGCGTTGCGCCAGCCGGTGTTCGGCGAGGCCTTCGTGGTGTGCCGGAGCCCGCCGAGGCTTTCGATCCGCTGGTAGTCCACTCCGTGATCGGCGAGGTGGCCCGGGAGCTGGTCGATGCCGAATTGCGGGTTGTGCCGGGATCCGGGCACCGTGCGCACATCCACGATCCGTTGCACCCCATGGGCCCGGAGCAGCTCGACGAACTCCGCGATCAGATGCGTGGAATGTCCGACCGTATGGAGGATGGCGCGTGGCGCGGCAGCCGCTGGGGTGCTCATGGTTCCATCATGCCAGCGCTGCTCCCCGACGACCGCCACACGAATTTCAATTGATTGACGCTCGTCACGTAACTGATATTCTGACTTTCATGAGCTGCCCCTACTCGCAAGACACCCCTGAAACCCCCGGCGCCGATACCGCTACCGGCGAACGCGATATCGAAGAGACCGTACGCACCGACTTCCGCAACGAGATGTCCTACGGCGGGTACCTGGATCTGGATAAGGTCCTGCACGCCCAGCACCCCCACAGCAATCCCGAACACCACGACGAGCTGCTGTTCATCATCCAGCACCAGACCAGCGAGCTCTGGCTCAAGCTGGTCCTCCACGAGCTCGTCGAAGCCCGTCGCCTCATGGACGCCGACGATCTGGGCAAGGCGCTGAAGTGCCTGGCCCGGGTCAAGCACATCCAGAAGGTCCTCACCGACCAGTGGTCGGTGCTGGCGACCCTCACCCCGCGTGAATACGCCCAGTTCCGCGACACTCTGGGCTCGGCCTCCGGCTTCCAGTCCTGGCAGTACCGCGCCGTGGAATTCATCCTGGGAAATAAGCACCGCGGCATGCTCAAGGTCTTCGAATCCCATCCCGAGGCCCACGCCATGCTCAGCCAGCTCCTCGAGGAGCCCACGGTCTACGACGCGTTCCTCGCCGCCCTCTCCCGCGCCGGCTACAGCATCCCCGAGGAGATCCTGCACCGCGACTTCTCGAAGGCCTGGGTGCTGCACGAGGAACTCATCCCCGTATTCAAGGAGATCTACGAAACCGAGGAGACCCGCTGGGGCTTCTACCAGGCCTGCGAGGATCTGGTGGACCTCGAGGACAACTTCCAGGCCTGGCGCTTCCGGCACCTGCGCACCGTCCAACGCACCATCGGCTTCAAACGCGGCACCGGCGGCTCCTCCGGCGTCGATTTCCTCCGCCGCGCCCTGGACCTGACCTTCTTCCCCGAGCTCTACGCCGTCCGCACCGAAATCGGCAACTAGCCCGAAAGGCCCTTCCGCATGAGCACCTCCCCCGCGTCCCCGACCAGCGACGAGCTGGACGCCGCCGATCCACTCGCCCTCTACCGCAGTCGCTTCCTGGTCCCCGCCGCCGATCCGGCCCGGCCGCTGACCGCCTATCTCGACGGGAACTCGTTGGGGCGGCCGCTGGCCGCCACTGCCGAACACCTGGCCACCTTCGTCCGCACCGAATGGGGTGCCGGGCTGATCCGCAGCTGGGATGAGCAGTGGATGGACGAGCCCACCGTCCTGGGAGACCGCCTCGGGGAGGTCGTCCTCGGTGCCGGGCCGGGGCAGACGCTGGTCGGGGACTCGACGTCGGTCCTGCTCTACAAGGCGCTGCGGGCGGCCTTGGACCACCAACAGGGAGCCGATCCGCGGCGCTGCGAGATCGTCATCGATGCGGGGAACTTCCCCACGGACCGGTTCATCGTCGAGGGCATCGCCGCCGAACGGGGGGCGACCCTGCGGTGGATCACCCCCGATCCGGCGACCGGGGTGACCGGCACGGATCTGGAACAGGTCCTCTCCGATCGCACCGCCGTCGTACTCCTGAGCCATGTGGCCTACCGTTCGGGCTACCTTGCCGACGCCGAAGCCATCACCGCCCAGGTCAAGGATGCCGGGGCCCTCATGGTCTGGGACCTGTGCCATTCGGTCGGCGCCGTCCCGCTGCACCTGGATGCCTGGGGCGTCGATCTGGCGGTGGGTTGTACCTATAAGTATCTCAATGGCGGCCCCGGCTCCCCCGCGTTCGTCTACGTCGCATCGGCACTTCACTCCACGCTCCGCCAGCCGATCTGGGGGTGGATGGGGGCCGCCGACCCCTTCGGGATGACGGAGACCTATGAACCGGCCGGTACGATCCGCCGGTTCATCACCGGAACCCCACCCATCCTGGCCATGCAGCCGCTCAAGGACATGGTGGAGCTGATCGCCGAGGTCGGCATCGAGGCCATCCGCAGCAAATCGGTGGAACTGACCGAGCATGCCCTACGGCTCTGCGAGGAACGCCTCTCCCCCCACGGCGCCCGGCTGGCCAGCCCCCGTGAACCTGCACAGCGTGGTTCCCACGTGACCGTGGACCACCCTGACTTCGCCGCGGTCACCACCCGGCTCTGGGAGCAGGGGGTGATCCCCGACTTCCGCCCACCGGACGGCTTGCGCATCGGCCTGTCGCCCCTGAGCACCAGTTTCGCCGAACTCGAGGTGGGCGTCGAGGCGATCGCCGCCGCACTGACCGACATGAAATGAGTGCCGTCCTCGACGACATGGACTCCCGCCCCGGGAGCACCACGTCGTTGCTGCGCACCATCATCGGGCTGTATTTGCGCGGGGCCGGGGGGTGGATGTCTTCGACCCAACTGATCACCCTGATGGAGGCCGTCGACGTGTCCCCGGCCCTGACCCGCACCGCCCTGAGCAGGCTGCGGCGCAAGGAAGTCCTCACCGCCTCCACCCGCGGGGGCGTCTCCGGTCATGCCGTCGGGGAGCGGGCCCGGCAGATGCTCGAACGCGGCGACCGCAGGATCCACGAACCCCGGTCCATGGGCCCCGACGATTCCTGGTGCCTGGTCTACTTCACGGTGCCCGAAACCGCTCGTGGGCTGCGCCATCAGTTGCGCCGCCGATTGCATTGGATCGGGTGCGGCACCGTGGGGCCGGGACTGTGGATCTGCCCCCGCTACCTGCAGGCCGAGACCGAGGAGATCCTGGAGGACCTGGGGCTGCGGGATCGTTCAGTGCTCTTCGTGACCGGACGCCCCCAGGCCGCCGGTTCCCTCCGCGAGGCCGTGGCCGGCTGGTGGGACCTGGAGGAGCTGGCGGGGTTGCACCACGCATTCCTGGATCGGCAGCGCGATGTCCCTTCCGTGCCACCCGCCGAGGGGGCGGCCGCCTTCGCCGCCTATGTGCGGTGCATCGACAGCTGGCGGATCATTCCCTACCTCGACCCGGGGCTACCGGCCGACTGCTTGCCGGAGGATTGGCCGGGGGCGGCCAGCAGCAACCGCTTCCTCCAGCTCCGAGATGCCTACCGGCCCGAGGCCCTGGCCTACGTCGGATCCATCAGGTCGGTCCCCCAAGCCGTCTGAGCCCCGTTCCTCACCGTCCGGCACCCCGGCGTGCCCCGTGGACTCGGTGTAGCGTGTGGCCATGACGCCCCCAGGACCCGCTGCCCGCTTCCTCGCCCTGCATCACGGCCCGACGCCGTTGCTGCTGCCCAATGCCTGGGACACCGGGTCGGCGCGGTTGTTCGCCTCGATGGGGTTCCTTGCCCTGGCCACCACCAGCAGCGGGTATGCCGCCTCGCGGGGCCGTCTCGACGGAGGGCTGACCCGCGAGGAGACCTTGAAGAATGCGGCCGAGCTCGTGCAGGCGACGGAGCTGCCGGTCAGCGCCGACCTGGAGAACGGGTTCGCGGACCAGGCAGCAGCCGTCGGGCGGACCTACGACCTCGCGTTACAAACCGGGCTGGCCGGCGCCTCGATCGAGGACTCCACCGGGGACCCGGACTCCCCCATCCACGGGATCGAGGCCGCCACGGAGCGGGTCGCTGCCGCGGCAGAGGCCTGCCACCGCGGGCCGGCGCCGATGGTGCTCACCGGCCGGGCCGAGAATTTCCTGCATGGACGCCCGGATCTGGCCGATACCATCCACCGCCTCCAGGCCTACCAGGAGGCGGGGGCCGACGTGCTCTACGCCCCGGGGCTCACCCGGCTCGAGGACATCCGGTCGGTGGTGGAATCGGTGGACCGCCCGCTCAACGTGCTCGCCACGGCGGGGACACCGCCGGTCTCCGCCCTGTCCCGGGTGGGTGTCGGCCGCGTCTCGGTCGGTGGGGCCTTCGCCTTTGCCGCCCTCGAGGCCACCGCAGCGGCGGCCCGCGAGTTCTTCGACGAGGGAACCTCCGGGTACACATCGCAGTCGAAGACCGGCAAGGACCTCGCCTCGCGGATCTTCCCCGCCTGAGCCCCGACACACGAAGTGCCCGCACGGTGGACCGTGCGGGCACTTCGTGTCCTGACGAAACAACGGCGGCTCGCCATTGGGGGGAAAGGCGAACCGCCGCTGCCGTCTGGCGGGGGCAAAGCTCCCGCAGTTCAGGGTCCGGGGCGCTGCCCCGGGGCCGACCTGATTACTTGGTCGGCAGGTTGATGGTCTGGCCCACCATGATCACGTTGGGGTTGGAGACCGTATCGGTGTTCACCGAGTACAGGCCCTCCCAGCCGCTCAGGCCCTGGGCGTTGGCGATCTTGGACAGCGTGTCGCCGGCCTTGACCGTGTAGTTCTTGCCCGAGTCGGTGGCCTTGACCGTGGCGACGTGCTTGCCGGTCGACTTGACCTGCTGCTGCGGCGCGGCCTTCTGGACCGGTGCCTGTGCGGTGTGCTTCGGAGCAGCCTTCTGGACCGGAGCCTGCTTCGGCGCGGCCTTCTGGACCGGAGCCTTCTTGGTGGCCTGCTTCGGGCCGGACGGTGCCTTGCCGGAGATACCCAGCTTGGCGGAGCATGCGGGCCATGCGCCCCAACCCTGAGCAGCCTGGACCTTCTTGGCTACGCGGATCTGCTCGGACTTGCTGGCGTGGTTGGCCTGACCGCTACCGCCGAAGGCCTTCCAGGTGCTGTTGGTGAACTGCAGTCCACCCTTGAAGCCGTTGCCCGTGTTGATGGACCAATCCCCACCGGACTCACACTGCGCGAGTGAATCCCAGGTGCCTGCAGGTGCTGCGGAGGCGGGAGCTGCTCCGATGCCTGCTGCCGCGCCGGCCAAGGCCAGGGCTGCTACACCACTGCTTGCGCCGATGCGGGAAATCTTCGAAAACTTTTTGCTGTTCTGCTGGATCACAGTTTCTCCAGGGGCCACCTGTGCGCTCCAGCCGTCCCCGGCCCTCATTGCGCGATCGTCCGGCGTCGATGTCGACTCCAAATTTAGTGGGCAGTCAGGTGGACGATCGAAAGGTACCTGAACTGCACTCCGTCTTGCACCACCCCGAACGGCGAGGTGTTATCAAAACGTGACTTGATTACGATAACTATACGATGGGGGGCTGCGTCAACTACGAACGTCCCCCTGGGGAGACGATCCACAAAAAGTTTACAGCTCAAACCCCGTGATCTCGCGGCAGAATCGATGTATCTGTGATTCCTGTGAGTCTCGGATCGGAGTAGAGATCGGGAGTCCGGACGGACGCCCGAACCCGTTTTTGCTCGGTATTATCCGTAATCCGACCGTTACCGACGTCCTAGGTCACGGTCTCGTGACCTTCAGCGGCGACCCAGCACGTGCCGCAGCGCCGGTTCGAGCTCGGGCTCACGGAAGGCGTAGCCGAACTCCTCGATCCGCCTCGAGGAGCCCCGCTGGTCCGACCGGGCAATTTCGCGGGCCCCCTGGCGGCCCAGGAGCAGGGCCGGGCCGAAGCCCGGGACCGTGAGTCCTGCCGGGCGGTTGAGCACCCTGGCCAACGTGGCGGCATAGTCCCGGGCGTCCACCGGATGCGGGGCGACGGCGTTGACAGGTCCGGAGACCCGGTCCTCCAGGGCGGCATGGGCGAAGATCCCCACGACGTCATCGATGCCGATCCAGCTCTGCATGCCGGCCCCGGCCATGCGACCTCCCAGACCGGCGACGAACAACGGCAACAATTGCTGCAACATTCCGCCGGAGGGGCTCTGGACCAGCCCGGTGCGGACGTTCACCACCCGGACCCCGGCCCGTGCCGCCGGTTCGCACGCAGCCTCCCAGGCGAGACAGACATCGGCGAGGAAATCGGTTCCCGGAGGGCCGTCCTCGCTCAAGTCCGTCGGGGCCTGCGCGGGGCGGGCTTCCGGGGAGGCCCCGTAGTACCCCATGGCCGAGGCGGCCACGAGGGTGCGCTGGTGTCCGTCCGCCGACAGGTCGGCCAGCGTCCGGGCGATCAAGGAGGTCCCCACCGTCCGCGATGACATGATGCGTTGCTTGGTGGCTGCGGTGAATCGCCCACCGATCGGGTGCCCGGCCAGGTGGATGACGACGTCGCAGCCCGCCAGCGCCGCAGTGTCGATCCGTCCCGCATCCGGATCCCAGGAGATTTCATCCGTTTCCGTTGCCGGCCCCCTGACCAACCGGAACACCTCGTGCCCGCCGCCTTGGAGCAAGGCCCGCAGCTGGGTGCCGATGAGTCCGCCGGCCCCCGAGATGGCGATCCGTTTCGAGGATGAATCGGCCCCGGAATGCCGGGAGTGGAAGAGCAGGTCGCCGATCACCTGGCGTTCGCGGTATCCGAACATGCGCTTCAGCTCGGTGTTGAAGCGTTCCTTCCCCCACTCCCGGATCCGCCCTCCGGGACCGGAACTGCTGGCCAACGGAAGGTCGTAGGAGACGAAATCACGCATGAGGGTCCCGCCGTCGTCCTCCTCGAAGACGTGCTCATGACGCCAGGAGGCCAGGGGCCCGGATTCCATGACGTCGGTGAAACTGCGCCCGGGGACCAGCCCGACGTGCCGGGCGTGCCAGGGGATTTCGGGTTTGGCCCACCCGGGCAGGTGCAACGGTCCGGCGACGGCTCCGATGGCCGGTCCCAACCCCAGCCCCAGTTGCCCCGGCGCCCCGATGCCGATCACCGCCGTGGAGCCGACGTTCAACCCATCGCTGGGCTCACGACGCACGCTGCCCGAAAACGGGGCGAGCAACCTGACCAGGGCACCGGGACGGGAAAACCAGGCGAAGGCCTCCTCGCGGGGAACCGGCAGGCTGGTGGTGAATTCGAAGTCTGGCAGGGGATTCTCCATGCCCCGAGGCTACGCGTCATCCCCCGGGCCCACCATCGCCCGGGGCCGCCCGCGGGCCCGGGTCGGGGCAACTCAGTTGACGGCGGCACCCAGGGAGAGCAGCGACCAGTACGCACACCCGATGATGACCAGAGCGAATCCGGCCAGCCAGACCGCTGCGGGGACCCCGGTGGCCCGGGCCAGGATGTAGGCATCCGAGCTCTCCAGCCGACGACGCCGGACGTGGACCGCGGCGACCTTGAACCAGTCCTTGACCGCCCCCACCACCAGGGCAATGCCCAGACAGAGGACGACGTAGGCGGAGAATTCCCCGTCGGTGAAGAGCACCAGAACCTGGGCCAGGGCCGCGCATCCAACGGCGATCACGATCCCCACCAGATTGCGGATGAACAGCAAGGCCACCAACAGCAGGATCGCCCCGATGGACAGGGCCGCCCCGGCCCACCCCGAGGAGGCGGCCCAGATCATCGCCGCCCCGGCGACCGCCGGGGCCGGATAGCCCCAGAACCCGGACCAGGCGATGCCGGCACCGCCCCGGCCGGCGCTGACCGTCTCCCCGGAATGATTCAGGTTCAACCGGATGCCGCGGACGATCCGTCCCGTCATCAACGCTGCCAGCGCGTGGCCCAGCTCGTGGACGAACGTGACATACAGGCCGAACCAACGCCACGTGGCCCGCGGCACGCAGAGGGCGACGGCAACGGCGATGATCAGGACCAGCGTCAGGGCCTCGGCATGGAGGGAACGGCCACGGGTGAAGCCGACCAGCAGCGCCTGCCACCAGGAATCAACGGAAATCTGCTCAAGCATGGGTTAGAGGGTAGGGCACCGGGCTGTGAAAAACGTTCTGGCCGGAATCGTCATCCGATCGTCATGTTGTGGTCCGTTTACCCCGCGGTGGGTTCCTTAGGCTGGGAATCCACCTTCTTTACCCAGGAGTAATCAGTGCACGACCCCACCCCCGCCGGGACCGACCGTCCCACGCTTCGTTCCCGCCTGTCCTCCCGGCCCCGTACCGCGCTGCTGGCCGGGATGGCCGTATTGGCCGTGACCGCCGGAGCCATCCTGGTCGGCGGGCAGGGGCAGCCCCAGGGGCAGGAGGCGCTCTTCTCCGACGGCTTTCCGATGGCGCGCCCGATGGCGGCCGGGGACGCGCAGGCGGTCACGTTCTCCGTGGTCGGGGACTCCATCACCGCCGATCACGCCTATCCGGAGCAGGTCTCCCGGCGGATCGTCGGCGAGAGGTCCTGGGCCGTCTTCGCCCAGGACCCCGCCACGACCTTCGCCGGCGGATGGGCCCGGGGAGGTGCCACCACCGCTCAGATGCTGGACGGCTACACCCCCGTGCCCTCCGACGTGCTGGTGGTGATCGCCGGGACCAATGACATCCGCGCCGGGGTCCCCTTCGAACGGATCGGGGAGAACCTGCAGGACATCATTGCGCAGGCGGATTCCGACCGGGTGCTCGTCTCTTCCGTCCCGCCGCGGAACGAATTCCGCACCCGCACCGTCGAATACAACGCGTGGTTGCACGATTTCGTCCTCGAGCAGGGGTGGGGCTGGATCGACGGGTCCCGGGGCCTGCGCGATTCGACCCATCCGGAGGTCTACGCCGAGGGCCTGAGCTACGACGGCACCCACCCCACAGCGGAAGGGGCCCGGATCCTGGGCTCGGCGGTCCAGGCCGCCCTGGGCACCCAGCCCACGGCCCAGGACACCACGGTCGACCGCCCCTTGCGGTATCGACGGGTGCTCCTACTGCATGGACTCGAGTTCGCGGCCCTTGGTTTCGGTGACGAACTTGAAGACGAAGAAGAAGGACAACAGGGCAAAGAGCGCGTACAGCCCGTAGGCGAAGACCAATCCGGCCTCGGCCAGCGACGGGAAGGTGGTGGTGACCAGGAAGTTGGCCAGCCATTGGGCGGCTGCGGCCACCGAGAGGGCCACGGCACGCATCTTATTGGAGAACATCTCACCCAGCAGCACCCAGACCACCGGCCCCCACGTCGCGCCGAAGGCGACGACGAACACGTTGGCGGCGATCAGCGCGATCACGCCCCAGGGCTGCGGCAGCGACACGTCGTCGCCGGTGCCCATCGCCTGGCTGAAGGCGACGGCCATCAGGCCCAGGGCGACGGTCATGCCGGCTGAACCAGCCAACAGCAGGGGCTTGCGGCCCACCTTGTCGACCAGCAGGATGGCGACCACGGTCACCAGGATATTGGTGACCGAGGTGATGACGGTGATCGTGAACGAGTTTTCCTCGGTGAAACCGACGGACTTCCACAGGCTGGTGGAGTAGTAGAAGATGACGTTGATGCCCACGAACTGCTGGAAGACCGAGAGCAGGATGCCCACCCAGACGATCGGCAGCAGCCAGCCCTTGCCTCCCACGAGGTTGCGCAGGCCCTGGTTCTTCTCGGTGCTGATGGTGGACTTGATCGAGGCGATCTTCTCGTCGACCTCGTCCCGGCTTTTCAAACCGACGACCTCATGCAGGACCTTGGCGGCCCGGGCCAGCTGGCCGCGGGCCACGAGGTAGCGCGGGGACTCGGGGATCTGCCAGGCCAGTGCCCCGTAGAGGACTGCCGGGATGATCTCGGTCAGGAACATCCAGCGCCAGGCTTCGATACCCAGCCAGCTCACTTCGGAGGCGCCTCCTGAGGTCGCCGCGATGAAGGCGTCGGCGAGCAGGGCGACGAAGATGCCCAGCACGATCGCCATTTGCTGCAGGGAGGCCAGCTTGCCGCGACTGTGCGCGGGGGCGACCTCGGCGATGTAGGCCGGGGCCAGGACCGAGGCCATGCCCACGCCCACACCGCCGATGGTGCGCCAGATGATCAGATCCACCGGGCCAAAGGCAAAACCGGAGCCCAGGGCGGAGATCGTGAACAAGACGGCCGCGACCAGCATCGCCCGCACCCGGCCCTGCTTATCGGCGAAGGGTCCGGCGAACCAGGCGCCGACCATGGCGCCCAGGAGTGCGCAGGAGACGGTGAATCCCAAAAGGACCCCGCTGAGGGCGAATTGTTCCCCGATGGCGTCGACGGCACCGTTGATCACGGCACTGTCGAATCCGAAGAGGAATCCGCCCAATGCGGCGACAATGGAAACCATCACCACTTTTGTGGGGGTCGAGTCATGTTCTGTTGAGACGCTCATGCCCGCAATCGTACGCCTTTGCGCCCCTGCCGGGCAGAGGCTGGCGGGGGCACGGAAACGCCGCGAAACATGAACTTGATCACCCCCCGACCCCGGGCCCCATCGCCGGTCGGAATGCGTCTTCCCCGCGCCCACCGAGCCGGGCGGAAACCGGGCATCGATCGCCTCCGCGACAGCTTCAGAGATCGCCATGAATCGCAATTCATGATTGATTGTCAATCAACTCACTTGCCATGTTCGCAAGTCCTGTTCTACTGTTGGCCCCATGCCAACCGCCGAATCCTCCGCCGACACACTCGCAGACCGTGCCCGGCGGGCCATCCACGACTCGGGACTGGCCCAACGTGACGTCGCCGCCCTCATCGGCATCGACGAGACCAAACTGTCCAAATCACTCAAGGGCATCCGACGCTTCAATCCCGAGGAACTGACCCTGCTGGCCACCAATACCGGCGTGACCGCCAATTGGCTGCTCTCCGGCTCCGACTCCACGGCAGGAGCCTCGGTGGCCCCCTCCTCGGGCATCCTGCCCACCCGGCACCGCGAAGACACCACCTCGGCCCGCAAGCGCCGGCTGATCATCGAACAGTCCTGGTGGCTCTTCGCCGAAATGGGCCACGCCAACGTCAGGATCTCCGATATCGCCCGGGAAACAGGCATGTCCCCGGCTTCGGTGCACTACTACTTCCCGACGAAGCTGGAGATCTTCGCCGAGGCGCTGCGCTACTCGGTCAAGCTGGCCTTCGACCGCCAGGTCACTGAGTTGCACGCCATCCCGGATCCGGTCCAGCGGCTCAAGCAATTGATCCGCCTCCAGCTCCCCGAAGGGGTGGCCGGACGGGCCGAATGGTCGATCTGGCTGCAGACCTGGGGACAGGCCGCCGTGGACCCGAGCCAACGAGACAACCATTCACATGGCTACGAACGCTGGCGCCAAACCGTGGAAGGCATCATCGCCGACGGCCAACGCAGCGGGGTGTTCCGCTCCATCGACGCCGCCGATCTGACCTTGGACATCACCAGCCTGATGGACGGCCTGGGCATCAAGGTCCTGACCGGCATGCTGACCACCGTTCAGATGCAAGAGCACATCGAAAATTTCATTGACCGCACCATCGTCACCCCCGAGGAGTCATCCCATGAATCGTAAAGTCATCGTCACCTGCGCCCTGACCGGCGCCGGGGACACCACGTCCAAGAGCGAATTCGTTCCCGTCACCCCGGATGAGATTGCCGCCGATGCCATTGCCGCGGCCCGGGCCGGCGCCTCGGTCGTCCACATCCACGTGAGGGATCCCGAAACCAAGCAGGGCTCGCGCGATACCGAGCTCTACCGCGAGGTCGTGCGCCAGATCAAGGAATCGGACGTCGATCCGGTCATCAACCTCACCGCCGGCATGGGCGGGGACCTGGTGGTCGACCCCTCCGAGCCGACGGCCCAGTTGCCGGGCACCGATCTGGTCTCGGGGCTGGAGCGGCTGACCCACGTCGAGGAGCTGCGCCCGGAGATCTGCACCATCGACTGCGGTTCGCTGAACTTCGGCGAAGGCAGCAACCTCTACGTCTCCACCCCCGACATGCTCCGCGAGGGCGCCGCCCGCATCAAGGAACTGGGTGTGAAGCCGGAGATGGAGATCTTCGACACCGGCAACCTCTGGTTCGCCAACGTCATGGTCGAGGAAGGGCTGATCGCCCCGCCGCCGCTCTACCAGCTGTGCATGGGCATCCCCTACGGCGCCCCCGTGGATCCTGCCCTGCTGCAGGCCATGGTGAACATGCTGCCCGAGGGGGCCCAGTGGACCTCCTTCGCCATCGGCCGCAACCAGCTGCCCTGGGTCGCCCAGTCGGTGCTCCTCGGTGGCCACGTCCGCGTCGGATTGGAAGACAACCTCTACCTCTCCAAGGGCGTGAAGGCCACCAACGCACAGTTGACCGAACGTGCCATCGGCATCGTCACCGGCATGGGTTCCTCCGTGGCCACCCCCGACGAAGCCCGCGAAATCCTCAAGCTCGAAAAGTAAGGCCTGATTCATGAGCAACTACCCCAACCTGCACGACGTCGAAACGGTGGCCTGCGTGGGCATCGGCACCATTGGTGGCGGCTGGGCCGCCTACTTCCTGTCCCGCGGTTTCCGCGTCCAGGCCTGGGACCCCTCCGCCGATGCCGGTGACAAGTTGGCCGCGCTGATCGATGCCGCCTGGCCGGCGCTGACCCAGTTGGGTCTGGCACCGAATGCTTCCAAGGACAACTGGTCCGTCCACGCCGAACTCGCCGACGCCGTGTCCGGTGTCGGGTTCGTCCAGGAAAGCGCCCCCGAGGACCTGGACCTCAAATCGGATCTGCTGGCCCGGATCGACGCGGTGACCGACACCGACGTCGTCATCGGTTCCTCCACCTCCGGTTACGGGATGAGTGAGATGAACCAACGTGCGGCCCACCCCGAACGCCTGGTCGTCGGCCATCCCTTCAACCCGCCGTACCTGATCCCCCTCGTGGAGGTCGCCGGCGCCGAAGGCACCGATCCGGCAGCGGTGGCCTGGGCCTCGCAGTGGTATGACTTCATCGGCAAGTCGGTGATCACCATGGACCGTGAGGTCCCGGGCTTCATCGCCAACCGCTTGCAGGAGGCGCTCTGGCGCGAGGCCCTGCATATGATCGACAACGGCGAGGCCACGGTCGAACAGATCGATCTGGCCATCACCGATGGCCCCGGCCTGCGCTGGCCGATCCAAGGCCCCATGCTCACCTTCCATCTGGCCGGTGGGCCCGGCGGCATGGCCCATATGCTGGACCACTTCGGCCCCTCCTTGAAGTCGCCGTGGACCCGGCTCGATGCCCCGGAACTGACCCGGAAGCTGCGCGATGACGTCATCGCCGGTTGCGACGAGGAAGCCGGCGAGCGCGGCTTCGCCGATCTGGTCGCCGAACGCGACGCGGCCATCATCGCCGTCCGCACCGTGATCGGGGAGCTGAAGGCGGCACCGAAGGCGGCGGTCTAGGTGGCGCTGGAACCGTATTCCACGGCTGTCCTGCCCGAATGGATCGACTATAACGGCCACCTCTCCGAGGCCTACTACGTCCTCGTCTTCGGTTTCGCCACCGATGCGGCCATGGAGACGCTGGGCCTGGGCCCCGTCTACCGGGAGGCCACCTCCAATTCGCTGTACACCGTGGAGGCCCACGTCAGGTATCTGGATGAAACCGGTCTCGGCGCCGAACTGGAGGTCACCACCACGGTGGCCGGCTCGGGGGCCAAGAAGCTGCATCTGGCCCACACCATGCGGGTCGATGGCGCGGTGATTGCCACCGAGGAGATCCTGGGGCTGCATGTGAGCCAGGAAACGGGGAAGACCCTTCCCTTCGGACAGGACATCCTGGACGCCATCGAAATCCATCGCGATGACCCCCCGGACTGGAGCGGCCGATCCATCACCTGCTAGCCATCCGCCTACTCCAGGAGCCCCACCGTGACTTCCTCCCCACCTTCCCTCTTTCCCATGCCTCCCCCGGCAGCCCGCGCCCGACGTTCCGGGCCTGAGGGATTCAGCCGCCGGGCATTGCTCGGCAGCGGAATGGCCCTCGGCCTCGGCGCCGTGCTGACCGCTTGCGGGGCCCAGCCCTCGGTCATTGCGGCACCGACCGGCAATCCACAAACCGGCGGGACCCTGCGCGTCGGGCTCTCCGGAGGTGGCGCCTCAGACACCCTGGACGCCCACATCCCGGTGAACACGACGGATATCGCCCGCGTGGTCAACCTCTACGAAGCACTGCTGTACCGGGATGAGAACTACGACCTGCAGCCGCTGCTGGCGCTGAGTGCGACGCCGGATGAAAAGGCGATGGTCTGGACCGTGAAACTGCGTCCAGGAGTCGTCTTCCATGATGGACGCCCGGTGCGGCCCGAAGACGTCGTCGCCACGTTCAAGCGCATCACCGATCCCGAGGATCCCAAATCCGGTGCCACGGCGCTGGTCGTCCTCGACGAGGTCGCGATCGTGGGCAAGGACACCGTTGAATTCCGGTTGAACTCCCCGTCGGCGACCTTCGACGACTCCTTGGGCCAATACTCGATGGGGATCGTCCCCGCGGATTACGACGCCGCGAAGCCGGTGGGAACCGGCCCCTTCAAGGTCAAGAGCTTCTCGCCCGGCCGGCAGTCGGTCTTCTCCCGCAACGACGGCTACTGGCGCGATCACGAGCCCTACCTGGACGAGTTGGCCATCCTGAACTTCGATGATGACGACGCGATGATCAATGCCCTGCTGTCCAGCCAGGTCGACGCGATCGGACAGATCCCGTTGGCACTGACCGAAGTCATCGGTTCGGACCCGCGTATCGGGATCCTGAACTCGGAGACCGGCATGTGGCTGCCGTTCACCATGCGGGTGGACCGCAAACCCTTCGACGACGTCCGGGTCCGGCAGGCCTTCAAGCTCGCCGTGGACCGGGAGCAGATGATCGAGCAGGTCCTCAGCGGCCACGGCACCATCGGCAACGACGTCTTCGCCCCCTTCGACCCCGGAACGACCGGGTTGACCCAGCGCACGCAGGATATCGCCAAGGCCAAGTCCCTGCTCGCCGAGGCGGGGTACCCCAACGGACTGGACGTGGAGCTCGTCACGGCCCCCATCCAATCCGGCGCCGTCGAGGCGGCCCAGGTCTTCGCCCAACAGGCGGCGGCCTCCGGGATCAGGGTCAAGATCCGCCGCACCGACACCACCACCTATTTCGGCGACGACTACCTCCAATGGGACTTCGCCCAGGACTTCTACTACACCCGCAACTTCCTGCCGCAGGTGGACAACTCCCTGCTGAAGGATTCCCCCTATAACGAAACCCACTGGGACAACGCCGATTTCGTCGACCTCGTCAACCAGGCCAAGGCCACCGTGGACGAAGACCAACGCAACCAGCAGATCGCCAAGGCCCAACGCCTGCTCTACGACGAAGGTGGATACATCATTTGGGGACACCCCAACCAGGCCGATGCCTTCCAGCACTATGTCGCCGGACTGGTACCCAATAAAACCGGGCTGGCCCTGTCCGGCTACGAATTCCGTCGTGTGTGGATGGGAGGCACGAAATGATCCTCAAACTCGTTTCCCGACGCCTGTTGGTCAGCGTGCTGATCCTGCTGGTCGTCTCCATCATGGTCTTCGTGGCCACCCTGCTGCTCCCCGGAGACCCGGCCCAAGCCGTGCTCGGCCAACAGGCGACCCCCGAACGGCTCGAGGCGCTGCGTGAGCAGATGAACCTCAACGACCCGGTGGTCATGCGCTACCTCTCCTGGCTCGGAGGACTGTTCACCGGCAACTTCGGCTACTCGGCGGCCACCGCCGGCCCGGTCTCCGCCCTGATCGGCGAGCGCATCACCGCCTCGCTGGTCCTGATGGGCATCGCCGCGGTCATCAGCATTCCGGTGGGCATCATCGTGGGCACCTACAGTGCCTTGCGTCGTGGCCGCTTCGCCGACCATGTCGCGACCACCACTTCGCTGGTCCTGGCCGCGATGCCCGAGTTCGTCATCGGCATCGTGATGATCACGCTCTTCTCCACCACGGTCTTCAAGATCCTTCCCTCCGTCACCCTGGCCCCGCCGGGTGAACCCGTCTGGAACTATCCGCTGCAGCTGGTGTTGCCGGCCCTGACCCTGGTCCTGGTCGTCACCCCCTACATCGTGCGGATGATGCGTGCCACGATGATCGAGGTGCTGGATTCCGGCTTCGTGGAAATGGCCCGACTCAAGGGCGTCCCGGAGCGCACGGTGATCCTGCGCCACGCAGTCCCCCATGCGCTGGGCCCCGTGGCCCAGGTGGTCGCCATCCAGTTGGCGTGGATGGCCGGCGGCGTGGTCGTCATCGAGTTCCTGTTCCGCTACCCGGGCATCGGCCAGGCCCTGGTCGACGCCGTGTCCAACCGTGACGTCCAAGTCGTCCAGGCGATTTCGATGCTCATCGCCGCCGCCTACATCGTGGTGAACCTGCTGGCCGACATCGTCGGCATAGCCACCAACCCGAAGCTCAGGACGGAGTCCGCCCGATGAGTACCAACAACACCCCCACCGACATGGCCGGATCGGCCATCGACGACGAAGTCTCCTCCGCCCCCGGGTTGTTCCGGCGCATGATGCGCCAGAAGCAGGCCAGGATCGGCGCCGTGCTGACCGGGATCGTGCTGCTGGTGGCCCTGGTGGGCCCGCTGCTGCTTCCCTGGGCCACCGGATTCACCAGCACCTCCTTCTCCGGTAGGCCGTTCCAACCGGACGGCATCTTCGGAACCGACAACCTCGGCCGCGACATCCTCAGCCGTTTCCTCGACGGTGGACTACGGCTGCTGGCCTACGCGGCCCTGGCCACCGCCCTGGGCATGGTGGTCGGTGTGGTGATCGGCATGGCCGCCGCCTACTCACGGCCCTGGCTCGACAACCTGATCATGCGCTCCAACGACGTCCTGCTGGCCTTGCCGCAGCTGGTCTTCGCCCTGTTGGCGATCACCGTCCTGGGCCCCAAGGGCTGGGTCCTGGTGACCGTCATCGGCATCACCCACGCCCCCCGGGTCGCCCGGGTGACCCGTTCGGCGACCGCCTCGGTGATCACCGAGGACTTCGTCCGCGCCTCGGAAATGTATGCCGTCCCGAAATGGAAGATCCTGCTCAAGGACGTGCTGCCGAACATCACCGGCCCCCTCATGGTGGAACTGGGCCTGCGCATGACGTACTCCATCGGTTTCGTCGCCGCCCTGTCCTTCCTGGGCCTGGGCATGCAACCACCGACCGCCGACTGGGGCCTGATGATCAACGAGAACCGCATTGCGTTGACCGTCCAACCCTGGGGCGTCATCCTGCCGGTGGTGGCCATCGCCATCCTGACCGTCGGGACCAACCTCCTCACCGATTCCCTGGCACGGGCCTCGGCCAACCTGAACGCGGGAGAATGAACATGGACACCGTGAAGAACGAAGCACCAACCGTCGCGGCACTGCGGGCCACCGACCTGCGGGTCGCCACGCTGGCCGGCAAGGAGATCCTGCACGGGATCGACTTCGAGTTGCACCCGGGACGGATCCTGGCGCTGGTCGGGGAATCCGGATCGGGGAAGACCACCGCGGGCCTGGCCTGCATGGGTCATTTCCGCCAGGGCCTGAAACTGACCGCCGGCTCCGTCCATCTGGGTAGCGAAGAGGCCTCGGGCAACCTGCTCGAGCTCAGCGCCCCGAAGGTCCGGGTCCTGCGGGGCGGATCCATCTCCTATGTCCCGCAGGACCCCGCGCTGTCGTTGAACCCCGCCATGCGGATCGGCGAGCAGGTCCTGGAGACGCTCCAGGTCCACGGCTTTGGTGCGAACGACCACGAGCGCGCCGCCCGGGTGGACGAGGTCCTCACCGAGGTCGGCCTGCAGAACGATGCAGCCTACCGCCGCCGCTACCCCCACCAGCTCTCCGGTGGACAGCAGCAGCGCGTGGGGATCGCCATGGCCTTCGCCTGCCGTCCCTCGGTGATGATCCTGGATGAACCGACCACCGGCCTGGACGTCACCACGCAGGCACTGGTCCTGGAAACCATCCACGAAATGGCCGAACGGCATCAGGTCGCGGGCCTGTACATCACCCATGATCTGGCCGTCGTCGCCACGGT
>JAKDMV010000036.1 GCA_030452125.1 Micrococcaceae bacterium
GGGAATTCGCGCAGAACGCCGAGGATTCCAAGGGCCGCTCGATGATCCTGATGGGAGCCGGCACCAACCACTGGTTCCACTCCGACACCATCTACCGCACCTTCCTGACCTTGACGACCGTCACCGGTTGCCAGGGCGTGAACGGCGGCGGCTGGGCGCACTATGTCGGACAGGAAAAGGTCCGTCCACTCACCGGATACAACCAACTCGCAAACGGACTGGACTGGCTGCGTCCTCCCCGCAACATGGTGCAGACGGCCTACTGGTACCTCCACACCGACCAGTTTCGCTATGACCAGTTCGGTGCCGATGCCCTGACCGCCCAAACCGGCAAGGGGCAGCTCGCCGGAAAGACGACGGCGGACATCATCGCCCAATCGGCCCGGCTGGGGTGGATGCCTTCCTACCCCACCTTCGACCGGAACCCCTTGATCATCGGGGCCCAGGCCAGGCAGAAGGGCCAGTCGGCCAAGGACTACGTGGTTGACGAGATCAAGGCGGGACGGTTGAACTTCGCCGCCGAGGACCCCGATGCTCCGGATAACTACCCCCGGGTGCTCTCGTTGTGGCGCTCGAACCTGATCGGCTCCTCGGCCAAGGGCAACGAATACTTCCTGAACCACCTGCTGGGGGCCTCGCACACCATCAGTGCCGAGGAAACCGCAGAACGCTTCCGCCCCAAGGACGTGAAATGGCGGGAGAAGGCTCCGACGGGGAAACTCGACCTGCTCACCACGCTGGACTTCCGAATGACCAGCTCCACGCTGCACTCGGATATCGTGCTCCCGGCGGCCACCTGGTATGAGAAGTACGACCTGTCCACCACTGACATGCACCCGTTCGTGAACTCCTTCAACCCGGCCATCGCCCCGCCGTGGCAATCCCGTACGGACTGGGACGCCTGGCAGGAAATCTCCCGGGTGTTCAGCCGTCTGGCGGAACCGCACCTGGGCAAGCAGACCGACGTCGTCGCGGCGCCGCTGACCCATGACACCCCCGATGCGATGGTTTCCCCACATGGGAAGGTCAGGGACTGGAAATACGGCGAATGTGAGCCCGAGCCCGGGGTCACCATGCCCAAGATCATCGAAGTCGAACGCGACTACACGAAGATCGGCGACATGATGCGCTCGATCGGACCCCTGATGGACACGCTCGGGGCCACGACCAAGGGCATCACCTTTGACGTGAGCCGGGAAATCGAAGAACTAAAGATCAAGAACGGAACCGTGAGGGGAGGTGCGGGCCATGGGCGCCCCGACATCCTCAAGGACTACCAGGCCTGCGAGATGATCCTGACCCTCTCCGGCACCACCAACGGACATTTGGCGACCCAGGGTTTCAAAACGCTGGAGAAACGCACCGGCACCTTGCTGCACGACTTGTCCTCGGAGAACGAAGGCCACCGGGTGACGTTCGCCGATACACAAAACGGTCCGGCGCCGGTGATCACCTCACCCGAATGGTCAGGTTCTGAAACCGGCGGCCGGCGGTACTCCCCGTTCACCATCAACGTTGAACGACTCAAACCGTGGCATACCCTGACCGGCCGGATGCACTTTTATCTGGACCACGACTGGATGACCGAACTGGGTGAGGGATTGCCGATCTTCCGGCCACCGCTGGACATGACGGCGCTATTCGATGAACCGGCCATCGGTTCCACCTCCTCCAAGGGCGTGTCCGTCAGGTACCTGACCCCGCATAATAAGTGGTCCATCCACTCCGAATACCAGGACAACCTGTTCATGCTCTCGCTGTTCAGGGGTGGTCCGGGAATCTGGATGAGTCCGCTGGACGCCGAGAAGATCGGGGTCAAGGACAACGAGTGGATCGAGGCGGTCAACCGCAACGGCACGACCACGGCACGAGCCATCGTCTCGCACCGGATGCCCGAGGGCACCGTGTTCATGTATCACTCGCAGGACCGGCTGATCGATATGCCGCTCTCCGAGACCAGCGGCCAGCGCGGTGGCAACCACAACTCGCTCACCCGCCTGATGATCAAGCCCACGCACATGATCGGCGGTTACGCCCAGCAGACCTACGCCTTCAACTACATGGGGCCGACGGGAAACCAACGCGACGAAGTCACGGTCATTCGCCGCCGCAACCAGGAGGTGACGTACTAATGCGTGTCATGGCTCAAATGGCAATGGTGATGAACCTGGACAAGTGCATCGGTTGCCACACGTGTTCGGTCACGTGCAAGCAGGTCTGGACGAACCGTTCCGGTGCCGAACACATCTGGTTCAACAACGTGGAGACCCGGCCCGGTCTGGGCTATCCGCGTACCTATGAGGACCAGGAGAAGTGGAAGGGCGGCTGGACGCTGACCAAGCGTGGTCGGCTCAAGCTCAAGGCCGGTGGCCGGCTGAAGAACCTGATGACCATCTTCGCCGCACCCAATCTGCCAGGCATCAAGGACTACTACGAGCCGTGGACCTACGACTACGAGAACCTGACCACGGCTCCCGCCCAGGACCATATGCCGGTAGCACGGCCCAAATCGTTACTCACCGGGCAGGACACCACCGTCACCTGGTCGTCCAACTGGGACGACGACCTGGCCGGGTCCGTGGAGAACACCCACCACGACCCGATCCTGCAGAAGGTCGGGGACAAGATCAAATTCGAATATGAGCAGACGTTCATGTTCTACCTGCCCCGCATCTGCGAACACTGCCTGAACCCCTCCTGTGTTTCCTCCTGCCCCACCGGCGCCATCTACAAGCGCGAAGAGGACGGCATCGTGCTGGTGGACCAGGACCGCTGCCGCGGCTGGCGGCAGTGCGTGGGCGGTTGCCCGTATAAGAAGATGTACTTCAACCACAAGACCGGCAAGGTCGAGAAGTGCACGTTCTGCTATCCGCGCATCGAGATCGGCCAACCCACGATCTGCTCGGAGACCTGCGTGGGTCGTCTGCGCTACCTCGGCCTGATGCTCTATGACGCCGACCGGGTCCTCGAGGCCGCATCCACCCCGGACGAGCACGGCCTGTATGAAGCCCAGCGCGAGGTGTTCCTGGATCCGAACGATCCCGAGGTCATGCGTGAGGCGCTCAAGGCCGGCATCCCCGAGGACTGGGTGGAAGCGGCCCAGCGGTCGCCGATCTACGCGCTGATCAACAAATACAAGGTGGCCCTGCCGCTGCACCCCGAATACCGCACCATGCCGATGGTCTGGTACATTCCGCCGCTCTCCCCGGTGGTGGATGCGGTCAGCGACACCGGCGAGGACGCCGAAAAGCAGGACAACCTGTTCGCGGCCATCGACAAGCTCCGGATTCCCATCGAGTACCTGGCCGGGCTCTTCACGGCCGGGGACACCAAGCCGGTGGATCTGGTGCTGCATAAGCTGGCGGCCATGCGCTCCTACATGCGCGATATCAATATGGGGTGGGAACCCCAGGAGTCCATTGCCGAATCGGTGGGGATGACCGGCCAGGAGGTCCAGGACATGTACCGTCTGTTGGCCATCGCCAAATATGAAGAACGCTATGTCATCCCCTCCGCCCACTACGAAGACGCCCACAAACTGGAGAACATCGCCACCGAGTGCTCGCTCGACGTCGACGGCGGTCCGGGTATGGGCGGCATGGGCGGGATGGACGGCTCCTTCGCCCAGGATCCGGATATGGGCAAGGACCCGGGCCTGGGATCCCCCGATGTGCCGGGACGTCCCGAAGGAGTGCGCATCAACCTGTTGAACTGGGACGGCCAAGGCACCCCCGAGGGGTTGTTCCCCGAATCGTCGTCGGACTCGGCGGCTTCGCCGCAGGGAGGATCCTCCTCATGACACCCCCCAAGGCCCCCGCGCTCAAATACTCCACCGAACAGCTCACCGGGATCTGGCAATCCGCGTCCATCCTGCTGGACTACCCCGATGAGGAACTGTTCTCCCGGCTGGAACTACTCAGTGAAGTGGCCGCCGGCCTGCCCACGAAGGTCGGGGCGGGATTGCAGAAGACCATCCAGCACCTGCAGCAGGGGACGTTGCGCGAGATCCAGAGCGAATATGTCGACACCTTCGACACCCGGCGTCGGGGATGCCTGTTCCTGACGTACTTCTCCAACGGGGAGACCCGGAAACGGGGTCTGGCGCTCCTGCGCATCAAGCAGGTCTATGTGAAGGCCGGACTGACCTTGACCGAGGACCAGCTCCCGGATCATCTGTGCGTGGTCCTGGAGTTCGGGGCCCTGACCGACGTCAAGGCGGGGCTGAAGATCATCTTGGACAACCGTGCGGGTCTGGAGCTGCTGCGGATCCATCTGCGCGAAGTCGAATCCCCCTGGTTCGGGGCCATCGATTCCGTCTGCGCCACCTTGCCAGCACTGAAGGGCAAGGACCATGAGGCCGTGCAACGGCTGATCGCCGAAGGCCCCGAAGAAGAGGAAGTCGGCTTGGACACCTATGGAACGCCGGATCTGGCGCCGATGCCGGGAGGCATGTAATGGACGACCCGTTGAATGTCTTTTTGTGGCTGATCTTTCCCTATATCTGTCTGACCATCTTCATCCTCGGGCACATCTGGCGGTATCGCTATGACAAGTTCGGGTGGACCTCACGGTCGAGCCAGATGTACGAGAGCAGCATCCTGCGCTGGGCGAACCCGATGTTCCACTTCGGGATCCTGGCGGTCTTCCTCGGCCACGTCATGGGTCTGGGGATCCCCCAGGCCTGGACCGATGCCGTCGGGATCTCCGAAGGGATGTACCACTTCATGGCGATCTCGGTCGGAGCCATCGCGGGGGTCTTCACGATCGTCGGATTCATCGGGCTGCTGTATCGGCGACGCTTCACCAAGGCCGTACTGGGCGCCACCACCAAGATGGACAAGACGATGTACTTCACCCTCGGGCTGGTCATCGTGGCAGGACTGGCCAATACCGTTTCGGGCGTGGCTGGAGCCTATAACTACCGCGAAGGCGTTTCCATCTGGTTCCGCAGCATCTTCTATTTCAACCCGCAGCCCGATTTGATGGTCGATGCCCCGTTCACGTTCCAGTTCCACGCCCTGATCGCCATCTTCCTCTTCGCGCTGTGGCCCTTCACCCGCCTGGTGCACGTCTTCACGGCGCCAGTGGGGTACATCTTCCGCCCCTACGTCCTCTACCGCAGCCGTGATGCCCATGCGGGATCGCGGGACGTCCGGCGCGGCTGGGAGAAGGTCGACACCATTCCCAAACGTCGTCCCGACTGATCGGAAAAGGACAACAGCAGATACTCCTCCCGGCGAGGGGGTGCCACGTGCACCCCCTCGCTGTGCTGTCCTATCGCCCCGGACCACTGTCCGGGGCACCCACGTCAAGCGCACTTCCGCAGGCAAATCCCTGTTTTCATGCTCTTGAGCCTCGAGGGGCCGGCATTTCCCGCGGGAGTATTTCAGGGACGATTATAGAGTTCGGTACTTCGAACTAGATACTACGAAGCCACGTAGACAAGTGTTTCAATGAGGTGCTATTACTAGATGTAGGCCATGAGGGGTCAACTGACCACAACATCTAGATCCGCCGTCAGGGCGGGAGTCAAGGAGCCTTGCGCATGAAGACGACTGAATCGGGGCGTTTGGACGGGGCCGGGCGCACGGCGTCCACCCCGCTCGACACGGACACCTCGCCGGAGGTGGTGTATTTTTCCAGCGTCTCAGGAAACACCCGACGCTTCATTGAACGGCTGGACCTGCCCGCGGTGCGGATTCCCTTGCGCCCCCGGATCGAGGGAGAGCTGCAGGTCTCCCGCCCGTTCGTCCTGGTGGTGCCCACCTACGGGGGAGGCCACCGTTCCACGGCAGTGCCCAAACAAGTGATCGGCTTCCTCAACGATCCGGTCAACCGTGGCCTACTGCGCGGGGTGATCACCGCCGGGAACACGAACTTCGGCGAGGACTACTGCCTGGCCGGGACGGTCATTTCCGATAAATGCCAGGTGCCCGAACTGTATCGGTTCGAACTGCTGGGCACCGAACGCGATGTACACCGGGTCCGCGAGGGCCTCTCCACCTTCTGGCACGACCACCACGCCACCACACCACTCGAGGAGTACGCATGACCACCGACATCATGGAGCCCACCACCGACGGCATCGGGGCCCGCAAGGACTACCACGCGCTGAACGCGCAATTGAACCTCTTCGCCGCCGATGGTTCGATCCAACTGGGCAAGGACCATGAAGCGGTCGAGGCCTATCTCGCGGGCCACGTCGAACCGCGGATGATCCGCTTCGACGACCTGGAAGCGAAGATCGACTACCTCATCGCCAATGAGTACTACGAGGAAGCGCCGATCCGCGCCTACCCCTGGGCGTTCGTGAAGGAGCTGTATCGCAGTGCCTACGCCCATGGGTACCGCTTTTCGACCTTCCTGGGCGCCTTCAAGTTCCATGCCGGCTACAGCCTGAAGACCTTCGACGGGGACCATTACCTGGAAACCTTCGAGGACCGCGTGGTGTCCACCGCATTGTTCCTGGGCCGCGGGGACGAGGAGCTGGCCGGCAGGCTGGTTCAGGAGATGCTCAGTGGACGGTTCCAGCCGGCCACCCCGACGTTCCTGAATGCCGGAAAGACCCAGCGCGGTGAACTCGTGTCCTGCTTCCTGCTGCGCATCGAGGACAATCTCGAATCCATCGGCCGCAGCGTCAACTCCGCCTTGCAGCTCTCCAAGCGCGGCGGCGGCGTCGCACTGCTGCTGACGAACCTGCGCGAGCAGGGCGCACCGATCAAGAAGATCGAGAACCAGGCCTCCGGCGTCGTCCCGGTCATGAAGATCCTGGAGGACTCCTTCTCCTACGCCAACCAGCTCGGGGCCCGCCAAGGCGCCGGCGCCGCCTACCTGCACGTCCATCACCCCGACATCCTGGCGTTCCTGGACACCAAACGGGAGAACGCCGATGAAAAGATCCGGATCAAGACCCTCTCGCTGGGTGTGGTGATCCCCGATGTGACCTTCGAGCTGGCCAAGCGGGGGGAGGACATGCACCTGTTCTCGCCCTATGACGTCCAGCGGGAGTACGGCACGGCCCTTTCGGATCTGTCGGTGACCGAGCACTATGACGAGATGGTCGCGAACCCGCGGATCGGCAAGAAGACCCTCAGCGCCCGGGCCTTCTTCAGGACCATCGCCGAACTGCAATTCGAATCGGGCTACCCGTACGTGATGTTCGAAGACACGGTCAATGCCGCCAACCCGCTGAAGGGGTGGATCAACATGTCGAACCTGTGCTCGGAGATCCTGCAGGTGAACACCGCGTCGGACTACGACAACGCCATCGGATACCAGCAGGTCGGCCGGGACATCTCCTGCAACCTCGGATCGCTGAACATCGCCGCGGCCATGGCCTCCGGTGACCTGGCGAGCACGGTCGACACCGCGGTACGCGGGCTGACCAGTGTCTCCGAGCTTTCGGACATCGACGCGGTCCCCTCCATCGCCCACGGCAACGAGCTCTCCCATGCGATCGGCCTGGGGCAGATGAACCTGCACGGCTACCTGGCGTCCCAGCGCATCCACTACGGCAGCGAGGAGGGCGTGGATTTCACGAACATGTACTTCTACACGGTCACCTACCACGCACTGCGCGCCTCGAACCGGATCTCGATCCACCGCGGACAGGCCTTCGGGGACTTCGAGAACAGTTCCTATGCCGACGGCTCCTACTTCGAGAAATACACCGAAAGGGTCTGGGAGCCGGCCACGGCGCGGGTGCGTGAGGTCTTCCGTGAAGCCGGCGTGGACATCCCGACCCGGCAGGACTGGCAGGAACTAAGCGAATCCGTGCAGAAGCACGGGATCTACAACGCCTACCTGCAGGCGGTGCCCCCGACCGGATCGATCAGCTACATCAACAACGCCACCGCGTCGATCCACCCCATCGCCTCGAAGATCGAGATCCGCAAGGAAGGCAAGCTCGGACGCGTGTACTTCCCGGCGCCGCATATGGACAACGAGAACCTGGAGTTCTTCAAGGACTCCTACGAGATCGGCTACGAGAAGATCATCGACACCTACGCAGCGGCCACGCAACACGTGGACCAGGGACTGTCCTGCACGTTGTTCTTCCGCGACACCGCCACCACCCGCGACATCAACAAGGCGCAGATCCATGCCTGGCGCCAGGGCATCAAGACGCTCTACTACATCCGGTTGCGGCAGATGGCCCTGACCGGCACCGAAGTCGAGAACTGCGTTTCCTGCGAACTCTGACCCTCCACCCCCGACGAAGGAAGACCCCATACCCATGAGCTTGTCCCCAGAGGCCCCGGTCGCCGAGCACCTGCTGCGCGACTCAGTCACCCCTCCCTCCTACCGGATCGACCCCGCCGCCCGGTTGCGGCCGATCAACTGGAACCGCGTCACCGATGAGAAGGACCTGGAGGTCTGGAACCGTTTGACGGCCAACTTCTGGCTGCCCGAGAAGGTCCCTCTCTCCAACGACATCCCGGCCTGGCAGCGGATGTCCCAGGAGGAACGAACCCTGACCATGCGGGTCTTCACCGGGTTGACCATGCTGGACACCGTCCAGGCGACCGTCGGGGAGATCAGCCAGATCCAGGATGCGCGGACCGAACACGAAGAGGCCGTCTACACCAACATCGCCTTCATGCAGGCCGTGCACGCCCGCTCGTATTCCTCGGTCTTCTCGACGCTGACCAGCACCCGGGAAATCGATGAGGCCTACGCCTGGGCCGTGGGCAACGACCAGCTGCAGGAACGGTGCAAGAAGGTCCTGCACCACTACTACGGGGATGATCCGCTCAAACGCAAGGTCGCCTCCACGTTGCTGTCCTCGCTGCTGCTGTATGCGGGCTTCTATCTGCCCCTGCACTTCTCGGTGCACGCGACGCTGACGAACACCGCGGACATGATCCGCCTGATCCTGCGGGACAAGGCGGTGCACGGGTACTACTCCGGCTATAAGTTCCAGCGCGGGCTGGAAACCCGCAGTCGGGAGGAACAAGAAGAGATCCGCGTGTTCACGTACGAGCTGCTCGAGGAACTCTACGAGTTGGAACTGGACTACTCCGGGGCGCTCTACGAGCCGCTGGGGCTGATGGAGGACGTGGCCGTCTTCGTGCGGTACAACGCCAATAAGGCGCTCATGAACCTGGGCTATCCCGCACGGTTCCCGGCCGAGGAAACCGAGGTCAACCCGGAGATCCTGGCCGCCCTGTCCCCGGGGGCCGATGAGAACCATGACTTCTTCTCCGGCTCAGGTTCCTCCTATGTCATCGGCAAGGGGGAGGACACCACCGACTCCGACTGGGCCTTCTGAGCCAACCATCACGAAGATGCCGGCACCCCTGGAGAGATGGGGGTAGGGGGTGCCGGTCCCGCACCTCAGCGGGGACCGGGCCGCTCCTGCAGGTACTGCGCGAAGGTCTGGTCCCCGTAGGGTTCTCCGGGGACCAGGTTCGCCCCGGCGTCGAGCCCCTTGAAGATCTGGAGGAAGGGCAGGCGCACCTGGAGCGAGGGGCGTCTGCCCCCGCGGGCCGTGCGCCATTGCCGGTACAGCTCACCGATGCCCAGTCGTTCGGGGCCGCCGATGTCAGCCACCCTGCCTTGGGGGACGCCGGCAGCCCAATGCGCCAGCCGGCCGGCCACCTCGGGCACGGCGATGGTCTGGAACCGTGCGGCCGGGGCCAACACGACCGGTAGGTGGCGTTGGGCGGTGAAGAGCCCGTCGATCAATGAGTGGAACTGGGTGGCCCGTTGCACGGTGAACGGCACCCCGGAGGCCTGCACGACCCTTTCGATCGCGAGCCGCTGGTTGTAGTAGGACAGCGGGATGTCCTCGATGCCGACGATCGAGATGAGCACCAGATGTCCGATGCCGGCCCGCTGGACGGCAGCCACCAGGTTCCGGGCGAGCCTCAGATCCCGGGCACCCCCGGTATGGGCGCAATGCACAACCGTCTCCACCCCGCGCAGGGCCTCGTTGAGACCTGCTCCGGTGAACAGGTCGGCCGGGAGCAGGCCGACCCGCCCGGAACTGGAGGTCCCCACGGCCTCGTGGCCGGCGGCCTCCACCGCGGCAAACGTCGGGGCCCCGAGTTGTCCCCCGGCCCCGGTGATCAGGATCTTCATCGTGCGCCCCTTTCCGGCGGGACCAGAGCGTGCACCAGACCCGCGTTGGATCGTGGAACCAGTCTGCCCCGCCGGGCCGGCGAAGGACAGGTGGGCGCCCACCCAACTCCGGGGAAGGGGGGCGTCGGTCAGACTGGAGGCATGACCATCACGAAATCCATCGTCCTCTTCGCCCTGGCAGCCGTCGCCGAAATCGGTGGCGCCTGGCTGATCTGGCAGGCCGTACGCGAGGACCGGGCCTGGTGGCTCGCCGGCCTCGGGGTCATGGCCCTCGGTGTCTACGGGTTCGTGGCGACCTTGCAGCCCGAGGCGAACTTCGGGCGGATCCTGGCTGCTTATGGCGGAGTGTTCGTCGCCGGTTCCCTGCTCTGGGGGATGGCCTTCGACGGGTTCCGTCCCGATCGGTGGGACCTCGTGGGGGCGGCGATCTGCCTGGTGGGCGTCGCGGTCATCATGTTCGTTCCGCGCACGGGAAACTAGGAGGCCCCCGGGGCCTGGCCGAGGCCGCTCCCGACCGCCGGGAACACCGGTCCCCGGGTGACCTCCCGTGACGGCGGAAGACCGAAGGTGACACCCGAGGGGCGTGGTGGCGGGCCGGTGACCGGGGAGGGGCGCCATGTTTCGTCACGGGAGGTCACCGACCGTCAAGCCTGTCGGGGACCGAGGGACGGACGGATAGCTTCGGTCGGGAGGCCCCGATCGCGGGCTTCCGAATCGTTCCCCCCGGCGCCGCCTGGCGCCCGATCCGCAGGAGGGCCCATGAGCCAGCAGACCGTTAAACCCACCGCCGCAGCGGCAGGACAGCCCACCTTCGCCGAACCGGGGCGCCCCGCGGCGGTCATCCACCCCGTAGCCCGACTCGAAACGACCCTGCCGCAGTACCAACAGCTGGCCGCCCGTTTCCGACCGCTCTTCGCTGGGATCGCCGCGGAATCCTCTGCCCGTGAAAAGGACCACCAGCTCCCGGTGGCGCAGATCCGGGAACTGGCCGCGGCCGGGTTCGGGGCCCTGCGGGTGGCCGTGGAGGACGGCGGCTTCGGAGCCAGCCTGCCGCAACTCTTCGCCCTGTTGACCGAACTGGCGGCCGCCGACTCGAACATCCCCCAGGCCCTGCGCGCCCACTTCGCCTTCGTCGAGGACCGGATCCTGGCCGAGCCCGGTGAAGCCCGTGATCGATGGTTGCGCCGTTTCGTGCGCGGTGAACTGGTCGGCAACGCCTGGACCGAGGTCGGAGCCGTCGAAGTCGGGCAGGTCCAGACCACCGTGGACCCGGCCCCCGAGCTGGGCCCCGGCCTCTTCCGGGTCAACGGGACCAAGTACTACTCGACCGGCAGCATCTTCGCCGACTGGATCGATGTCTACTCCGAACGCACCGACACCGGCCGTCGGGTCATCGCCGCCGTCGATGCCCACCAGGCTGGGGTGCGCCACCACGATGACTGGGATGGTTTCGGCCAGCAGACCACCGGCTCGGGAACCTCGATCTTCGTCGACGCCGTCGTGCGCCAGGAGAGCCTGATCGATTTTGAAACCCGCTTCAAATACCAGACGGCGTTCTACCAGACGGTGTTGCTGGCCGTGCAGGCCGGCAGCATCCGTGCCGCCGAACGGGAGTTCGCCGCCGAGGTCCATCGCCGTACCCGGACTTTCAGCCATGCCGCTGCACCGGTCTGGCGCGAAGACCCGCAGATCCTGCAGATCGTCGGGGAGGTCTCCGCCGCAGGGTTCGCGGGGGAGTCCATCGTCGAACGGGTGGCCGCCTCCCTGCAGGAAGCCCACGATGCCGCAGCGGACCTCAGGGCCGGACGGATCGACGCCGATCGCGAGGAAGATCTGAACGACGGCGCCGAACTGGCCTCCGCACAGGGCCAGGTGGCGCTGACCCCGCTTTCGGTGGACGCCCTTTCGCACGCCTTCGACGCGCTGGCCGCCTCGGCCACCTCCACGGTGAAGAACCTGGACCGGCATTGGCGCAATGCCCGCACCGCGGGGAACCACAACCCGGCGGTCTTCAAGGCCCGCCTGATCGGGGACCTGACCGTGAACGGCACCGCCTTGCCCCGGGTGTGGGCCATCGGCAAGTCGAAGAAGCCATGATCACCACCGGATCATTGATTACGCATCATCTTTACAGCCTAATCAAGTAAGGCTAGGCTAATTCTGCTTGGTTGAAGGTGATGCCCGATGGCCGCAGACTCGTCGCAGTAGTCTGCGGCCATCGGTCTGCCAGGGGGCGCCGGTGGTGCAGGCCACCCTTCGTCCGGCATTCCGCCCCGCCACCCACCATGGGCGCCTCGAGCGATCGTCGTCCACCGGATGGTTCCGGGGGCGGCGTGGAACGGAGTTTCTTGACGTGGGCCTCGGTTTCATTACACACTGATGTGACATATCCCACGAGTCGAGGAGCGGCAATGTTCGCCACCCTGTCAGTTGCCGCCATCGTCGCGGAATCCGCCCAACGCTTCGGCGACCGCCCGGCCATGACGTTGGCGGGGGAAACCGTGAGCTATGCGCAGCTATGGGACCAGACCCGCGCCTACGCCGGTGCGCTGCGTGATCGTGGCATCGGCCCCGGCTCCCGGGTGGCCGTATTGATCCCCAACGTCATCGACTTCGCCCGCACCTACTATGCGGTGCTGGCCCTGGGCGCGACCGTCGTGCCCGTGCACGCCCTCTTGAAGCGCCACGAAATCGAATACATCCTCAACGACGCCGAGGCCTCCCTGCTGGTCTGTGCGGCCCCGCTGCTCGGTGAAGGTGCGAAGGCCGCCGCGGCATCCGACGTCGATGTGGTGACCGTTCTCGCCCCGGAAGGCGAGGGGCCGGACCGCCTCGAAGACCTCGCGGGTCAGGCAACACCCATCGACACCTACCTGCCGATGCGCCCCGACGACAACGCGACGATCCTCTACACCTCGGGCACCACCGGCAAACCCAAGGGGGCATTGGGCTGCCACTTCGCCCTCCTGGAGCAGGTCAATGTGCTGCTGACCAGCACCTTCGACTACCGCGAGGGGGACCGCGTCTTCGGCGGATTGCCGCTGTTCCACACCTTCGGACAGACCGTGGTGCTCAATGCCGGGCTCCGCGCCGGAGCGGAGATCATGCTGCTGCCCAAGTTCACCCCGGCCGCCGCCTTGGATCTGCTGCTGGACAACGACGTGGATATCTTCTGCGGGGTGCCCACCATGTACATGGGACTGCTCCAGGCTCATCGGGACCGCCCGGAGAAGCCGACCAAACTGCGTTACGCAGTGTCCGGCGGCTCCGCGTTGTCGGTGGCAGCACTGCACAACTTCGAGGAGGCCTTCGGCGCACCGGTCCATGAGGGCTGGGGGCTGACCGAGACCTCACCGGTGGCCGCCTTCAACCACGTGGGCGACGTGCCGGTTCCCGGCAGTGTCGGCAAGGCCATCTGGGGTGTGGATATCGAGGTCGCCCGTCCCGAGGTGGCCGAATCCATCGAATTCCTGCCCCGCGGAGAGCTGGGCGAGTTCGTGGTCCGCGGACACAACCTCTTTTCCGGCTACCTCAACCGCCCCGAGGCCACCGCAGAAGCGGTCGTCGACGGCTGGTTCCGTACCGGAGACCTGGGGACCAAGGACGACGACGGCATCCTGCGGATCATGGACCGCAAGAAGGAAATGATCCTGCGCAACGGCTACAACGTGTATCCACGCGAGGTGGAGGAGTTCCTGATGGAACATCCAGACATCGACAGCGTTGCCGTCTTCGGCGTGGAGGATGCAACCCACGGCCAGGAGGTCGCGGCAGCGGTCTCGTTGGTCCCGGGTAGCAAGCTCACCGCCGACGACATCCGCGCCTACGCCAAGGACGGGGTGGCAGCCTATAAGTACCCGCGGATAGTGCAGATCGTCTCCGAGTTCCCGGTCGGACCCAGCGGCAAGATCCTCAAACGCGAACTCGTCGCCCAATACTCCAAGGAGTAAGGACGCAGCGAACGACCGGTGGGGCAGGGGTACAGCGGGTTACCTGTTCCGTCCGGGGTTTTTGGCTATCCACGCCCGACGAACCCGGGCCAGGAGGCCGGTGGCCAAGCTCATCGGCGGGGCAGCCAACCGGGCCTGGACATCCTCGAGTGCCGCGTCGCGTAGCGCCTCGGAATAGGTCGGATACGGATGGATCGTCCCGGCAACCTCCGAGGCACTCAGTCTGGAGTGCACCGCCAAGGTCAGCTCGGCCAGGGTGTCCCCGGCCCGGGGCCCCACGATGGTCCCTCCGACGAGCTTGCCCCGCCGATCCACGACGACCTGCGTATAACCCTGCGTCTGGCCGGCGGTGATGGCCCGATCGAGTTCGCCATGCCAGCTGGTATGCACCCGGTCACCGGGTTGGGACGCGGCGCCGCGTCCGACGGCTGCGACTTCGGGTGAGGTGAAGGTGACGCGGGGCACGACGGCGGGGATCCTGCGGCGCAGGCCCAGCGCCGCATTGGAGGCAGCGACGCTCCCGTGCAAGCCCGCCACGTGGGTGAAGTCCTCGTAGGCGGTGATATCGCCCGCGGCACGAATGAGCGGGTTCGAGGTGCGCAAGGTGGCATCGGTGAGAACGTGTCCGCGCGTATCCAGCTTCACGCCGATGGTTTCCAGCCCGAGTCCGGAGGTCCGGGGGCTGCGGCCGGTGGCCAGGAGCACCAGGTGGGCGACGACGTCTTCTCCGGTGTCCAAATGCAAAGTGGCATCGTCGGGACCACCGGTGGCTTCGGTGATGGCCGCCTCCTCCAGGATCCGTATCCCGTCGTCCTGCAGGCTCCGGCGCAGGATATCCGCTGCCTCGAGGTCTTCCTTGGGCAGCAGGCGCGAGCGGACCACCAGGGTCACGGCAGATCCGAGTCGGGCGAAGGCCTGACCGATTTCACAAGCGATGGGTCCGCCTCCCACGACGACCAACCGATCCGGCAGCTCGGTGACATCCCAGATGCTGTCAGAGGTCACTGTCAGGCACGGATCGAGGCCCGGAATCAGCGGAGCGGAAGGCGCGCTGCCGGTGGCCAGTAGGGCCTGCCGAAAGCGGATGGTTCGCCCATCGACGTCGGCCCGGCCGGGACCGCGGAACACCAGTGTTCCCTGCATGACCTCGACGCCCGCGGCCCCCAATGCCTCCGGGGTATCTCCCGGTTCGATCGTGGCGATTGCCGCAGCGATCCGTTCGCGCGCCGTGCCGAATTCCAGGCGCTGCCCGCCCGAGCGGTGGCCCTGCACCGATTCCTCGGCAGAGGAAAGCAAGGTCTTCGAGGGGACACATCCGGTGTACAGGCAGTCTCCTCCGGGACGCGCACGCTCCACGAGGAGCGTTTTGACGCCGAAACCGGCAGCGGTCTTCGCGCCGACGATCCCCGCCGAGCCTCCACCAACCACCAGGAACTCGATGGTTCGATCCTTGGGTGACATATCCAGATTTTCGAAGCGTTCCATGATTGGAATAGTACGGCCGCCGGTGCCTGAACCAGCAGGAATCCGGTAGCGGGCCTGCAGCATGACGTTGTGTAGTCCAGTTCACTGAACACCACGGTCCGCGGCGTCTAGCGTGAGGCAATCGAGGACGCACCAACGACTCCGAGAATGGATGGACCCCATGCGGGCAACAGCGCCAGAACGTCAGGGCAGAGCCTCAGCGCCTTGCGGGCGCCTCCTGCTGACTGACACCGCGGGGCAATCCCCGGACGCTGACATCAACCCCCGCGTTGCCGGGCGTTCGTTCGAGGTGCGACCATGACCGATAACTGCTCGCTCGAAATGACGGCAGCCGTTCCGGGCGATCTGCGCCCGTGGGCACCACGCCAACGAGAGGCCGAACCACTAGTGCCCGAGCTCTACGAACACTTCAGTTGCCTGCGCGAGGTCGATCTCTTCGCCGACCTTTCGGCCGCTGAAATTGCTGCCATGGACCGCATGCTTCCCCCACGGACCTATGATCGGGGCACAGTGCTGTTCAGCCCCGGTGAACCGGCGATGGAGCTCTTCGTGCTCAAATCCGGTCGGGTGAGGATCTTCCGCGTCGCCGAGGACGGCAAGGCGCTGACGATGGCCATCCTGGAACCAGGCGCGGTGTTCGGTGAAATGCTGCTGGTGGGCCAGCGCATGTATGACAACTACGCGGAAGCAATCGAGACCTCGAAGGTCTGCACGCTCAGCGTCGGCCAGGTCGAGGGACAACTGCTGGCTGACCCCCGCATCGCCGTCCGCGTATCACGTTTGCTCGGCGAACAGGTGGCCAGACTGGAGCAACGGCTCACCGATCTGGCACTGCTGCCGCTCTCGGCACAAGTGGCCTCCACGCTGCTCAAACTCGACGACGCCACCGGGCCACCGCGTTTCGGCCAGCACCGGACCATTCGTTTGACACACGAACAACTGGCTGGATTGCTCGGTGCCTCCCGGGAGGCGACCAGCAAGATCATGTCCGAATTCGCCGCCGGCGGGATTCTGCGCCAGGGACGGGGGCGGCTGAGCCTTCTTGACCGACCCCGGCTGGACCGTGCCGCCCGCGGCGTGATGTAGACGCCGGACCGCAAGCCCGCCCACCGTGCCCCATCCGAAAAGGACAGCTGCTCCGAATGAAAGACATGAGCTCCTGGAGCCGCCGAAAGTTTCTGGCCGCCGCCGTTATGACCGGTACCGTCGCCGGGCTCTCGGCCTGCTCTGGCGCCGCTCCCACGGCCCGGACGTTCGACGATTGGGCCCAGGTCAGTGACCAGGCACGTGGCCAGACCGTGAAGTTGTGGATGTACGGCGGTGATCAGCAGGGCAACACCTACATCGACCAGCATCTGGTCCCAGCGGCCGCCGAAGTCGGCGTGAAGCTCGAGCGGGTACCGGTGGCGGACACCAAGGACGCCATGAACCGGGTGCTCAGCGAGGTCCAGGCTGGTACCACTGACGGGGCCGTTGACCTGGTGTGGGTCAATGGCGATAACTTCGGCACCGGCAAACAGGCAGGGGCTTGGGCCTGCGGGTGGACCTCGCTGCTGCCGAACATGGCACTGACGGCGCCCCAGGACCCGCTGCTGACGAACGATTTCGGCACCCCGGTCGAAGACTGCGAGGCACCGTGGAACAAGGCCCAGTTCACGGTGGTCTACAACGCGGCCACCGTCGAGCGCCCGCCGGGATCCATCGCAGAGCTGTTGCAATGGGCGCGAAAGAACCCCGGACGATTCACGTATCCGGCACCTCCCGATTTCACCGGATCGGTCTTCACCCGCCAGGTCCTCAACTCGGTCTCCGGAGGATATGAGAACGTGCCCCTGGCCTTCGACCGCTCCGCCTATGAGGACCTCACTCCCGCGCTCTTCGACGCGATGTCGGAAGTGGCCCCCGCGTTATGGCGCGAGGGACGGACCTACCCCAAAAGCGGGGAGGAACTCAATGCGCTCTTCGCCGACGGACAAGTCGACTTCACCATGACCTACGGCCCCGCAACGCTGACGAAGCTGGTCAAGGACGGTACCTACCCGCCGCAAACCACGGTGTTGGAACTCGACGGCGGCACCCTGGGCAACGCCAGCTTCCTGGCCGTCCCCGCCACCTCGGGGAACCAGGCAGGCGCCATGGTGGTCGCCAATATCGCCCTCTCGGCCGAGCAACAGGCCACCAAGGCGGACCCGCGCATCTGGGGCCAGTTCCCCGTCGTCTCCGCGGAGAGGTTGGACCATCGGCAGCAGCAGCTCTTCGAGGCGCTGCCCACCTCGAGTGTGGTTCCTGCCTACGAGGTCCTCTCCCGCAAGGCCAACCCCGAATTATCTGCCGAGTGGGTCAGCGAACTTGACCAGGGATGGCGCCGGGAGCTGCTCGGTGGGAAATAGAAAGGCGACCCTGCTGGTGCTTCCGGCAACGGTGATCAGCTTCTTCGTCGTGGTCGGCGGTCTACTGGCGGCCCTGATGCAAAGCCTGGGCTTGCTGCCCTTTGCGGGGCCGCCCACGCTGAACTCCAGCGCCTATCTCACGGTGGCCCCCGACCTGCCATCGGCCGTCGCACTGTCCTTCGGCATCGCCGCAGCTTCGACACTGATCGCCGTGATCTTCGGTTTCGTCACGGCCATGTTGGTGATGCGCGGACGTTTCGGCGGGCGCCTGATCGCCATGGTCTCGACCTGGAGCATCCCGTTTCCGCATCTGGTCGGTGCCGCCTCAATGGGGCTGCTGCTCGGGGATGCGGGCTTCCTCGCCCGGATCTTCGGCACCGACTCCTGGCCCGAACTGGTGGGCGGGCCCGCCTGGATCGCGGTCATCGCGGCCTATAGCTGGAAGGAATCGGCGTTCGTCGCCCTCGTCGTGACCGGTGTCCTCCTGACCCGGGCCACCGCCTACGACGAAACGGCCGCGCTCTTGGGCGCCGGCCGATTGCGGCGCCTGCGCCATGTCCTGGTCCCGCTGAGCCTGCCCGCCCTGGGAGTTTCGGCAACGATCGTCTTCGTCTACGTTTTCGGATCCTATGAAGTGGCTTGGCTGCTGGGCCGGCCCTACCCCGAACCGCTACCGGTCATGGCCCTGCGGCTCTTCAGCTCGGCCTCATTGTCCTCACGTCCCGAAGCGGCGGCACTGGCCGTGGTCACGACCATCGTCGCCCTGGGAGCCGCGGGCCTCGCCGCGCTGGCGCTGCGCCGGGTGCCGCTATGGCAGTGATCCTCCCCGCCCCCGCCGAGTCCCGGAAGGAGGCGACGCGCAACGGCCTATTCGCTTCACGACGGCTCGGGCGTTGGGGAAGGTGGCTGCTGGTGCTGGCCATGACCGTCTGGTTCCTGGCCCCCCTGCTGCCCTTGGCTCTGTGGTTCTTCGCCGAGCGCTGGTCCTTTCCGGGCATCCTGCCCCAGGAATGGGGGACCGGGGCAGTACAGGAGGCCCTGGCGCAGGGGGCGGTGCCCGCCTTTGGGCGTTCCTTGGGCGTGGCGCTGGCGGTCATGGCGGTGGCCACCCCGATGGGCCTGCTGGCGGCGCGGGCCTTCGCGTTCCACCGTCCGCACGGCGCAGGGTTCCTCAGTGCCCTGGTGTTCGCGCCGTTGGCCCTGCCACCCTTTGCCGCCGCCTTCGGGCTGAACGTGCTGTTCCTACGCTTGCATCTTCCGCCGATGTTCGGCATCGTTCTGGTTCTTGCCGTTTATGCCTTGCCCTATACGACGTTCACCCTGCGGGTGGCCTACGGCGCCTATGAGTGCGGCTTCGAGGATGAAGCACGTATGCTCGGCGCCTCCCGGTGGCGCGTGCTGAGCCGGGTGCACCTGCCATTACTGGCTCCCGCCCTCATGCGTGCTGCCTTTCTGGCCTTCCTGGTGGGGTGGAGCGATTATGTGGTCACCTTGCTGGTGGGCGGCGGCACGCTGGTGACCGTCCCCCTGCTGGTGGCCTCGGCCGCTGCCGGAACCGGCAATGATGCGATGCTCTCGGTGCTGTCGGTCACCGCCGTCCTGCCTCCGCTGGTCCTGTTGCTGGGAGCGGCAATCCACACCCGTCGACGTCTGGGAGTCCGCTCATGAGTGCAACACTGGTCATCGAAGACCTGATCACCACCTTTCCCGGTACCGTCCGCCCGGCCTTGGCAGGCATCAGCCTGGAGGTCCGTGCTGGTTCCTGCACAGCGGTCTTGGGCCCCTCGGGGTCGGGTAAGAGCACGTTGCTGCGCTCGGTGGCCGGACTTGAGGTCCCCGATGCCGGCCGGGTCGTGCTCGGGGGCACGGACCTCGCCCCGATCCGGCCCGAACAGCGCGGCATTTCCCTGGTGTCCCAACGCCCGTTGCTCTTTCCCCATTTGAACGTCCTGGACAACGTTGCCTTCGCCGCACGGGTGCGCGGTGTCCCCCGCCGAGAGGCCCGCCGCGACGCCGCGGACTTCCTGGACGTCGTCCAGCTCGGTGACTTGGGAAATCGGCGTGCCACCGAGCTCTCCGGGGGACAACAACAGCGGGTGGCCCTGGCCCGCGCCCTGGCCGCTCGGCCGGGCCTGCTCCTCCTCGATGAGCCCTTCAGCGCTCTGGACCCCGGGCTGCGGACCAGCATGCACGATTTGCTGGCCGAGGTGCGTCGCCAACTTTCCCCGACCCTGCTGCTGGTCACCCACGACCGAGACGAGGCCGTTGCCGTCGCCGAACGCGTTGCCCTGCTCGGGAACGGGTGCCTCTTGCAACATGCCGCCGTCCAGGAGATCTACACCCGTCCGGTATCCCTCGAGGTCAACCGGCTGATGGGTGGCCTCAACGAGGTCCCGGGCACGGTCCGCGGCGGTCGGCATGAATCGGAGCTGGGAAGCTTGGCGTTGCCGGAGGACGCTGCCGGTGCCTCCGGGCCGGGAACCCTGATTTTTCGGCAGGAAAGCATCATGGTCAGTGGCGTCGACGGCCCCGGAATACCGGCGATCGTCAGTGCCGTGAAGCCACAGGGGGCCAGACGGATACTCACCGTGCAGGTCGGCGGACAGCTGCTCCACGCCGAAGCCCCCTGGGCGCTGCCGGTGGCGCAGGGGACGCCGGTGCGGTTGCAGATTCCGCGTTCGGCGCTCTGGGTCCTACCCGAGGAACCGACCGCGACGACCACGGGTTCCACTCCCAACGCAACGGGCGACGCCATCGATCAGCTGGTCACCGACCATGTCTAGGCGCGGCGGACCACCGACGCCCTCAGCGCGATACCAGCGCCCGTGGAAGATCCGTCAGCCGGGTGATGGTCAGCTCCGGGGCAATAAAATGTCCGGGGTAGCTGGTGCCGTCCCGATTGAGCCAGGCGGTGCGCAGGCCGGCCCGCGCCGCGCCATGGACGTCCCAGGGATGCACCGCCACCAGCAGCAGGTCCGCCGGATCCGCGGCACAGGCGGAAGCGGCATAAGCGTATGCTGCCGCAGCGGGCTTCCACGCCGGGGCCTGGGCGACCGAGAGCACAAGGTCGAAATACCCGCGCAGGCCGGCGGCCGAGATCATCGATTCGGCCAGGGTGGCGGCGCCGTTGCTGAGCGTGACCAGGCGATGGCCGGCCTCATGCAGAGCTTTCACCCCGTCGGCGACATCCGCGTGCAACCCGAGACCGGAGAGGGTCTCCATGATGGTCTCCACGGCCACCGCCGTGGGACAGGAGAGATCAAGACGGTCGAACAGTGCGTGCAGGTTTCCGCGTCCCAGGACGGCGAAATCGGCGTTGTCGCCGGCGGCGGCCAGCGCGAAACCATCCCGCAGCAGCCGGGCGAACCACTGATCGGCCAGCGCGGCGGGGGCTCCGAGCTGCTCGAAGCTCCACCCCAGCACCGACATATCGGACAGGGTCTCGTTCACATCGAAAACGATGACGGGCAAACGGTCGTTCATGGTTCCTCCGACTGGGTTCTTGAGGGGATGCGGTTAGCTGGTGCCCTGATCCGTGGTGCCGGTCAGGCCCTGGAGTTCATCCAGCCGGACGAGCTTGATCTCACGGATCAGACGCAAGGTGGGTTTGAGTGCGAAGCACACGGAACCGACGAGGAAAAGCCAGGTGGCCAGGATCGTCGTCGACTCCCGGAAGAAGAAGATGCTGCCGACGATGAACAAGACCGCTGCCAGGAAATCGACGGTCGTGTAGGCGATTTCGAAGCGGGCGGAGAGTCGGCTGTGTTGGCCGCTTCGATGCTGGTGGTCGGTGGTGAAGAGCACGACAATCTCCTGATTCTCGGTGGGGTCCGGCCCGGCGGGCCGGCTGTGGACCATTATCCTCCCGGGGCGTGGATTGCCGAGGGGCCCCTGGCCGAGCGGTGCAGGGCATGAACGGTCGGCGTCGTGCCCTGGTCCGGTTGACAGTACTGGTGGTTTTGCTGGCGATCCTGTCCGTGCTGGTCCTGCGCCTTCCCCTGCCGGGGGTGGAGGAGCTGCGGACCTCGTTGCGCGGGACCGGGGGGTGGGGAATGAGCGTGTTCGTGCTCGGGTATGCGGCACTGACCTTGTCGCCGGTGCCCAAAAGTGTTCTCTCGGTGGCCGCGGGCCTGGTCTTTGGTTTCTGGGCGGGAATCGGCTTGGTCTATGGCGGGGCGATGCTGGGTGCCGCGGGCGCTTTCTGGCTGGGCCGCTGGCTGGGCCGGGACGCCGTGGAAAAGTTCACCGGAACCCGGGTCCGCCGCGTTGATGATGCCCTCAGGCGCCGGGGCACGCTGTCGGTGATCGGCCTCCGGCTGGTCCCGGTGCTGCCGTTCACGGCCATCAACTATGCGGCGGGCCTGACCTCGATCAGCTGGGGATCGTATTTCTTGGGGACGGCGTTGGGCATCCTGCCCGGAACCGCCGCGTACGTCACGCTGGGCGCCTATGGCACCGACCCCGGATGGCAATTGGAGCTGGCCGCGGCGGTCCTGGGCGTCCTGATCCTGGGTGGGGTCCTGTTCGCGGCTTGGAAGCACCGGAAGGAACGGAAACCTCATGTTTGACGCACGACTACGCCAGTTCAGTGCCGGTCTCGCGGACCGGACAGCACGGCGGCTGGACGTCCCTTGGATCACCCCGGACCGGCTGACCGGCCTGAACCTGGTCCTCGGCTTGGCCTCGGCCGGGTTCGCTGCGGCTCAATGGTGGACTCCAGCACTCCTGGCCTGGCTCCTGTGCCGGCTGGCCGACGGGCTGGACGGACCGCTGGCACGGATTCGTCGCGCGCGGACCGGTGCCGAAGACACCGGGCAGGGCGGCTTTTGGGATATCTGTGCCGACTTCGTGGTCTACGGGGCCACCGTCATCGGCGTCGGATGGGGTGCCACGGAGGCCTTCGGCGCCCCCTGGTTGCCCTTCCTGCTGGTGGTCTTCGCCTACTACATCAACGGCACCGCCTTCCTGGCCTTCTCCTCGATTGCCGAGAAGACCGGCCGGCGCATTGACGATGGCCGCTCCTTGTCCTTTATCTCGGGGTTAACAGAAGGGACGGAAACCATCGTGGTGCATGTGTTGTGGCTGGTCTTCCCGATGGTGGCGTGGCAGATCGCCGCGGTGTGGGCTGGCCTGGTCTGCCTCAGTGCCACGGAACGAATCATCCGTGGTTACCGTTCGCTGGGGTGACTCCTGTTCCCGGTCGGCAGGGGAATCCTTCCGGCGCGGATCTGTAGATGGCCCCCACGGGCCTGGTCGGGGACGACGTCGGTGCATTGCTCCTCCACGGCGGTCCAGGGGTGGGCGGTGATATCGGAACCACCGAGCCGGCAGGCGGCCTCCGCCAGCCAGCCCAGCGCACGGGCCGCCCCGAGAGGGCGCTGCATATCAACGACGCAGATGGTCCCGCCGGGTACCAACGTCGAGCACACGTGGTCGAAGGCCGTCTGCCAGTGAGGCATCAGCGATAAGGAATAGGTGGCCAGGGCCTTCGCCGAATGCGGGCGGGCCCCCTGGTGGCGCAGCGTTGAGGACAGCTCGGCGGCGGTCATGGTTTGGGCATCGGCCTGGATCAGCGCCACGTTGGTCCACCCCCGGGCTTGCACTCTGCGACGTGCCTGCCGGAGCATCGCCGCGCTGCTGTCGATGCCCACGATGCGTCCGGTCTTCCCGATCCCGGCCTGCAATGAGGCGAAGTTCAATCCGGTGCCGCAACCGATATCGAGGATCTGATCGCCCGGTGCCGGTTGCAGGGCGCGGATTCCGCGGACCCGACCGGCCCGGTAGACCGGCCATTCCCCGGAGAGGGCGTCGTAGAACGGGGCGAACCTGGTGTATTTGTCCGGCATATCAGCTCGTCGCGTCGGGGGATGCGGGCGACGGGTGGCCAGCCCACCCGGAGGGGGCAGGGCAATGCTCGAAGACCAGGGAGAGGATCCACGAGACCTCGGTCCCCGTCGCGGGGCAGTCCCGACGCATCCTGCGCCAGGCATCCAGGTAGACATCGTGAAGAACTGATTGGGCCCGCAGCGGATCACCGAGGATATGGCAGGCCAAGCCGTAGGCCCGCCGGCACGTCAGTTCATAGAAGGCCTCCATCGCCCCGGTGTCGCCGTTGGCCAACCGCCGAACCAGATCGGTCTCCGTCGTTCCCTCTGCAGGGGAAGGAATCCGGTCTTGAGGAGCATCAGGCATCGAAGCCACCATGAGCAGGGCCCCCTGACGTGAATATGTCCTGCACGCTTCCCCCCGGATGATGACTACCTGTGCTCCACACTAACGCCAGTCGTAAGATTTTCTAGTAACTTTTCAGAAAAGAAGTAGGTTGATTTCCTGGACCGCCGATGCTGCCCGGCTGCCGGCGGGAGGCGATAGCATCAGAACCATGGAAAATCCCAGCGCAGTTCTTCGTGGCATCCGTGAGGTCGTCATCGAGGACCGGCCGGTTCCGGCCCCGGACCATGGCCAGGTCCTGGTCGCGGTGAAGGCCACCGGCATCTGCGGCTCGGATATCCACTATTACGAGCAGGGCCGGATCGGGGATTTCGTGTTGGAGGCCCCGATGGTGATCGGTCATGAGTCGGCGGGCCTCATCACTGCCGTCGGCTCGGGGGTCGATCCGTCGAGGGTGGGCGAGCAGGTCGCCTTGGAGCCCGGGGTGCCCTGCCGGCGCTGTCTCCAGTGCCGGTCTGGACGCTATAACCTGTGCCCCGACGTCGTCTTCTTCGCGACCCCACCGGTGGACGGTTCCATTTCCAGGTACGTGGTGATCGACGCCGATTTCGCCCACCGGGCTCCGGGGGAAATCTCTCTCGAGCAGGCGGCCCTGGCAGAGCCCGTCTCGGTGGGGGTGTGGGCTGCCCGCAAGGCCTCCATCACCGCGGGGGATCGGGTGCTGGTCGCCGGGGCGGGACCGATCGGCCTGCTCGCGGCGCAGGTCGCCCGCGCCCAGGGAGCGGATGGGGTGACCGTGACGGACGTGAACGAGTATCGACTGTCGGTGGCCAGAGCGATGGGGTTGGAGGCGGTACGGGCCGGGGAGGAACTGCCCGGGGACTTCACCGTTCTGCTGGAATGCTCCGGCGCTGGAGCCGCACTGGATCACGGACTCCGCGCGCTGGCTCCCGCCGGACGGGCCGTGCTGGTCGGGATGGGTACCGACGAGGTTTCCGTGAGTGTGCCGCTCATCCAGGGCCGGGAGCTGACCATCAGCGGGGTCTTCAGGTATGCGAACACCTATCCGACGGCTTTGGGTCTCATCGCCTCCGGTGCCGTCGATGTGGAGGCCGTGATCACCCACCGTTTCGCTCTGGAGGAGACGGAATTCGCGCTGACGTTGGCCGCGCGGGAATCGGATTCCCTCAAGGCAGTGGTGTTGAACTAGCGACTTCTAGG
>JAKDMV010000146.1 GCA_030452125.1 Micrococcaceae bacterium
CGACGGAGGATCCATGCCGCACCACCCCCGGGGCCGCACCATGCATATCGGTGAACTGGCCGAGCGGACCGGCCTATCGCTGCGCACCATCCGGCATTACGACGACGTCGGCCTCCTGCCGGCGAGCGCGCGCACCGAGGGCGGTTTCCGGGTCTTCGCCGAGACGGATTTTGACCGCCTGATGCACATCAAGGCCATGAAACCGCTGGGGTTCAGCCTCGAGGAGATCACCGAACTGCTCTCCGTCATCGAGGAGGCCGCCCCCGGAGCCCAGCGGGCCGAACGCGCCGGACATTTTCTGGAACGCGCCCGTCACGAACGCGAAAAACTGGCCCGCTATCTGGTCCAGGCCGATGAGCTCATCATCGAGCTCGAATCCCTGACCGGCCGTTGAGCCTCCCCGACGATGCGAATCCAACCCTCACGTTAGGGTAGAGTTCGCTCCGGCCCTTTTCACGGTTGGTCCCCCGAAACCAGCCCGAGGCACCGCCGGTGCTTTCCCGGCCGCGCAGCGCAGCGCACCCCTGACATCCCCGCAGCATCCTGAACGCCGCACCGTGACGATGACCCGAACGGAGGCCCTGGTGGCCATCGAAACCCCCAGCAAGACACTGACTCCCGAAGAACGCCAGTCGGTCCTGCGCACCCTGAAGTCCCCGCGGCTGCTCAAGACCGAGGTCCTGGCCGGGCTGGTCGTGGCCTTGGCGTTGATCCCCGAGGCCATCGCCTTCTCGATCATCGCCGGGGTCGATCCGCGGGTCGGGTTGTTCGCCGCCTTCACCATGGCCGTCACCATCGCCTTCGTGGGTGGGCGTCCGGCCATGATTTCCGGGGCCACCGGGGCCATCGCCCTGGTGATCGCCCCGTTGGTGGCCAGCCACGGGACCGACTACTTCATTGCCGCCGTGCTGCTGGCGGGGGTCCTGCAGATCGTGTTGGCAGTCCTCGGGGTCGCGAAGCTGATGCGGTTCATCCCCCGCCAGGTGATGGTCGGTTTCGTCAACGCGCTGGCCATCCTGATCTTCTCCGCCCAGGTCCCCGAACTGCTCGGCGTTCCCTGGCTGGTCTACCCGCTGGTGGCCCTGGGCCTGCTCATCGTCTTCGGTCTGCCGAAACTGACCACCGCGGTTCCCGCCCCGCTGGTCGCCATCGTCGTGATCACGCTGATCACCGTGCTGATCTCGATGAACGTGCCCACCGTCGGCGGCAAGGGTGATCTTCCCAATTCCCTGCCGGGGCTGGTCTTCCCGAACGTCCCGTTGACCTGGGAGACCCTGCAGATCATCTTCCCGTTCTCCCTGGCCATGGCCTTCGTGGGGTTGTTGGAGTCGTTGATGACCGCCAAGCTCGTCGACGATGTCACCGACACCCGCTCGAGCAAGACCCGGGAGTCCTGGGGCCAGGGGGTGGCGAACCTCGTCACCGGGTTCTTCGGTGGCATGGGCGGTTGCGCCATGATCGGCCAGACGATGATCAATGTGAAGGCCTCCGGGGCCAGGACCCGCATCTCCACGTTCCTGGCCGGGGCCCTGCTGCTGGTGCTGGTGGTGGCATTGGGCGACATCGTGGCCCTGATCCCCATGGCCGCGCTGGTGGCGGTGATGGTCTTCGTGTCCGTGGCGACCTTCGACTGGCACTCCATCAAACCCTCCACACTGGCCATGATGCCCAAGAGCGAAACCACGGTCATGGTCGTCACCGTGATCGGCACCGTGGCCACCAACAACCTCGCCATCGGGGTCGGCATCGGCGTGCTCACCGCCATGGTCCTCTTCGCCCGCCGGGTCGCCCACTTCGTCACCGTCGACCGGCAGGTCGAGGAAGACGACGGTGCACCGGTCGCCACCTACCGGGTCCACGGGGAATTGTTCTTCGCGTCCTCCAACGACCTCTACACCCAGTTCGACTACGCCGGGGACCCCGACCGCGTGGTGATCGACCTGAGCGATTCCCACCTCTGGGATGCCTCGACCATCGCCGCACTGGACTCCATCACCGAGAAATACGAGAAGTACGGCAAGACCGCCTCGGTCCGGGGACTGAACACCGCCAGCTTGGAAATGCGCCGGCGCATGGCGGGCAAGCTGGGCGGGTAGCCGGAGCCGGATCGAGGCCGTGACGTCATAAAGTAGTTGCCTCACACAATTATTGGTGAAGCCCCGGGGCCGGGTTTAAGGTCGGAGCACGCATCCGCCGACAGGCGGTGCCACCCGCCACGGCCAGGAGGTCCCGATGCCCGCAGCATCCACGGTTTTCAAAAATGCCCATGTGTTCGACGGCGGGGATTTCCTCCCCGCACCGGCCGACGTCGTCTTCGTCGACGGTCTGGTGGCCGCCGTCGGAGCCGGGGTCGGCGACGCCGAGAAATACGCTGCGGCCACGGTCATCGACTGCACCGGCAAGACCGTCCTGCCGGGGATGATCGACCTGCATATCCATGCCACCTCCTCCAACCCCGGGTCGCTACAGAACTTCGCCGAACCCTTCTCGCTGCAGTTCTACGAATCGGTGCGTAACCTCGAAGCCACCTTGAGGGCGGGGATCACCTCGGCCCGCGATGCCGGAGGGGCGGATCTGGGGGCCAAGGTCGCCCAGGCCAGCGGGCTGATCAAGGGGCCGCGGCTGCGCCTGGCGATTTCGATCATGTCCCAGACCGGCGGGCATGGTGACTCGTGGATGCCCTCGGGGGTCTGCAATCCTGGCCTCGGCGCCCACCCGGGCCGGCCCAGCGGGGTCGCCGACGGGGTGGAGGAAGTCCGCAAGACCACCCGGGAGATGCTGCGGGCCGGGGCCGACCAGATCAAGATCTGCTCCACCGGCGGCGTCCTCTCCCCCGCCGACGATCCGCGCCACTCCCAGTTCAGTCCGGAGGAGATCCGGGTCGTGGTGGCCGAGGCCGAGGCCCAGGGCAAATACGTCATGTCCCACGCCCAGGGCACCGCAGGGATCCGCAATGCCCTCGACGCCGGGGTGCGGACCATCGAACACGGCATCTACCTCGACGACGAAACCATCCAGGCCTTCCTGGACCGCGGAGCCTACCTGGTGCCCACGCTTGCCGCCCCGGCAGCGGTGATCAAGAAGGCAGAAACCGGCACCAGCGGCCTGTCCCAGGTGGTGATCGACAAGGCCTACCGCGTCTACGACGACCACCTCGCCTCGGTCTCCCGGGCTATCGAGGCCGGGGTGAAGATCGGCATGGGCACCGACTCCGGCGTAGGCGTCCACGGGGAGAACCTCGAGGAACTGGCCCTGCTCGCCGGAGCGGGGATGTCGCTGCAACAGGTGCTGGCCTCCACCACCTCGGTGGCCGGGGAACTGATCACCCCGGAGGCCTCGGTGGGACGGCTGGCCGAGCACCATGTAGCCGACGCCGTCGTCCTGAACGGGAAGCTGGAATCGACCGATCAGTTGACGGACCTGCACTCGATGATCGAGCGGGTCTTCCAGGACGGGATCGAACAGTTCGGTCCCGCCCCCACGCAGCAGCACTAGCGCCCACCGCGGCCAGGGAGCCACCATGTTTGAATCACCGGTCTACGTCGTCACCATCATCCTGGCGCTGCTGGCCTTCGCCGAGTTCCTGTCCCTGATCACCAAAGCGTGGGTGCCCTCGCTGCTAGTGATCATGGCCGGCTACCTGGTGCTCTTATGGGGCGGGGTGCTGCCGCCGGACCTGATCCCGAAGTCCGCACTGACCACCGTGGGGGCCGTCCTGGTCGGGGCGGTGATCACCCATATGGGCACGTTGATCCCCTTGCAACAAATCAAGACCCAATACAAGGCGATCCTGATCGCGTTGACCGGGATCGTGTTCGGCGCGATCCTCATCCTGGTGGTGCTCAGCCCGATCCTGGGGTATCCGACGGCGGTCGCCGGCACGGGGCCGGTCACCGGTGGGCTCATCGCCTACCTGATCACCACACAGAAGCTCACCGAGGCCGGTTTCGACTCCCTGATTGCGGTTGCGGCGATCGTGCTGGGCCTGCAGAGCCTGGTGGGGCTGCCGCTGGCCAACGTCCTGCTGCGCAAATATGCGACCAAGATGCGCGACCGCGGAGATTTCGACGTCCCGGCCACCGGGATGGATACCTCGGGGCCCGGGCACGCCGGCGAGGTCGACCCTGCCGTGGCGGCCGGGGCAGTACTGGAGCGGGCGCCGCGGCGCAGCTTCCAGCTGGTGCCGGCGAAGTACCAGCAGCCCTCGATCCTGTTGTTCCTGCTGTTCGTTGCCGCCAGCCTGGCCACGTGGCTCGATGCGTTGACCGGGTTGAACTACGGGGTCTGGGCGTTGCTGCTGGGCCTGGCCGGCCGGGTGCTGGGGATCTTCCCCGAAAAGGCCATGGAGAAGGCCAACGCCTTCGGCTTCGGGCTCATTGCCGTCATCGTGGTCATCATGGCCTCGATCAGCACGGTGACCTTCGCAACCGTGAAGGCCACCATCGGCCCGGCGATCCTCATTCTGGTCGTCGGGGCGGTGGGCATCATGCTCGGCGGTTGGTTGGCCTCCAAGATCTTCAAATGGGATCCGCTCAAGGGCATGCCGATCGCGTTGACGGCGCTCTTCGGCTTCCCCGGGGACTTCATGCTCTGCCAGGAGGTGTCCCGTTCGGTGGGCCGGGACGAGCGCGAACGCACTGCGATCTTCGACGAATTGGTGACCCCCATGCTGGTGGCCGGCTTCACCACGGTCACCACGGCCTCGATCGTGGTCGCCTCC
>JAKDMV010000147.1 GCA_030452125.1 Micrococcaceae bacterium
GGAATGAGAAACTGAGTCTTCGCTGCTTTCCCCCCAACTTTGCAACAGCACCGATGAATTTGATCAACCTGGCGTGACAGTCGCCGCTAGCGTCAGAAGAGCATTGAGAATTGCTGCGCTTCGTCGCGACCTTCCGCACCAGTTGTGGCTACAAATGGAGCTAACGGACCATACGAATAACGGGGCTAGCGATATTCCAGATCCTGCAATACATAAACTGAAATCCCAAATCTATTCACTCTTGGGAGCAGAAGAAGGAAAAAGTAAGCAAATTAGGGCATACGGATGGTGTTGCGGTCGAAGTCCCCGGAGTTGGTGCGCCAGGAGATCTGGGGGCACCTGTGCTGCCACTACGCGATCAGGACACTGATGGCCGATACCGCCACCGCCACTGATCACCGTCCGGTGTTCTCCCCGGCGATCTGTGTGCCGGGTGAGCCACTGGCTACCGCGGGCGCACGTCGATCGCCGTGACCGTCGGCACCCGCCGGTCACCATGTTCGATGTCGGAGATCCGCAGATCGACGTCGAAGATGTCCCCGAGGTTCTCCTCCGTCATGACCTCGTCCACCGGGCCGAACCTGGTGCGGTGGACGCGGTCGATGAGGATGATCTTGTCGGCGATGCGGATGGCGTGTGCCGGGTAGTGGGTGTTCATCACGACCACCAGGTTCTTCTCGCGCACGAGGTGCTGCAGGAGGTTGAGCACCACCATCTGGTTGTGGAAGTCCAGGCCGGTCTCCGGCTCGTCGAGAACCATGATCCTCGGTTCCGCGACGAGCGCGCGGGCGATGAGGATCATCTGGAACTGTCCGCCGGACATGTTCCCGCAGGGCATGTCCGCCAGGTGGTCCGCGCCTATCGACGCCAGCGTCTCCCACGCCATGGATTCCTCCGCCGGGCCGGGCTGGGCGATCATGCCCAGGTGCGCGGCGCGGCCGATGGTGACCATGTCCAGCCCCGACAGGGAGAGGCTCACCACGGATCGGGCCTGCGGGACGTAGGCGATGGTCCGCCCGATCTCCCGGGGGCTCATGTCCTTCAGGTTCACCCCGTCGATCTCGGTGTGGCCGCTGCTCCACTGCTGCAGGCCGGTCATGGTGCGCATGAGGGTGGTCTTCCCGGCGCCGTTGGGACCGAGGATGGCCAGCAGCTCGCCGGGTTCCACGTGAAAGTTGATGTCCTCGAGGATGGGTTCCCGGCTCAGCGGGTAGCGGAAGGTTCCGTCCTTGACCTGGAGAGTCACGACCAGTTACCTCCGGTCTTGCGCAGCAGCAGGATGAACATGGGCGCACCGATGAGCGCGGTGAGCACGGAGATCGGGATCTCGGAGGCCGTCATGGTGCGTGCCAGGGTGTCGATGAGCAGCATCATGGCCGCGCCCAGCAGCAGGGAAACCGGGATGACCAGGCGGTTGTTGTTGCCCACGAGCATGCGGGCGCAGTGCGGGACGAGCAGGCCGATCCAGCCCACCTGCCCGCACATGGACACCACCGAGGCGGTGATGAGCGTGGCACACGCGATGACCAGGGGACGCAGCACCCGGATGTTCAGCCCCGCCGCGCGTGCCTCATCCTCCGACAGGGCCAGCACGTTGAGGCGCCAGCGCAGCAGGTAGATACCCAGGGTGCCCAGCACGATGAGCGGCACGCCCAGGGCGATGGAGCTGAAGGAGACGCCCGCCAGAGAGCCCATGAGCCAGTAGGTGATCTCCGGGAGTTTGGAGGTCGGGTCCGCCATGAGCTTGAGCATGGAGATGACCGCGTTGGCGATCGCGGAGACGATGACGCCGGCCAGCACGAGCATGACGATGGAGGTCTTCCCCCGGTGCCGCGCAATGCTGACGGTGACCGCCATGGCCAACAGGCCGAAGAGCAGGGCCAGGGCCTGCACGCCCAGCAGATTCCAGCTGAAGATGAGGGCGAGCACCGCACCGACGGAGGTACCCGCCGAGACACCCAGGGTGTCCGGGGTGGCCAACGGGTTGGAGAACACCGACTGGAAGGCGGCACCTGCCACGGCGAGTCCGGCGCCGACGAAGATCGCCAGGACAGTCCGCGGGAAGCGGACGCCGAAGAGCACGGAGCCGACGCGGTCATCGGTGAATTCCTGACCGCTCACAGAGTCACCGAGGGCGCGGAGGATCTCCGGCAGGCTGATGCTGTAGCGCCCGGCCATGACGGAGATCAGTGCGCAGGCGATGAGCAGACCCCACAGCGCGAGGACGAACCAGACCCGCAGCCTGCCGGAGACGACGAAAGACTCCGCCCATCCCCGCCCCGCCGCGGGTCTGCGGCGTCCGACGACTGGTGGGGCAGCCACTCCGGTCTGTTCAACCGGGCTGGTCTCAGCGTAGGTCGGCATCGGGATCAATGATTTGGGCCGCACGGTCCTCGTCGACCTCGTGGCCGTACATCTGCGCGTAGTAGTCCTGCGTCATCTGAACCAGGTCGACGTCCTCGAACTGCTCCGGGTACAGACGCGAGCCGAGCCAGTTGGCCACGACGGGTGCGGCCGGGTTGGGGGTGAACCAGTTCCACATGCCCAGTTCCGTGGAGTAGACCTCACCGTTCTGGACGGCGCTGAGACCGGAGAGATCGATGCCCTCGATCTCGTTGTTGAGGATCTCGGCGGCGGTCATGGAGCTCTGTCCCTTGCCAGTGACGAAAATGACGTCCGGGTCCCAGGCCAGGAGCTGCTCGGCGTTGACCGGTATCTGGCCCTGCTCGGAATCGGCGGTGGCGTTGATGAAGTTCATGCTCTCGGCCCAGCCGTCCGTGAACCAGCCGTCCTGGCCGCCGGCGACGGCGAGCATACCCTGGTTGGTCTGCATGACCACCAGCGCAGTGCGCTTCTCGTCCTCGGGGACTGCGGCGACGCGTGCCTCGGCGTCGTCGATAAGCTCGCCGCCGTAGGCGATCTTGTCGTCCATCTTGCCGGGTTCGCCGTAGACGTCCTCGAGCAGGCGCAGCCACTTCACGTAGGTGTCGGTGGGGGTTCCGCGGGTGTCGAAGCCGACGACATCCAGGCCCACGGCCTCCATGGCGCTGCGGTTGTCCTGGTTGTGGGCGTTGTTGAAGACCAGGTCAGGACCGATGTCCAGCAGGGTCTCGGCGTTGATGGTGCCCTGCTTGTCGAAGGAGGTGTCCACCTCCAGTGCCTCCGGGGCGATGTCGGCGAGGATGGTCTCGTCCATCATGTTGATCAGCCGCTCGGAGGTGGCGACCACGTTGGGCGCTTCACCGTCGAAATAGGCGACGTAGGTGGACAGCAGGGGGATCTGCTCGAAGGCGACGCCGTTGATCTCCGCGGGGATGGTGACTTCCGCACCGGAGTGATCGGTGACGGTGCGGGTCTCCGCCACCTGGGCGGCCGTCGTGGTGGGTTCTGTGGTGCCGTTGGAGGTGGTGCCGGCATCGGAGCAGCCGGCCAGGAGCAGAGCCCCACCCAGTGTCAGTGCAGCGACGTGCTTCATCTTGAACTTCATGTCATTTTCCTTGGTTTCTGAGGAGGGAGAGGTCTCAGGCCTGCTGCTGGACCCGCTGGCCGTGGTCGTACATGCCGGAGAGGGTGACGTTGCCGACGGCGTCGAAAAGCTGCTCGGGATCCTTGGCGACGAAACCGGTGAGCACATCCGCGCCGTGCTTGAAAAGCGTCGGGCTCAGGGTGGTGGAGGGGCCGACGAGAACCGTGGTGGCATTGTGGGAGAGTTCCAGCAGCCGGGGCATCGTCTTGTTCACGAAGGCGGAACTGGAGATGAACACGAAGTCACTGTCGGGGAGCAGATATTCGGCGGCCGGATCCGGGTAGTCCCCCGGCTTCGTGTTGCGCTCGAGCATGCGCAGTTCCGCGGCCTGCGCGAGCGGCTCCGGGGCGAAGGGGAAGTGTCCGATGACGGAGACCTTCTTGCCCGCCACCGCCTCAGAGTAGGGGTGGAAGACCTGCTGCCACAGGTTGACGTCGCTGGACACGAAGCCGTTCTTCGCCGCGGTCTCCGGCTGGGAGTACCAGGCGTTGAGAGCTGCCAGTCCGAGTGCGGCCTCCGCGAAATTCCAGCTCTTCACCAGGGCGGCGACCTCACGCAGCGGGGCACCGACGAAACTGGGCGCCTCGAACAGTGGCGGGCGGGACTGCTCACCGAAGGTCAGGCCCATTCCCAGACCACCCTCGGAGGACAGGATCCTCGACCAGCGCAGCCCCACGGAGGCGGCGGCAACCGTCGGTTCCGGGGAGACCCCCTCGATCAGCTCATCATAAATCTTCCAGGGATCTCCCACGCGAACCTCTTCCATCGGTAAAATTGGAGGACAGGCCAGCCGCTTCTCCGCAGAGTGCCTGCCCCACCGGGACATGGCCTGGTTAGGCAAGGCTGACTTATCCGAAACCTGAATATATCCCATGAAAAACCCGTCCACAAGGGTGCAGTGGAGGGGTTACACCCAATACCGTTAAGTTAGTGGTGGGATGACGGTGATCACGGGATCGAGTGGCTGACCATGATGATGGGATCGTTTCACCGGCCACTTCGATATTTTCCGCTTGATCAACCGCGGATTCTTCCGCCCACGCCCAGGACACCGGTGATCAGTGGCGGTGGCGGTATCGGCCATCAGTGTCCTGATCGCGTAGTGGCAGCACAGGTGCCCCAGATCGGTGCTGTTGCAAAGTTGGGGGGAAAGCAGCGAAGACTCAGTTTCTCATTCC